>JAZNOU010000013.1:0-99231 GCA_045589295.1 Clostridia bacterium
TGCGATTTCCACAAGTTTTTCAAGTTCTTCCGGGCGCATCTTTAAATAGAAGTCCTGTTTTCCAGCTTCTTTATATATGCCAGCTACAAGACCGAGAAGTTCAGAATCCCATTTATGTTCTTTGATTATCGAATAATTAAACATTCTCATGCCCTTAACCTCCTTTCTTTCCCTTAAATATTATCACATATTAAGGGAATTGTCAATGTTTTAAGTAAATTTTCCCTTATTTATTGTTTCTTTTTAAGGTATGGTTATTCTGTCAAACTGTTTTATCATTTCATATATTTTTATCTAACATTTTTCTAGCACTTTTCTAGCGAAAACCCAAAAAAAGCATCAAAAAGTGGCAATACGAAATTTTAGAGAACAGCAAAGGCTTTGAAGGAATTTATCCCCTCAAAGCCTTGATTTTATGCGGTTTTTATCGCTTTTTAAGTTCCTTTAACTTCCGCTTATTTCGTCTATCTAAAAAGAGTGTCTAGGAGCTCGAAATCCGGTAGGTCGGTTTTGCCGGCGCTAGGGTTCAAATCCCTACATCTCCGCCAAAAAAACCTTTTTTGTATAACAGTACATAAGAGGTTCTTTTTAGTTTTCGCCATAAATTTGACCAGAATATTTATTTAACGACGCGATACTGTTTGCGTGCGATATTGCATCCACGATTATAACAACGACTTTTAAAGATAAACATAAAGAGACAGTAAACTATTTTTGTCCAAGCGAATTCTTTGCCAAATTCTTTCGGTTAATAAAAAAGTTGCTGCCACCGTGTAAAGAAGTATCAGTAGCACTTAAAACAAATGAAGATTTTGAAGACGAATAAGTATAATACCACCAAACTTAATAATGTTTGGTGGTTACTTTAATGTCTTAGGTGTGTAACTCTCTATGCAAAATCACATCAGTATTTTTTTGTTACTTTTATAGCATTATCAGCCGTTGCATACCTGTATGATTTTATCAGCTGCACCTTTTGCACCCGAAGAGTTTTTAAATCCTATGGCAATTTTCTTGGCATTTTCTTTATATGTGCCATCACTTAATATTTCATTGATTGCACTCAAAACTAAAGCCCCGTCTAATTTATCAAGTTTTATTCCTGCGTTAAGCTGAGAAACTCGCTCTGCAACACCTTTTTGCTCTGATGTTTGTGGTAGCATTACAAGCGGAACTTCAAAATATAAGCTTTCGCTGACGCTATTCATTCCGCAGTGCGACACAAATATATCCGCTTTTTTCAAAACGGCGATTTGGTCAACATATGAATAAACCAAAATATTTTCTGGTATATCCCCAAAATCCTTAATAGGCACCATATTACCAACTGACATAATTACCTGAAAATCCGTATTTGATAAAGCAGATATGCATTTCTTGTAAAATGGCATCATATCATTATTGACAGTTCCCATGGATATATAAATCAGTTTGTCCCTCTTTTTGTCAATCTCATCGGTTGCAGGACGAATTGAGGGGCCGACAAATGCGTACTTTTCCGAAAAAGTTTCTGAACAAGGTTGAAATTCAGGAGAGGTATAGACGATGGTATTGGTGTTATCATCATTGCCGATAATATCAAGAATATTATTAACAGGATACCCCTTATCCTTTAGTCGTTTGACTTGCTTTGATGTTTTTGGCATTACGAAAATCATCTTAAATAAATCACCGATGCCTTGTTGCATAATCTTTGCCGAGTGCTGATTAAAGGCAAAGGTTGTTGTTGAAGAAACAAAAGGAATGCCGAGTTTAAGCGCAACTGCTTTTCCCCATAGTGCCATGGAATCTGCAACAATGCAATCAGGCTTAAGTTCTGCCATCTCTTTGCAAATCTTGTCATCAAGAGCCAATGTGGTATCTACAAGTATTTTTGTAGAGAACGCCAGGTCTTTTCCCACCCGAGTAGAGTCTTTGGCACTCAAGTTTTGCTCCGTATCATAATCGTCACAGGATATAAATATAGCTCCTGTAGACTCGATTTTTTCACGCATAATGTTATATGAATAATACCACACCTGATGCCCGCGAGAGATTAATTCTCGAACAACTCCCAAAGTGGGGTTAGTATGTCCGTGTGCCGGAATGCAAAAGAACACTATTTTGCTCATGTTGCTACACCTGCCTTATTCTTCTATATCGCTAAAAATTCGTTTTATAAAATCCTGTTGCTTTGCTTTAGGTAGAATTGCTATTCCTTTTTCTTTATCACCTAAAACCAAGATCTCATCCCCCGGCTGCAAATCAAACAGTTCTCTTGCTTCTTTAGGAATAACAAACTGTCCCTTTTCACCAATTTTGACCATCCACGCATATTTTCCTGCGTTAATATTCATATCGCACCTCTATTGTATAATTAGTATGAATAATCATACCACAATAAGATATAAATGTCAACAAAAAATACTTTACATAAAACAAAAGATGTGACCTTAGCCACACCTTATCATTTTATAAAAATCATTCACCCAGCCCGTACTTAGTTTTTACTCTTTCTATTTTGCTAATCATCGGTAATGCAAAAAACCAGAGAAAAACTGATGTCCCAAGTGCCAAAATTATGTCAAAAGATATTCCTGCAGCATAAGAGGCGGATAACATTTCCCATGTTATTTTATTTTGCCACATAATAATAGATGCAGAATTCATAATACCACCATGAATAATGACTGTTGACAAAAAACCAAACACACAAAGCGGCACCCTACTTTTTTTCAATATTCCTGCTTTAAAAAGCATTCCTGAAATAAATCCAACAACACCAAGAGCAACCATTTGCCAAGGTGTCCACGGGCCGTGTCCAAAGAAAAAATTTGAAATAAATGTACTTACTGCACCGACTAAAAATCCCGCTTCCCCGCCAAGGCATACCCCTGCCACAATCACAATAGCAACAACGGGCTTAAACTGCGGCAACATAAAAAATGCTGCTCTGCTCACTACTGCAAGTGCACATAAGACACTTATAACTATAACTTCTCTTCCCTTAGGTTTTCTACGCTCAAACATCATACAAAACGGTATAAGTGTTTCAAGTATTATTAAAATGCTTGTTAAATAATATTTTCTGTCTCCTAAAAATTCTGTGCCTATATAAATTGTGAAAGGAATCAAAAACAAGAACAAAATTATTGACATTATATTTGTTTTTGAAAATTTGGGGGTTATTTTTTCAAATTGGGTGTTTATTTCTTGTTTTGGGTTTTGTTGAACTATTTCGTTCAATTCAGTATTTTTATGTTTCTGCTTTGTTTTACTTTCAACTGTTCCTCCGCAAGCAAGTATTATGTCTTCTGGCAAAACTGCATCAGAAAGACAAGTTCTTGCCATACGGTTCGCTGCTGTTGTATAAAAACTGTTACCCTTAAAAAATTCTCTGGGGGTACCCATTGAGGTAATACTGCCATCAAAGAAAAGAGCGCACCTATCAGCAAATTGAGCACAAAATTCTATATCATGGGAAACCAAAAGGATTGTTACACCATTAGATTTTAAATCCATAATAATATTTCCAAATTTCTCTTTAAAGTGTACGTCCATTCCTTTTGTTGGCTCATCAAGAAGCAGTATCCCAGGTTCCATAAGAAGTATTTTAGCAAGTGCAGCTCTTTGCTGTTCCCCTCCTGACAAATCATAAGGGTGGCTGTCTAAGAGGTTTTCAATTCTGCAAAGCAGAGCGACGTCTTTGATTTTTTGTTCTTTTTCTTGATTTGAAAGCTTTGTCTCGGACAAAATTTCCATTAGATCAAGATAAACTGTCTTTTTAATAAACACACTCTGTGGATTTTGCGGCAAAACACCCAAAATTCCCTTATACAGATTTTTAATTTCAGAATGGCTTTGACCGCTTATAAACACATCGCCTCTATATGGTGTGTTTATGCCAGAAATTAGTGAAAGGGCAGTGGACTTTCCTGTACCGTTACCACCAACCAAACAGAAAATCTCACTTTTTTTAATGCTTAAATTAAGTCCTTTTATGACATCTGGTAAATCTTTTTGATATCTAAACCACGCATCTTTGATCTCAATTATTATATTATTGTTGTACAGTGGATTATCATTTGGAATTGCATCTTGATTTAATAAATTATTTCTTTTATATTCTTCAAGCCAACATCTTCCATCCCTTACAGTTAAAGGACAAGGCAGAGAATTCTTAACACTACCATGGACTCTCATTGGAGTTGGCATTGCCTTATACATATCGTGGTTTATCTCTTTGAGAATTCTGCCAACAGCTCTAGGTGTATCATTTGCTATAATTTCCCCGTCATCCATAACTATTACCCTGTCAGCTATAGGAAGCACTTCTTCTAAGCGATGTTCGGCGAGAATTACAGTTATTCCTAATTCGTTATTAATTTTTTTTATACTATTTATAAATTCATTGGCAGAAATCGGATCTAGCTGGCTTGTAGGCTCGTCCAAAATTAAAACAGAGGGTTGCATTACCATAACTGACGCAAGATTTAATAGTTGCTTTTGTCCTCCTGAAAGCTCCGCTACTTTTTTGTAGAACCAATTTTGTATGCCAAAAAACGATGCCATTTCAGACACCCTTGTTCTTATTTCAGCTGTTTTATACCTTAAGTTTTCCAGTCCAAATGCAAGTTCGTGCCACACCTTGTCGGTTACAATCTGGTTGTCCGGATTTTGCGTTACAAATCCAATGCCTGAGGCTTGTTCTCTGCTTCCGCAATCCGCAACAAGTCTTCCGTTAAAATAGACATTCCCGCTTATTTCTCCGTACGGTGACAAAGACGGTTTCACAAGCCTTAAAAGCGTAGTTTTTCCACATCCTGATTTTCCGCACACCAAAACAAACTCGCCTTGATTTACAGTGAAATTTATATTTTTGAGCACAGCTTCACTTCTGCCAGGGTATGTAAAACTTATATTTTCAAACCTTATGCTTTCCATCTTCTCACCTCCAAAATTTCAATTATTACTGGACACATACAAAGCAGAAAATATGCCAAAAATACACTTATGTCAAACACAGAATAGCCTGTGAATTTTATTGCCGGAAAATAACTAAATCGTGTTACTCCCATTATACTTCCGAAAAATGTATATATCCCCAATCCCAAAATACAAACAAGCACTTTTTTGTCTCTCATATCTAATTTAAATATAGAAAATGACGTTCTTTTAGGCAAGCCATAACCACGGGATTTCATACTATCCGCCATTTCTACAGAATTTTCAAGCGACCATGTTGTAAGAATTGATAAAATATTAAGTCCGTTCTTTACCCGTCTAATAATTCCACCGCTTCTTAAATCTCTGCCCATGCACTTTTGTGAGTTTGTAATTATTTTAAGCTGTGCTAAAAAATTAGGCACAAACTTTAGCGTCATTGATATGATAAGTGACAAGGTAGGAATTATTCTACCAAACAAATATATAAATTTATCGCTTGTCATAACCTCGCTGTAACATGAAAAATGGCACACAACTGCAACTATCATCAACGCCGTGCTAACACCATAAATCATTGATTCTAATGTAAGCGGATTTCCACTTGGCAGATAACCAACAACTGTAATCCCCTCATGGTTAAAGGCCGGATTTATCAATGCCATTATTATAAACATCACAAGCATATATATTAAATTAATTCTAACTGTTTTTCTTCCCTTTAAAACCACTAAATATATAAACCCTGAAACCAGCGAAATACCAAGGCACACAGGATGCATAAAAAAGCAAGAAAACCCTATAACAAATAAAAAATATGTAAAATTTACAACAGGGTGAAACGTTTTAAATTCATTCAATAGCATAGTTTACTCCCAAATCTTTTCCCATTTCGCATGTATACAATATTTCTATATTATCACCGTTACTTACATAATATAAAGAACAACCCACATTGGGGATTTGACCATTTACTCTGTAGAGCCAACCCGACAATTCCCCGCAATCAAACTCATAGATATTTGCAATTCCCTTTATATAAGCAGTTTCGTAAACAGGTGTAAATTCAAATTCAAAGTGAATTTTATTTTGTTTCATTTCTCTTAAAAGTACATTAAAAACACTTTCACCTTCATAGAAAGGCACATCTTTTGAGTAATAAATTATTCCGTTTTCAGGAATTATTCCTGTTTTTTGTTCATCAAAACAATCTATATTTTTTAAAATTGTATCACATTTTACACTAATTGTGCAAGTTAAATTTTTGGTGTCATCAGGAGTCGAAATATCTCTTATCTCCACTTTGCTTTCAACTGCATTTTTCTCCTCGCGTTCTTCTTTAATCTCTATGTTATATGTAGTGTCTGATTTTTCTTTATCATTATAGCTAATTGTTGTATCGTTTTTTTTGCTATCTTCGTGTGGAACAAAGATAGCGTTCCACACAAAGATAAGTGCAATTATAAAAATAACAGAAGTTAACGCAATAACTCTTTTTTTCATTCAATCACCTGTAATAGCTTTGCTTTGAGCATCATATTGTATAGTAGCTGTGCTATTTCACCACGACAAACATTTTTAATTGGTTGTATTGTCATTTCATCCGATAACAGTTGGGTTTTATAACAAAATGCAAGTGCATCATTTGCCCATAACGATGCCGATGTATAATCACTAAATCCAGCTAAATAATTTCGATAATTTTTAATTGTTGTATCAATTCCACAAAGACTTGCTGCACGCATAATCATAACCGCTGCTTCTTCCTTTGTGATAAATCCTTCAGGATTAAATTCGTTTTCAGAAATTCCTTTGATAATTCCGTATGCATAGGCAGTATTTACATACTCATAAAACCAATCATATTCAGAAATATCAGTAAACTCCCTTCCTTCCTTTGTCGGCAAATACAAACTATTTACAATTATTGTTGCAAACTCTGCTCTTGTCATACACTCGTTTGGTTCAAACTTTTGATTATCCTTGCCGTGAATAATATTTCTTTTTGCCAGCTCCTCAATAGCAAACTGATTTCCATGACCATCAATGTCATTAAATGTCTTAGAGTCATCAATAATTTCTCTTTCTTTAATGTCAGGATTTTTATTTTCAAGTCCAAACTTTTGCTCATTTTTATTATCCTTTTTATTTGCAGTTCCTGAAGATGGAGTAAACACAGGCGCATTTCTTTCCAAATTATAATTATCTGTATAAAACCAAATCACAGATTGATTATCCGAAAGGATTGTTTGATCACTGCCCTTTTCTGAGAAGTTGCCATCAACAGTAAACATCCATCCCGAATTATTTCCGTGCTCAAATTCCTTTATGTAATTTATGGCTGATACATATCCGTTATTTTCAACAAAACTAATGTTATTTTTATTTAGCAATGATTTAAGCGCCTCTAATACACTGCTTCCTCTTTTAATTGATATCGTTTCATTTGCCAAGGCCTCGTAAGATGAAGCATTATTCTTATATGTAAAAGAATTTGAACACGAATTTTTGTTATGAGCCATAACTTTTATTTTTACGTTAATTTTCTTTTCAATACTCGGAGACTGACTGTTTGGAGATAAACTAACAGAAATAGTTTTAGGTATGTGAAATTCAGCCTCCTCAGGCAAAATCACCACTGTTCCTCTTGTAGTTTGATATACCGAATGTGATACTGTATAAGTATGTGTTCCTGCAGGCAAGTCGTATTTAAAATCTGCAACTTTATCAAAGCCTTCTACAATTACAGAAGAATCTTTTGGTACTACATCAAACGTAACAGGCGCATATTTTGACCATGTGGCATGTGCTTCATTATAAGGATATGATGAAAAATCGTAAATCCTGGTTCCTAAGGGAAGCATTGTTGACAACAATCCTCTAAAACCTTGTTCGGTTGAAAACGAATTATAATCAGGCACAAATCCGTCCATGCCATCTGATGCCTGCGACATTATTCCGTCAAACATATTTTTCCCGTTGTTTATAACACTGCCTGAATCAATTCCAAGTGCAGACAATGCTGTCATTGCAAGTCCATGCGATGCTGCATTGCTGATAAGTCCTGTTTCATCCTGAAAGGCTGTAACAAGCGGAATGGTTTCGTCTATTGCTACTTTGATTTGCTCATTCGAATTATAATAAGGTGCAAGTGCCAAAAGCATTGGTGTTGCGGCGTCCGTACCCCAGACAGTACTTTGCCAAGCTGCTTTGTTTGTAATAGCCTCTGAAATTAAATATGCCATTTGCTCTGCACTTGCATAGTTATTGCCTTGTTGCAAAGCCAAAATTACATAAGGAAGTGTATACTCATTTCTTACACTATCTGAACCCTCATCAACCATATCAGTCAGCTTTTTTACTAAGTCAATTTGCTCAAAATCGGCTGTGTATAAATTTCTTGCATCATAGCCCAAAGCTCTTAAAGCAATAATAGATTTAGCAAAAACTGAAGGAGCAGTTGCAACACTTATATCAGCAATTATTTTATCAACACATGCCTGACGAACTGTGGGCGTAATAACTCTTTTTTGATACACGCTCTCATAAACAGCTAAATCAGCTACAAACCACGCCATATTAGGATCGTTTACAAGTTCCTCACCCGAATATTTTTCCGCAATACTGTGAATAATCCCTTCTTGCTGTGCAGCCGCACTTATCGGTAAATTACATACCCCTAAAATCACTATAGCTGCTAAAAAAATTGATAATAGTTTTTTTGTTTTCATTTTTATCATCCTTTCCTTTCGCCGCATAAAACAAAAAACTGCGGCAATTTTTCTTTTTGAAAAATTACCACAGCTGAGTTTTTCTGTGATTAATCACAATTTGGAAAATACCAAAAAAGCTACCTTGCAAACAAGTATTTGCAAGATAACATCAAAGCAGGTCTTGTGACTTGCACCATATAGACTAAAAATTCCGCATTTTTGTGTTCTGCCTTCTCAGTTTCCCAATGACCAGCTTTCGCTGACGAAAACAAAAACATTTGGTGCATACACCGACAGTTATCGCAGGGGATTCTCACCCCATTCCCTCTCCACCAATTATGCCTTGCTTATACAGCTTTTACGGCATAACCGACACTTTGTGTGAATGTATTAATTTTTACTAGGACATTTTAACACAAAACTACAAAAAAATCAATATCAGTTTGTCAATTATTAAAAAGTATGGTATAATATCAACAAAAAAAT
This sequence comes from Clostridia bacterium, assembly GCA_045589295.1. GTDB lineage: Bacteria > Bacillota > Clostridia > RGIG6154 > RGIG6154 > RGIG2094. Next base: position 9,123 of record JAZNOU010000013.1, read on the forward strand.
ATGAGGTGTTAAAATGGACTTTGAAACAGTGATTGCTAAGAGGTTTTCTGTGCGAAAATTTAAAAACGAACACTTAAAAAAAGAGGAAATAGAAAAAATATTACACGCGGGACACATTGCTCCTACAGGTTGTAATTTTCAACCCCAGAGAATTCTTGTAATAAACACAGAGGAAGCTATAGAAAAATTAACCAAATGTACCAAATGTCATTTTGGCACTAAAAATGCCTTTCTTGTATGCTATAACAAGGACGAATCCTGGAAAAGACCATATGATGGTGCACTTTCAGCACCTATTGATGCAAGCATTGTTGCAACACATATGATGCTTGAAGCACAAAATATCGGTGTTGGTTGCTGCTGGGTAATGCATTTTAACCCAAGCGCAATAAAAGAAGAATTTAATATTCCCGAAAACATTGAACCTGTTGCACTTCTTGTTATGGGATATCCAAATGAAGATTATGCTCCTCTTGATATGCATTTTAAAACAAGACCTATTGAAGAAACAGTATATTATAATAGTTTCAAATAAAAAAAGGTGCAACAGCACCTTTTTTTATTTTACATTAACAAACCATGTTTTTGTCTTTATATAACTCTATAAATTCTTCACACTCTTCCAGCGGAAGTGCTTTTGCGTAATACCATCCCTGAATAAAATCGCAATCAGTTAAAGAAACCAAACTATTTTGTTGCTCTGTTTCTACTCCTTCGCAAACAGTTTTTATATCAAGGCTGTGAGCAAGATTAATAATTCCTGTAAACAAGTCTTTGCCTCTCTTACTGCTTTCAGCTTTAAGAACAATATCACGGTCAATTTTTGCAACATCAATCGGATAATCACAAAGATTTGCTAAAGAAGTATAACCGCTTCCAAGGTCATCAAGATACACACGGAAACCATATTCTTTGCAAAAAATCACATTCTGCACTGCAATTTCAGCATTTTTAACCATAGCATCTTCTGTTATTTCTATGGCAAGTTTGTTTCTATCAAATTTATATTTGTCTGCAATATTCTTTATTTTTTCAACAAAGCCATCCTCAGATAAGGTTATTCTTGTAAAATTACAAGAAAGTGTAATATTTTTATACTCAGTTGCAGCCCATTTCTCAAGCTGACGGCACACAAGCTCAAACATATAAAAATCATGTGCGCTTATAAGCCCCTCTGTGCGCATAGTTTCAATGTACGCGCCAGGACATTTAATTCCGTCGGAACTATCCCATCTTGACAACGCTTCTGCAGATATAATATTTTTGGTTTTATTATCAACAATAAACTGCAAGTATATTTTAAATTCATTATTTTTAAGTCCGTTTACAATACTTTGCGTATTAGCATCGTGCAAAACTGCCTGCCTACTCTGTTGAAATATCTTTTTTAAATTTTTATATTTCCCTACCATTCGCATCCCCAAACTTTTTTAAATATATCCCTTTTCAACCTTTTGTTAAACATTAACGTTTTGCAAAAACCCAAAGTGTATTATCAATTGTATCGTTATTATCCTCAAGCTTATGTATACTCAGCACTACACTTTCACCATTTGTCTTTTTGTATGTAACTTTAGGCGTTGTTCTCATCGAAAGTTGTCTTTTTATTGCATCATAATTCAAAAAGCTCTCAACCGCCCTTTTATAATCAGGGTGTACAAATTCTTCAATGTATTTAGATAAAAGCTTAGAAAAATAATCTTCTTTTTCGTTATAACCAAGATAAGATGGCATAAGGATGCGGTGCGCATTATCTGAATTTAACGAAACCTTGTAAATGCCATTGTAATTACTTTTCATTACAGATATCATTGTATCAATTTCTGATATTCCTGTTTTAATTTGAATGTATGACTCATCATCTCCCGCGGCAGTACTCACTTTTTCTTTATTCTGATAATAACAGGATTTAGCTTCATACATTCTTATCTCTGCTTCTCTTACCAATTCCTCACAATTGATGTTTTTCTTTCTGTATGAAAGACCAATCGCTACATGATAATCTTTAAGTTCAATATGGTTAATGAAAGTAGATATCAATGTCTTAATATGTTCCTGCGAAATATCTTTTGTGAATACTAAAAACTCATCCCCGCCCATTCTATAAATGTGGTGGCCATAAAATACTTCTTTAAGTGTATTTGCGATATAAATAAGCATTTCATCGCCTGCTGCATGACCATACTTGTTATTTCTCATATGCAATTCATTTACATCAATGTATATGCATGAAAAATCCTCAGGCTTTTGCTCATCAAACAACAAGATGTCTTTTTTATATGAAACCCTGTTTGCTACACCGGTAAGCGAATCGGTTGTTGCTGCTGTTTCAGTCTGATGAAGATGCTTTTTATTAAAAATTGCGATAGAAAAACATACTGCAATATCTTCAAGCAACATCCTTATGGTTTTATTCCTTTTAGGATTTAAAGTACCTAAAATACTAACATGATTATTCTTATCTGAAATTATTGCAAAAGGTATTTGTTTAATATTATGACTTTTGAGAAAATCATAAAATGCACCATTTGTCTTAAGTAAATGATTATTTGTCTTTATATTAATAAAACCTACAGCCGTATTACTTACTTTATGACGCTCTGCAGCATAATAAAATAGTTCTGACAATAAAAACTTTTTATCTTCACTGGTAAATATTGTATCTTCTTCACCGCGCTTAGCAAAATAGTAATCCTCACCATCTGTATCGACAAAAAATGCAGATAGTGATAAATAAAATTCACAAATTTTACCCAATGCTTCCATTATATTACTGTTATTCTGATTTATTTCCAAAAGTAACTTTCTTATGTTAGATGCATACGCCGTTGTTATTGATACGCGTTTTTCTTTATTCATAATAAACAACAAATAAACCGCTATTATTAATGCCATGCCCATAAACGTTGTAAGAAGCATAACCGACACACGATGTGTTTTGTTAAACACCTGAGATTCATATCTGCCAAGCATAATTCCCCAGTTAAAATCTTCAATTGTTGAATAATGTAAATAAAGTGTTTCGCCGGTATAAATAGATTTATAAGCAGTATACCCATTGTTTGAACGTTTAAATCCTTCATACGAATATCCATTTATATACTCACGATTTTCTAGAAATGATATATCCTTTAAATCTTCACCAATTGAATTAACAACAAGGCTATCATCAGACTTGTTATAAACAAAAAGCTGAGCATTAAGTTCCTTGGCAATGTCATTGTATCTGTTATTAATAGTTTCAGGCAATATAACGCCATACAATATCCCTACCACTTTGCCATCAGCTTTAATAGGTACGGCACTTCTTATAATCTCATAACCATCTCTGGTAAGATCATTAACTCTACCGCTTATGTACTCGCCTTTTTGCACTTCTTCTTCAAAAGAAATTTTTCCTGTTAAATCAATACTGCCTTTTTTAGTTAGAAATACATTATTAGGATTAAGAACTCCAATATTTGTAAATAACCCTATCGGCTTAAAGGAATCAAACATAATATCAAAGCTATCTCCATCTAAATAAAGCTTTGAAGCAAAGTTTGCCATTGTTGCAAGATTTTCTCGATCGGATTTAATCTGAAGAATCAAATCGTCCTTTATCTGCTTTGTCTGAATATGCAGTGTTTCGTAAGCTTCTTGTTCTGCGTCTGTGTAGAAAGTGCTCACCATATTCAAAAACACCACCAGCAACAATACTGCCACAACCAATGTATTAACTATATCGCTATGTTTTCCTTTTCTTTTTCCATATTTTATATTCATTTTTATGTCTTCTTTCATAAATATTTAAAAATATATATATTTATTATACCATGACTTTAAACATATTTCAAGTACAACATTTTGACATATAAAAAAACGAAAATGTATTTAAAACACATCTTCGTTTTTAACTAATATTACGCTTTTACGTGATATGGTGTTGCAATTTCTTTATATCTGTTATATGAAACTCTTTGGTTTGTAAACATAAGTTTTTCGTCTTTAAGTTCAGTAAGATCTTCAATTTTTCCATCTGCAAAATCATTTATTCTCATTTTTGCAGTTTTTAATCTTGTAATCTTACCACCATATCTGATATCTAAATTTTCAAAACCGTGCGGTTTGTATGAATCATTCCACAAATTATAGTGAGCGAGCCTTAATTCATCATAAGCATTTATTGCCGCATCAAAATCTATACTCTTAAGAAGCTTTTTATCACCTTCATCATAGCCTTTTCTTACAGCACGCAAGATCTCCACATCAATTTTTGATGCTCTACAAAGTAGCGCAATATAATTTAAGTGTTCCTTTAAATTGAGCGCAGTCTTTGAAAGTTCATTGTATTTATTATACAATCCGTCAAAGGTTTCTGTAAGCCCTTCAGTCATCAATTCTTTTTCTACCTGATTAACAAGCGGATCAGAATAAATTAATTCTTTTACGAACATCTTTCTAGAACCGTCTTCATTTTGACTTCCTAACGGGAACAAAACATTACTGAGTTCCATGAAATCGTCATATGAAACACCTGTGATAAGCTCACAAATTTTGTTTATTCTTTCTAATGTTACATCATTTGTATAAGAATGCTCACCATATAAGATAAGTCCAGGCAAAGTAAACATTACATCTGTTTCACAACCATCGTCCCCCCAGCATGTAGCATAAATATCTTTTATGCCATTTTTTCTGCAAGAAGAAAGTCCTGCGGTTGTTGTTTCATATGTAATCTTTTCATCAGGTGCAAATCCGTACCAGATGCTGATTCCGCCAGCAAAAACTATTTTATCAGTAAGCTCTTTATGCTTCTGTATCATATTGTCATAAAACTCTTCATCGGTATGGTAATAGTCCCAGTATACAACACGCATATTATCTGGCAAAAGTGACTTTGATTTTTCAGAAAATTCAAAATCAGTTTCATAGTACCCATGATTTTTAGCAGATAGTCTGAAATACATATCGCTCCACATCATTGGTTCAAGACCGTATTTCAAAACAATCTCGTTAACCTTAACAATGTGCTCAGTAAATAATTCTACACCATCTTTGTAACCATTTTTTTTGAAATAATTACCAAATCCCAAATCCCATGCTTCATCCATACCTATATGGATTTTTTTTGTTGCAAAGCATTCACTTACTGTTTTAATCAACTGTTCAATAAATTTATAGGTATCTTCATTTTCAAGTAAAAGAACAGAACTAGCATCTCTTATTTCCCACGCCTCTGCCCATTTCAAATACTGTTCAAAATGACCAAGTGTCTGTATGCAAGGAATAACTTCAATATTTAAAGCCGCACCATAGCTATCAATTTCTTTAAGTTCTTCTTTTGTGTATCTGCCTCTTAAATATCCAAAATATGGATACCCCTCAACCTCGTATGTATCCTCCATATAAAGCATAGCAGAGTTAAGTCCCATGAGTGACATATACTCAAAATATTCTTTTACTTTCTCTACTGTCATGACACCAGCTCTTGACATATCAAGCATAACGCCTTTTTCATTAAAATAGCTCTTTTCATTTACTGTATCAATATTTTCTTTAATCATCAAAGCAGCGTTTAAAATACATCTTCCTATCTGGCAATCGCAAACATATGTTGCTTTAATCTTGTCACCAGATTTTTCGAGTGCTATTTCGTTACCCTTGCAAAAAGAAATTGTATATTCCTTTTCAGAATTAAAAGGTATATGTGAAGCAACTTTTTTATAAAGCTGAGTTTGATTTTCGTTTAATCCTTCAAAAATAAAATTCATTTGAATACCTCCTTTTTGTTAATTTTAACACACTAAGTCACCAAAGTCAACCAAATATAGTAATTATTTGCAACAAAAAAACAACGCTCTATTGAGCGATGTTTTATCATTTAAAAGCTGTAATTATATTACTTTGTGCTCAATTATAAATCTACACCCAAAAACTTCTTTGCAAGTATACCCACAAAGAATGAAACTACTGCAACACCAACACTTATAAGTGTCATTTCTAAAAATCTTGGTCTAAACTTTTCACCTTGAGCAACCGAAATATAATATGTAAATCCTGCTATAATTAAAATAACAATAGCAATCATTGCAAAAAGCGCAATCATATACTGACTGTTTCCAAGCAACAGATATGGCAATATCAAAAGTGCAACTGTTATCAGATAAGCTGTACCAGTATAAGTGCATGATTTAAACGCATCAGTTCTGCCCTCACTTTTTGCAGCCAAAAATTCACTTGATGCCATGGAAAATGTTGCTGATATCCCCATAATAAGCCCCGAAAGAGCAATTAAACGAGTGTTTTGCATTGCAAAAGTAAATCCCGCCAGTGAGCCTGTAAGTTCCACTAAAGCATCATTCATTCCAAGAACCATACTGCCAACATACTTTAGTCTTTCTTCATCAAGCATTTCTAAAAGCGATGCTTCGTGTTCTTCTTCCTGAGCTTTTATATGCTTACTTTCCTCTATTTCATTTGCAAGCAAATCATATTCTTTTTGTGCCATTCCTTCGCCGTTTTCCATCAATTTAACTGCAAATGTAAAACCTAAAATTCTAGCAATTATTTTATATTTTAAAATTTTAAGTCTTTGGGGTTTCATTTCAATTTTAGTATAATTCTTCCAGATTTCATAATGAGCTTTTTCTTCTGTGGCAAGACGCTTTAAAGTTTCCTTATTTTCGTCACCTTTTGCAAATTTAGCAATTTCTTCATAAATAACACTCTCGGTAAGTTCATTTTGCTGCATTCTTTTGATTATCTCAAACGCATTTTTTGATATTCCCATTTTAAAACTCCCTTTCAATTTTATAGCATAAAAATATTGGACAATACATAAATCAAGGTTTACGAATAAATATATTAAGTATTAAAGCTACAAAGGTTAATAGCAACAACATTACAAACGTTGTAGTATATCCGCCCGTAACTTCTAACACCTTATTAGATGCGGTTGCAACAAACGAACCAACCATTGATGTGAATGTCATAATAGCCATATTGTTGGAAAAGTTTTTCATACCAAAAAAGGATGAAGTAAAAGCGGTTGTGATTGTAGGGCAAGAGCCATAGGAAAGTCCTGTAAGACATAGACCTACAATACAAAGACCAAGTGAATTTACATTTACAGCAATGAGAGTAACCGCGGCAGCACAGATTGTAAGAATGTTGGCACTAATCATTGTCTTGCGTCTGCCTATTACATCAAACACCGCCCCAGTTATGATTCTGCCCAGTCCATTGCAAACAGACAGTACACCAACAAGCGATATTGCCAGGTGTTCAGGAGCATTTACCGACAGTGCCAGATCTTTGGCAAAGCTTATAACAGAACTACCCACAGCAGCAAGGAATGATATGCATATAAATGCCATCCAGAATGAAGTTCGGCGGAGCATCTGTCCTGAAGTATAATCATGTTGGTCAAACGATTCTACCTTACTATCCTTAACAAGCTTTGGCTTAGGAAGGATGACAGTAGAGTCAGGTTTTTTAAGAAGAAATCCCGAAAAGGTAATAACAACAAATATCGCAATGCCCAGTATGATATAAGTGGTACGCCAACCGAGCGTGCTTTTGAACATTGTATCTGCTATATTTCCAATCACCAAAGCAGAAGCGCCAAAGCCCATCATAAGGCAACCTGAGCAGAGTCCTTTCTTATCAGGAAACCACGCACTAACAGTGGACACTACCACATTGTATGCAATACCAATACCCACCCCGGCCAGCACACCGTATGTAATATAAAGCATTACAACAGATGTGTCATGCAAAAGTGCAGTCAAGATAAATCCCAAAGACGAAAGAAGACCAGAAACAACAAGAGAAGTTCTGTGTCCTGCCTTTTTAGAAAGATTTGCACCAAGCAAACCACCTGCACAAAAGAATGTCATTGCCAAAGTAAAGTTAAGAGCAAGGTCACTCTGCCCCCAACCAAATTCTGCCGACAATGGGGATTTTAATATCGACCAGGCATACAATACACCAGCAAAAAGCATAGCTATTACACCGATGGTCATATATACCCAACGTATAGAAAGATTTTTGTTTGTATTACTCAATTGAAACACCCTTTCTACTATATAATTCTGTGTAATTAGTATTATTAGAATTGTATCAAAAATGACATAATATGTCAATAAATAAAGTATCTTTTTATATAAAAAGCATCTGCCAAATAGCAGATGCTTTTTTTGTTATTCCAAAAAACCGTAGCTCTTTAAAATACTTATATATTTACTCAAGCGTTCATATAACGGGTTAGCTTTTTCGCCAAACTTTTCCTGTACAAGCTTGCCGATTTCAATAATGTTTGTTTTTCCATCTAAAAGCGTCCATATAAAGCTTCCCATTTCATCCAAGTGAATATAACTGATTTTTGGTTTTTTAAAAAATCTCTGAGCTAACCTATTAAAAAAACCTTTATTCTCTATCTCGAGTGTAACAATTTCATCTTTTACACTCCACTTAATGTTACTTTTCCTTAAAGGCATTCTCTCTAAGAAATTTTCCTGATTATTTTTTTTCATATTTTAGCTTCTTTTCTTCCAAAGTGAAAATTTAAGGACAGTTGCAATTATAATAGCAAACAGCACCAGTCCACCGATATTTATAAATGATGCTGAAAGTCCGAGTTTTGCAGACAAATCAATCATTTCACCCACACCAAACACTGCTAAAAGTGCTAAAAGTATACCAACAAGACCTTCGCCCGCAATCATACCCGAGCAGAACAATATTCCATCATTTATTATTGTTTTCTTTTCATCTTCACTTTTCTTAATCTTTTCAAGTGCCAGACGAACTAATCCACCCACCATAATGCAAGCATTAAGTTGAACCGGAAGATAAACACCAATTGCAAACGGAAGTACAGGCAGTCCTACAATTTCAACTGCAATTGCAATAAACACCCCAATAAACACAAGTGCCCACGGAAGATTTCCTTCCATAACACCCTCAATAATGAGCTTCATCAGAGTCGCTTGCGGAGCAGCAAGTTCATTTGAACCAAACCCCCATGCTTCGTTTAAGAGATAGAGTGTTCCACCAATTGCAAGAGCAGCAGCGCAAACACCGATAATCTCTCCGATCTGCTGTTTTTTAGGTGTTGCACCTAAAAGAAATCCTGTTTTAAGGTCTTGTGACGTGTCACCCGCAATAGCAGATACAATACAAATAATTGAACCAATTGCAATGGCACTGCACATACCTGCAATTCCTTCATAACCGGTAAGCTTAAGAATTAATGTTGCAATCAAAAGTGTTGCAATAGCCATACCAGATACAGGATTATTGCTACTACCCACAAGCCCTACCATTCTTGATGAAACTGTTGCGAAGAAAAAGCCAAAAACAACTACTATAATTGCACCAATCAAAGTAACAGGAATAGCAGGAACAATCCAAACTAAAAGTGTTAATACTGCAATTACAATCAAAACTATTTTTATGTCAATATCCTTTGCAGTACGTTCATTTGAAACCACACCGCCAACCGAAGACATACTTTTCATAGCACCGCTAAATGTTTTAATTATCAAAGGCAATGATTTAATAAGACTAATAATGCCACCTGCCGCAAGTGCACCTGCACCAATATATCTTATATAAGTGCTCCAGATAGCACTTGCACCGCCCGAAGCATACATTTCGCCAATCGTAGCAGTTCCAGGATAAAGTACAATACCTTCACCAAAAAGTACAATCAAAGGAATAATCACAAGCCAGCTTAACACACCGCCTGCAAACATATATGATGAAATTCTTGCACCGCAAATATAACCTACACTCATAACCGCAGGATAAATCTGTGTTCCTATTTCGCCAGCAAACCCTTTAACACTTGCAGAAATTTCTCCTGAAACAAGTCTTAAACCATCAATGATAAATTTGAAAAATGCTGCAAACCCCATACCAGCAAATACGGTTGATGCCTTAGCGCCGCCCTCTTCTCCTGCAAGTAACACCTCTGCACAAGCAGTTCCTTCAGGATAAGGAAGCACACCATGTTCTTTCACAATCAAAGCATTTCTTAAGGGTACCATAAAGAATACACCCAAAAGGCCGCCTAAAAGTGCGATTAAAGTTATTTCAACAATACTTGGGTTAGTTGTTTTTCCCTCTGCTGCCCACAAAAATAGTGCAGGAAGAGTAAAAATTGCGCCTGCTGCCAAAGATTCACCGGCAGAGCCTATCGTCTGCACGATATTACTTTCCAGAATTGAATTTTTACGCATAATTACTCTTATAACTCCCATTGCAATAACTGCAGCGGGAATTGAAGCAGACACAGTCATACCGACTCTTAACCCTAAATATGCATTTGCTGCACCAAACACAACTGCCAAAATAATACCCATAACAATTGATGCAACTGTTATTTCCGGCGTAACTTTTTCAGCAGGAATATATGGTTTAAAATTGTTATTATCCATATTAAACTCCGTTCTGCCGCTTAAACGGCTTAAAAATACAAATTGTATTTTATCATATTTTAAGAGAAAATACAACTATTTTGGTTTATTTGCACTTTTTCAATATTTGTAAAATGCATTCATAAATATTTTCAACAGAAGAAATATTTACTCTCTCTTGTGTTGTGTGGGCATCCAAAATTTCAGGACCTATCGCAACACAGTCAAGCCCCTCCATTTTGTCGGCAAACATTCCACACTCAAGCCCCGCATGTATTGCAACTATTTCAGGTTCAAACCCAAGATTTTGTTTATATACATCCTTACATATCTCCTGCAACTGAGAATTTGCCTTATACTCCCACGGATAATACATTCCGTAAACATCAACTTTACAGTCAACTGCCAAGAAAAATGTTTTTAATTTTTCAACCAAAGCATCAAGTGCAGACCTTTTGTTGCTTCTCAACATGAAATGAAACATTATTTCTTCATATTCTGTACTTACAACACCAAGATTAAGTGATGTTTCAACCAGTCCATCTATCGAATTACTCATAGAAACAACTCCGTCAGGAACACAACTTAGAAGATAAACAATTTTCTTGCTTTTTTCAAAAGGAATAACATCAAACTCTCCATCTGATATTTCTATATCAAAGTCAAACGTTTCTTCACGATCAGCAATTTCAGATTTTACTTCTTCTAAATATTTCTGGGTTGACTCTACAATTGTTTCCTCTGCCAAAATGTTGATTTCGCATCTGTTAGTAATTGCATTTCCTTTGTCACCGCCATTTATTGAAACAATTTCAAAATCGTAGTTTAAACTTAGATGATTTAAAACTCTTCCTGCCAAAACATCCGCATTTACTCTGCCTTTGTCTATTTCAATACCTGAATGGCCGCCTTTTAACCCTTTTAATATGATTTTAATGTATTTACCTTGTTTTTTAACTCTGTTTACAGGTATAAAAGATTTGAAATCACATCCGCCCGCACATGAAACAGTAACAGTTTTAGGGTCTTCAGCATCAATATTTATCATTTTTTTGGATTTAAGCTTAGAACAATCAATGGAAGCTGCCCCTATTAGACCTATTTCTTCATCAACAGTAAAAACTGCTTCTAAATTTGGGTGCTCTAGGCTCTTGTCTTCCAAAATCGCCATAACAATTGCTATTGCAATACCATTGTCAGCACCTAGAGTTGTCCCCTTTGCCCTTACAAAATCGCCATCAATATATGGTTTTATTCCTTCTTTTTCAAAGTCAAATTCTATTTCAGCAAGCTTTTGACACACTATATCCATGTGCCCTTGGAGCATAACGGTGTCAGCATTCTCATATCCTTTTGACGCCTTTTTAAAAACAACTACATTCCCGTGCTCATCTTTATATGCCAAAAGCTCATTTTTCTTAGCAAAATCAAGGCAGTATTCACCGATTTTGTTCATATTGCCCGACCCTCTTGGGATATCGCTTATTTCCTCAAAAATTTCAAAAACTCTTTTCGGACTTAACCCGCTTAAAGCCGCCACTACATTCACTCCTTGTTTTTTTATATAACAAAACCGACGATATTGTTTTTTCGAATATCGCCGGTTTAATTTAAAAAATTATCTGTTTAAAATTAACTTTGTAAGTTCAACAGGGTCAACGATTTTTCCATCTTTGTAAACTCTCATATTTCCTGATGCGATTTCGTCAATCAAAATAACTTCGCCGTTATTATATCCAAATTCAAACTTAATATCCCACAAATCAAGACCAATTGTTTTTAAATCATCAGCAACGATTTTTGTGATTTTAAGAGTCTGCTGTTTCATGCTTTCAAACATTTCGAGTGACATTACCCCAAGTGCTGCCAACCCTTCAGCTGTAACAAGCGGATCGCCCTTTTCGTCATTTTTGAATGTACATTCTACATATCCGCCATCAAGAGGTGTTCCATCTTCAATATATTCGCCATATCTTCTGATAAAGCTACCTGTTGCTACAAGACGGCAAATAACTTCAAGTCCGTGACCAAAAACCTTACCCGGAAGCACTTCCATTGTAGCATCTTCAACATCAGCGCTCACATAATGAGTTTTGATACCTGCTTCTTTAAGCATATCAAAATAATAAACAGATGTACGAAGATTTGCTTTACCTATACCTTCAATTTTAAGACCAACGGAATTTTCACCCGGATCAAACACACCATCTTTTCCTGTGCAATCATCTTTAAACTTCAAAAGCACGTTGCCGTTTTCAAGCTGAAAAACATCTTTTGTTTTACCTTCGTAAATTTTTTTCATGAATCAAAACTCCTTTTCAATTTGTAATTTTTAATGAAAATATAATAACATATTTTTACAAAAAAATCAATAATTTACTGTTATTTTTACATTAAACCTGGGATATTTAGTCCGCCAGTAATTTTACTCATTTGTTCAGATGAAATTTTCTCTGCTTTTGAAAGTGCTTCTCTTACGGCACTCAAAACCAAGTCTTCCAGCATTTCAACATCATCAGGATCAACTGCTTCAGGATTAATTTTAATTGCGGTAATTTCTTTTTTTGCATTTGCAGTAACTGTTACCATCCCGCCGCCTGCAGAAGCCTCACAGGTTAATGTATCAAGTTCTTCTTGCATTTTTATCATATCCTGCTGCATTTTCTGAGCTTGTTTCATCATCTGATTGAAATTAGCTCCTCCCATGCCGCCCATCGGAAATCTGTTTTTAGCCATTTTACTCATCCTTTCATTCTTCTTCTATTGTAACAATATCAGGGAATTTTTGTGCAAGTTCTTCCAAAGAATGTGTTGTTACTTTTTTTGGTGCACTATCACCTAAGCTTGACTCACTTCTTAAAACAAATCTTACGCTATATTCATTTCCTGTAATCTGTTTTAAAAGTCCGCTGATATATTTTGCATTTTCGAGATTATCAACCATATTTTTCAATATCTTTTTGTTATCTTCAAAAAGAATAATAAATAATCCGTCCTGTTCAACAGGTGCTGCAGATTTCATTGCACTGCTAAGTTGCATCTTTCTGTCTTTTAAAGCGGTATCTATCAGTTCAATCCACAAATCAGTAAGTTTTGAAGCATCAACTTTTGAAGTATTTTCCTTTATTTCTTGTTTAGGTTGTACTTTTGGCTCAGGTTTCGTCTCTATTTGGACATCGCAAACTGTCTGTGCAGGTGCCAAAGGCTCATTCACTTGCGGTTCATAAACAGGTGGCTTATAATACTGCTGCGGTGGCATATCATAATATGCACTCTTTTCAGATACAGGTGCATCATTTAAATTGAGTGTAACAATTCCAGCTTCCAACATTACCTTTGGATTTGGACTTTCCTTTTGCACCTTATATAAACTGCTTAATTTATTTATAATGTTTGTAATTTCATCAGTTTTAAACATTTGAGCCTGTTGTTTAAATCTTTGTGCTCTTTCGGTTGCCATCTGAAGCACTGCTGACGGATTTTTAACCAAAGATGCAATAAGAAGGCATCTGAAATGTTCTATTAAGTAGGTTGTAAGAAGCACAGGGTCCCTGCCCTCTCTTATGGTATCTTCAATTTTTTCAAGACAAGTTCCCACATCATTTGAAGCTATTGCATCTGTTATTTCAAACAACGTTTTATCATCTGCAATACCTAAAATTTTGGTAACTGTTTGTCCCGAAATATCACCATTTGTAAAAGAAACACACTTGTCCAATATTGCAAGACTGTCACGCATAGAACCATCTGCAGCATAGGAAATAACATTTAAAGCTTCTTCGTCAATTTTTACATTTTTTTCCTGGCAAACATACGAAAGTCTTTTCTTGATATCTTCAGACGAAATTCTCTTAAAATCAAATCTCTGACATCTCGAAAGAATAGTTGCGGGAACTTTATGATATTCTGTTGTTGCTAAAATAAAAATAACATGTTCAGGTGGCTCTTCCAATGTTTTTAAAAGAGCATTAAAAGCTCCTGTTGAAAGCATGTGTACTTCGTCTATTATATATACCTTATATTTAAGCATTGTCGGTGGATACATAACTTCATCACGAATATCTCGAATATTTTCAACACTTGTATTGGAAGCTGCATCAATTTCAATGACATCAATCGCCATTCCGTTTGCAATACTTTTACAGGATTCACACTCGTTGCATGGATTTGAATTAACCGGGTTTTCACAGTTTACTGCACGCGACAAAACACGGGCAGTACTTGTTTTACCCGTTCCTCTTGTTCCACAGAATAAATACGCGTGCGAAACCTGACCTGATTCAATTTGATTTTTCAGTGCCTGTACTATATGTTCCTGTCCTATCATATCGTCAAATATTTCCGGCCGGAACTGTCTGTATAAAGCCTGATATTCCATTTTCTTCACCTTTGAGTAAAATATGCTATACAACCCGACTTTGAAAAAGAAATATGCGCGTTTATTAAGTTCTTTGCTCAAACAGAGCTACCTTAACGTCACATCACAGGTTTTACTTATTGCTGCTCGGTTCCCCGCCTGACAAGGTTCGTAAATTGCGATTGCGTAAGACTCTGCTCTCAACACAAATTACAAAACAACAGCCACACATTCCAGTCCCGAGGTCGGGTATTCACCCTTGCTATAGCGGATTGCAAGTTCAGGGCACCGCTGCCTCCCCGGTTAGTATAGCTCTGGTTATTTAAGCCAATGTGGCATAAATACTGAATTATCAACTATGACCGCTTTTTTAAAAAAGCGGTCATAGAAGTGGTGCGGGCGAAGGGACTTGAACCCCCACGGTCTCCCACCAGATCCTAAGTCTGGCGCGTCTGCCAATTCCGCCACGCCCGCAAGTTACTTAAATATGATACCATATCATACTCATTTTGTCAAGACTTTGCGGCTTTAAAAAAGCTTTGAAATAGTAGAAATTAAAAAGCAAACCGTCATTCCCACAATACTTGGGATTGCTAAAGACAAAAATGTCCATTTTAAGCTTTTGGTTTCTTTTTTTACTGTCATTAAAGTTGTTGCACAAGGCCAGTGAAAAAGCGAAAATACCATTGTGCAAACAGCTGTAACAGTAGTCCATCCATTCTGCACAAACAAGTTTTTTATAATGCTTAAATCTTCAATTTTAACAAGACTTGCGTTTGACA
This sequence comes from Clostridia bacterium, assembly GCA_045589295.1. Taxonomy (GTDB): domain Bacteria; phylum Bacillota; class Clostridia; order RGIG6154; family RGIG6154; genus RGIG2094. Next base: position 24,665 of record JAZNOU010000013.1, read on the forward strand.
TATAAGCCATAATTATTATTGGAAGTACTATTTCGTTCGCAGGAAGACCTAAAACAAACGCCAAAAGTATTACTCCGTCCAACCCGAGCAATTTCCCAAACGGATCTAAAAATGTGCTTATATAATTAAGCAAGGTTATATCTTTTATTGTTATGTTTGCCAAAAACCAGATAATTAAACCTGCAGGTGCAGCAGCAGTTACTGCCCTTCCCAAAACAAATATCATTCTGTCCACTACAGATTTCACAATTATCTGCGTAATCTTAGGCTTTCTGTACGGCGGAAGCTCTAAGGTAAAGGCAGATGTAGTTCCTTTTAAAAATGTTTTGGAAAGAAAACTTGATACCAAAAACGTCACAAATATTCCAATTATGATAAACGAAGTAAGAATAAGCGCTCCGAAAAAAGTAGAAAAACTACTGTTTGCAGTTATTAAAAACATCGAAATGATTGCAACTAAAAATGGAAATCTGCCATTGCACGGCACAAAACTGTTAGTTAGAATAGCGATAATTCTTTCCCTCTCAGAATCAATTATTCTTGCTCCTGTAACCCCTACTGCATTACAACCAAACCCCATACACATTGTAAGTGCTTGCTTACCACATGCATTACACTTTTTAAAAGTTTTATCCAAGTTAAACGCAATTCTTGGCAAATACCCCAAGTCCTCCAGAAAAGTAAAAAGAGGAAAAAATATTGCCATTGGTGGCAACATCACTGAAACTACCCAAGAGAGCACACGATACATTCCAAAAATTAAAGGGTTATATATAATTTCAGGAATTTTGAGTTTTATACAAGCACTAAGCAAAACATTTTCAAATTCAAAAAGAATATCGCCTAATAATTCTGACGGAATATTTGCACCCCATATTGTTATCCACAAAACAGTTGCAAGCAAAAGTGCCATAAAAGGAACACCCGTTATCTTTCCTGTCAAAATTCTATCAATTTTCCTGTCACGCATAAGATATTTTTCATCAGTTACACTCACTACGCCCTTAACACTTTCATCTGCCGCAGCACCAATACTTACTGCAATTTCGTCTTTGATTTTTTCTTTTGTAAAACCCGATTCTTTTAAAAAATTTTTCGCTTCTGCTACTGTATTTTTAATATTTTCATTTTCAAGAACATCTTTTGATGTGTATTTTTTTATGCTTTCGTTTATAGTTTTATCTGCCTCTATAAGTTTTATTGCAAGCCACCTTGCATTTATATTAATTCCGAGATTTTCTTTTTCAATTACTTTTTGAATTTTTTGTATTTGATTTTCAAGTATCGGTATGTACTGAACTTTTTTAACTTCATTGTTTTTTTTGTTTTTGGATAGAGTTTTAAGCAACTCATCTATCCCATCTTTTTTAGATGCATTTGTACCAACAACTTCAACTCCTAAATTTGACGAAAGTTTTTGCAAATCTACTTTAATGTGTTTTCTTTTTGCCTCATCTAAAAGATTTACGCAAACTACAACATTTTCGCTTATTTCAAGTGTTTGCAACACCAGATTCATATTCCTTTCAATGCACGTTGCATCACATACTACAACAATTTTATCAGGTGAAGAAAAGCAAAGAAAATCGCGCGCTATTTCTTCTTCCTTTGAGTGTGCAAGAAGTGAATAAGTACCTGGGATATCCACAAAAACAAATTTTTTATCCTTATATTTACTCTCTCCCTCTGCATTTCCAACCGTTTTCCCTGCCCAGTTTCCTGTGTGTTGTTTAAGACCGGTAAGCGCATTAAAAATTGTGCTTTTTCCCACATTGGGATTCCCCGCAAGTGCCACTGTTATTACAGAATCAGTCATATTTCAACCTCACATATATTTTTTTACTGTCATCCTCTCTGATTGCGATAACCGCCCCCTTTATTAAAAAAGCAGTAGGATCACCGCTCGGTGCTTTTAAAACGCACTCTATTTCAGTTCCTGAAACCACCCCGATATCCTGAAGTCTGCGTCTAATGCTTCCTTCATTTTCAAGATATAAAATTTTTCCACAATCACCTATATTAAGGGTATTTAACCCGCATTTTTTACTCATATACAACTACTCCTCAGTACCATAGTATGAAATATGAGATTAAACGTGCAACTGCACAAAAAAAGCAACCTTTCGGTTGCTTTAATTTATTTTGCTTCTGCTTCGCAATATATACAACGGTAAATCCTGTTTTGTCTGTCAGTGAGTTTAAAAATGTGCTCGATGTCTTGTTCTGTAGTAGTAATACATCTTGGATTTTTACATTTGATTACATTTGTTACTGTTTGAGGAAGTGCTAAGTGCATCTTTTCAACAATTACACTGTTTTTTACAACATTAACTGTTGCATCAGGTGCAATATAACCCAAAACATCAAGATCAAGGTCGATATCTGCATCAATTTTGATGATATCCTTTTTGCCCATTTTACCGCTTACTACGTTTTTTATAATAGCAACTGGAAAATCAAGCTCATCAAGATTAAGATACTTATAAACCTCCATAGCATTTCCAGCTTTTATATGGTCAATAACAAACCCGTTTTTAATAGAATCTATATTCATTATTTTATCTCCCCTTAATCAATTTCCAAAAGTTTCAAAATGAGCGCCATTCTTGCATATTTTCCGTTTAAAACCTGTTTAAAATAACATGCTCTTGGGTCTTCATCAATTTTTGTGGAAATTTCATTTACTCTTGGAAGCGGATGAAGGATAATTAAATCTTCTTTTGCCGTTTCAAGTTTTTCGGGTGTTAAAATATAACTGTCACGCAGTCTGATATAATCAGCTTCGTTGAAAAATCTTTCCTTTTGAACTCTTGTCATATACAAAACATCAAGTTCACTCATCACTTCTTCAAGATTTGCAGTTTCAATATATTCAGAGTTTGATTTATCCAAAATATCTGTTTTGATGTAATCAGGGACTTTAAGTTCATTTGGTGATACAAGCACAAACTTAACATTTTCATATCTTGTTAATGCTGATATAAGTGAGTGAACTGTTCTTCCGAATTTAAGGTCGCCACAAAATCCGATTGTAATATTATCAAGTCTTTTCTTTTCACGCTTAATAGTTAAAAGGTCAGTTAATGTCTGTGTGGGATGATTGTGTCCACCGTCGCCTGCGTTTATTATCGGCACATCAGACTTAAATGACGCGACCATAGGTGCACCTTCTTTAGGATGGCGCATTGCAATAATATCGGCATAGCAAGAAACAACCTTAACAGTATCTCCTACACTTTCACCTTTAGAAGAAGAACTGCTTTGTGCTTCAGAAAATCCCAAAACATTTCCACCCAATTCCATCATTGCAGCCTCAAAAGAAAGTCTGGTTCTTGTAGATGGTTCAAAAAACAGCGTTGCAAGCTTTTTATACTTGCATTTTTCCCTGTATTTTTCGGGATTTTCAATTATATCATTTGCTTTTTCAATTAACTCTTCAATTTCATCTGTAGTAATATCTCTAATATCAATCAGATGTCTCATTTTGTTCCTCCTATCCAGCTTTCATCAGATGGATTATTACGAAAAGCAATAAGTTTTGCAATATCCTCCGGTTTGATATATCCTGTCTCTGCTGCAACCCGTGCGATAACATCAAAGTTTGTAAGGCTGACATTTTTTACATTTGCTTCATTAAGTCTATCAAGACCTTTTTTCATTCCGTAGGTAAATATACTTGCAACACCTAAAACTTCTGCGCCTGCCTCACGGAGTGCATCTACAACATCAATAACACTTCCGCCTGTTGAAATAAGGTCTTCAATTACAACAACCTTCTGACCTTTTTCTAATTTTCCTTCAATTCTGTTTGTTCTACCGTGGTCTTTATTGCTTGAGCGAACATATCCCATAGGCATATTAAGAATGTGACCTGTAATTGCAGCGTGAGCAATACCTGCAGTTGATGTTCCCATTAAAACTTCACACTCAGGATATTCTCTTTTAACAACTTCAGCCAAACCTTCTTCAATCATTGTTCTTACATTTGGTGCTGTAAGTGTTAATCTGTTGTCACAGTAAACCGGACTTTTAATACCGCTTGCCCAAGTAAATGGATCTTCTGGTCTTAAAAACACCGCTCCGATTGAAAGCAGTCCTTCTGCAATTTTTCTTTCCATTTTGTTATCCTCCTTATTCACCGCAAAATTCTTTTAAGCATCTTTCATAAGCTTCAACAGGATCAGTTGCCTGAGTTATAGGACGTCCTACAACTATGTAATCAGAGCCAATTCTGTTAGCATCTTCAGGTGTTGTAACTCTAACCTGGTCGCCTTTTTCACCATCAGCAAATCTGACACCCGGAGTTACTGTTAAAAAGTCTTTTCCACAAACAGCTTTAACATCTGCTGCCTCTAAAGGTGAGCAAACAACACCATCAAGCCCTGCAACCAACGCATTCTTAGCATAATGAGCAACAACTTCTTTTAATGGTTTATCTATTAAAAGGTCGTTTTTCATTCTTTCTTCGCTTGTTGAAGTAAGCTGGGTTACCGCAATGAGTAGCGGTCTTGTTCCGTCTTCTTTAGTTAAGCCCTCAACAGCAGCTTTCATCATTTCTATTGTTCCTGATGCGTGAAGATTTGTCATATCAACATCCAATTCAGATAAAACTTTCATTGATTTTTTAACTGTGTTTGGAATGTCACACAATTTCAAATCAAGAAAAATTTTGTGACCTCTCTTTTTGATTTCTCTTACGATTTCAGGACCTTCTGCATAAAAAAGCTCCATACCGATTTTAACATAAGGTTTTCTTCCTGTGAACTTATCCAAAAAACTCAAAACCTGATCTTTTCCGTCGAAGTCACAAGCAATAATAACATCTTTACCCATTATGTGCCACTCCTATTATATCTTTCAAATTTTTTATATTATATTTTTCCATTCTTTCAGGAAGTTTTTCAATAATTTCCTTGCAGACAAAAGGATTTACAAGATTTGCCGCTCCTACCTGAACTGCAGTTGCTCCTGCCATCATCATTTCTATAACATCGTCAGCAGATGAAACTCCACCCATTCCTATAACAGGAATTTTAACCGCTTCTGTTACTTTATAAACCATAGAAAGTGCAACAGGGAAAATTGCATCACCTGAAAAACCGCCACATTTTTGTGCTACAACTGGTTTTTTGCGGTTTAAATCTATCCTCATACCAACTAAGGTGTTTATTAGGCTAAGTCCGTCTGCACCTGCATCTTCGCAAGCCTTTGCTATTGAAACAATATCAGTTACATTCGGGCTTAATTTTATATAAACAGGTTTTGTAGTAACCTTTTTAACCGCTTTTGTAACATCAGAAACATTTTTTTCACTTGTTCCAAAACTCATACCACCGTTATGGACATTAGGACAACTTACATTAACCTCGATAATTCCTACTTGTTCTTCTTTGTCAATTTTTTCACAGCAATATACATATTCATCTATTGAAAAACCACTTATATTTGCAATAACTTTTTTGTTAAAGCACTGCTTTAATTTTGGCAACTCTTCAGATATAACTTTTTCAATTCCGGGATTTTGAAGTCCCACAGAATTTATCATACCGCTTTTACATTCTGCAATTCTCGGAGTAGGATTGCCAAAACGGGGTTCTTTTGTTGTTCCCTTAAATGAAAATGAACCAAGACAGTTAATATCATAAAGTTCTGCAAATTCATAACCAAAACCAAATGTTCCGCTCGCAGGGATAACAGGATTGTCAAGCGTAATTCCGCTTAAAGTTACTTTTGTATCTACCATATTATCTCCTCCTTTACAAGCACAGGACCTTCTTTACAAATACGTTTATTGCCATATTTTGTTTTGCAGCTGCAACCCATACAAGCGCCAAAGCCACAGCCCATTCTTTCTTCAAAACTAAACTCTCCATCTGTTTTAGAAATGTCATAAATTGCTTTAAGCATAGGTTCTGGACCGCAAGCATAGGTATACGTGTACTCTAAAGTTTTAAGTGCTTCTGTCACAAACCCTTTAATTCCAAAACTGCCATCTACTGTTGTAACTATTGTGCTACAAACATTTGAAAATTCATCAAGGTAGTAAATCTCATCTTTTGTGTTAAATCCCATAATCACAGTAGGATTTTTGCCTTGTGCTTTTAATGCCTTTGCAAGATTATACATAGGTGGCACACCTGCACCGCCACCTATTAAAACGGGACTATTTCCGCTTTTTGAAATATCAAAGCCGTTCCCAAGACCTGTCAAAACATCAAGCTGTCCGTCTTTCATTTCACTCATTTTTTCTGTGCCTTTTCCTACAACCTTATAAAGAATTGTAAATTCGTTATCTTTGTAATCACACACAGAAATAGGTCTTCTTAGAAAGTATCCATCAAGCTTGATGTTTACAAACTGACCAGGCGCAGAAATTGCGCTCGCGTCACCTGTAAGCACCATTTTATACATACTTTCACTGAGCTTAATATTTTCTTTTATATCAAACAAACCTTGTTTTAACATTATTTTCTCCTTACGCATCTATTGTTGAAATTGTAAGTGTAATTTCTTCTAATACATCAAGCAATACTTTAACTGTATCTAGTGCAGTAAAGATTGTAGCATTGTTTTCAGTTGCCAATCTTCTTATCTGGTAACCATCACTGGTTTCTTTACCCATTGAGCCTATATCCTGAGTATTGATGATGTATGCAATATGACCCTGTCTGATTGCATCAGGGATTTCTTCACTACCGTCGCTTATTTTCTTAAGAACGTGTGTACGGATACCATTTTCTTTTAAGAAATCAGCAGTACCTTGTGTTGCCTCAATATTAAAGCCAAGATTATAAAATCTTCTGATTAACGGAAGTGCTTCCTCTTTATCTTTGTCAGCAATAGTTGCAAATACTGTTCCATACTTCTGCAAATGCATACCTGATGCCTGAAGTGCTTTGAAAAGTGCACGATTTAATTTATCATCATAACCGATTGCTTCGCCTGTTGATTTCATTTCAGGTGAAAGATAAGCATCCAATCCTCTGATTTTATTAAATGAGAACACCGGAACTTTAACATACCAACGTTTTTTCTCTTCAGGATAGATATCGAAAATTCCCTGTTCTTTTAAAGATTTACCCATAATAACTTCTGTTGCAATATCAGCCAGGCTATATCCTGTTGCTTTTGAAAGGAAAGGAACAGTTCTTGATGAACGTGGATTTACTTCGATAATGAATACATTTTCATTTTCGTCAACAATAAACTGGATGTTGAACAATCCAACAATACCAATACCAAGTCCTAATTTTTTAGCGTACTGCAAAATTATTCCTTTTACCTTGTCGGAAATACTAAATGCTGGATAAACGCTAATTGAGTCACCTGAATGAACACCAGTACGTTCAACGAGTTCCATAATTCCCGGAACAAACACATCTCTGCCATCACAAATTGCATCAACTTCAACTTCTTTACCCTGAATGTATTTATCAACCAAAACAGGCTTGTCTTCATCAATTTCTACTGCTGTTTTAAGATAGTGACGGAGTTGCTGCTCATTTGCAACAATCTGCATTGCTCTGCCGCCTAATACAAAACTTGGTCTTACAAGCACAGGATAACCAATAGCAGCAGCTGCTTCAATACCATCTTCAATTTTTGTTACTGCTCTTCCTTTTGGCTGAGGAATATCAAGTTCCTGAAGAATTTTTTCAAAACTATCTCGGTTTTCTGCACGCTCAATTGCTTCACAGTCAGTACCGATAATTTTAACACCTCTCTGCATCAATGGTTCAGCCAGGTTAATTGCAGTTTGTCCACCAAGTGAAGCAATAACACCTTCCGGCTTTTCAAACTCAATTATATTCATAACATCTTCTGTAGTAAGTGGTTCAAAGTAGAGCTTATCAGCAGTTGTATAATCTGTTGAAACAGTTTCAGGATTGTTGTTTATAATAATCGCTTCATAACCTGAATTTTTTATAGTTGTAACTGCATGAACTGTTGAATAGTCAAATTCTACACCCTGACCTATTCTGATTGGACCTGCACCTAGAACAATAAGTTTTTTCTTGTCTGAAAGAAGTGATTTATTTTCACCTGTATATGAAGAATAGAAATATGGGATATATGCACCAGTGTGACATGTATCAACCATTTTATAAACAGGGAAAATGTTATTTTCTTTTCTCAAATTAAATACTTCAAGCTCACTTAAACCCCAGAGTTTTGCAATAAACTTATCTGAAAATCCCATTTTCTTTGCAGAAATCAAGGTTTCAATATTATTTATATTTTCTTTTATTTCTTTTTCTTTTTCAACAATGCTCTTAAGCGCTTCTAAGAAATATGGAGTGATTTTAGTAACCTCGTATAATTCATCGATTGTTGTTCCAAGTCTTATAAGTTCAGCAATAGCAAAAATATTATCATCTTTAAATTCTTTAATATATTCAAAGAGTTCTGCTTTTGCCATATTATCAAACTTTGGCAAATGGAAGTGATATGCTCCTACTTCAAGACTTCTTACTGACTTAAGTAAACATTCTTCCAAAGAAGAGCCAATTCCCATAACTTCGCCTGTTGCTTTCATCTGAGTGCCCAATGTGTTTGGTGCAGATGTGAATTTATCAAACGGAAATCTTGGAAGCTTTGCAATAACATAATCAAGCTGCGGCTCAAATCTTGCTGTTGTATTAGCTATTTTAATGTCTTCTAAAGCCATACCAACTGCAATTTTTGCAGTTACTCTTGCAATTGGGTATCCGCTTGCTTTTGATGCAAGTGCAGAAGAACGTGAAACTCTTGGGTTAACCTCAATGAGATAATACTCGCTTGAATTTGGATTAAGCGCAAACTGAACGTTACATCCGCCCTCTATTTTAAGTTCGCGGATAAGTTTAATCGCACTGTCGTTTAACATTTTAAGATCGTGGTCATTTAATGTCATAATAGGCGCTACTACAATAGAGTCACCTGTGTGGACACCAACGGGATCAATATTTTCCATACCACAGATTGTTATTGCAGTATCGTTTGAATCACGCATTACCTCAAATTCAATTTCTTTAAAACCTTTTACACTTTTTTCAATCAAAACCTGGTGTACTGGAGATAATTTAAACGCATTTGTGCCGATTTCAACCAACTCTTCTTCATTGTTTGCAAATCCGCCGCCTGTACCACCAAGAGTAAACGCAGGACGGAGTACAACCGGATATCCGATTTCTTTTGCTGCTTTTTTTGCTTCTTCCAAAGAATATGTAATTTCAGAAGGAATTGTAGGTTCGCCGATTGACTGGCAAAGCTCTTTAAAAAGTTCTCTGTCTTCCGCTCTTTCAATACTTTCACTGCTTGTTCCCAAAAGCTGAACACCGCATTCTTTTAAGATACCTTTTTTCTCAAGCTGCATTGCAAGGTTAAGGCCTGTCTGTCCGCCAATACCCGGAACGATTGCATCAGGTCTTTCGTATCTTAAAATTTTTGCAATATATTCAAGTGTCAAAGGCTCCATATAAACCTTATCTGCAATTGTTGTATCAGTCATAATTGTAGCAGGGTTTGAGTTACAAAGTACAACTTCATAGCCTTCTTCTTTGAGCGCTAAACAAGCCTGTGTACCTGCATAGTCAAACTCTGCAGCCTGACCAATTACAATAGGTCCTGAGCCGATAATCAAAACTTTTTTAATGTCAGTTCTTTTTGCCATTTTTATTTCCTCCCGTAAATTAAATCAAATTTCCATCCTTAACTGTAAACAAATGTTTTCCAAAGAGCTTGTCCCCTTCAAAAGGAGTTGCTTTTCCCATTGAAACAAATTCTTTTGGATTAACTTTAAACTCTTTATCTAAATCCCATACGCAGTAATCATTCCCAAGTGGTATGTCAAAGCGTTTTCTAGGGTTTATTGACATAATCTCAATAAGCTTTTCCAATGTTATAATTTCTGTTTTTACAAGATGTGTATATAAAAGCGGAAACGCAATTTCTATGCCTGTTATTCCAAATGCACTCTTTTCAAGTCCTTTCGATTTCTCATCTTCCGAGTGCGGTGCATGGTCGGTTGCTATCATATCAATTGTTCCATCTTTGATGCCCTCAATAAGTGCTTCTTTATCCTCTTTTGCTCTTAGCGGAGGATTCATTTTAAATTTTCCGTCTTCTTTCAAGTCGGCATCAGTTAAAATAAGATAGTGCGGTGCAGTTTCGCAAGTAACGTCTACCCTTCTTTTTTTTGCCTGTCTTATAAGTTCAACACTCTCTTTTGTTGAAATATGGCACACGTGGTACTTAACTCCTGTTTTTTCAGCTAAGCTCAAATCTCTTTCAATCTGCTTCCATTCACTTTCGGAACATATCCCTTTATGACCGTGCTTTTTTGCGTATTCGCCGTCGTGAATGTAACCACCATTTAAAAGTTCATTTACTTCACAGTGAGCAACTATCATCTTGCCAAGCGCTTTTGCTTTACTCATTGCGCTTTCCATCATTTCATCACTCTGCACGCCTCTGCCGTCATCAGAAAACGCTATGCATAACTCATTCAAACCTTGCATATCGGAAAGTTCCTCGCCCATCTGTCCCTTAGTAATGGACGCATAAGGATAAACATTGATTACCGCGTCTTTTTCTATAATATCGAGTTGCTTTTTTATATTTTCCTTACTATCCGGTACAGGGTTTAAGTTTGGCATACTGCACACCGCTGTATAACCACCTTTTGCGCAAGCCAAACTACCGCTTTTAATTGTTTCTTTATAAGAAAAACCCGGTTCACGCAAATGGACATGTACATCGCAAAAACCGGGGAAAATATGAACTTTTGAAAAATCGGAAATAGTGCCGCCTTGGGTTAAAGGCAGCTTACTTTCTCCACATGGAACAGTGATATCTTTAGTTATAAATTTGCCATTATCATAAACCATGGCATTTTTCAAAACAAAACCCATTTAACATTCTCCTGTTTTTAAAAAAAATCTTGTCGCACGACAAGATTTTAAAATAGGCATAACGCACCCATTCCAACACAAAATTTTTAAAACCTTGTCGGCATCAATGTACCGCTCTTAAAGATTGTTTTTATCTTTATATATTATAGCAAAGAGTAGTATATTTGTCAATAAAAATTTATATATTTTCTTCAATATATTTTTCTAAAAGAAATGCTGCTTCATAAACAAGCTCGCTGCATGGTCTTTTCTTGTAAAACGAATCTGTTCTTTTTGTAGGAACAGGTGAATTTTCAATTTCTTTTAATCCTAAAAGTTCCTTACAAATATACGATCCATTGCTTAAAGCAAACTCTTTTGCAAACTGCTGAATTCTTGCGTAATGTTCCTTCTTTATGATATCATCCTTTGGGTCATCATAACCATAAAGGCAACCCAAAACCATAAAAGCACCGCTGACTGCCCCGCAAACCTCTCTTAATCTTCCCATTCCACCACCAAAAGAAGAAGAAAGCTTAAGTGCAGTTGTTCTATCAATTCCCATTACATCGGAAAATGCACAAAACACAGCCTGAGCACAATTATATCCTTCATTAAACAAATCTTTTGCAATCTGAGCATACATTTTTATCACCTTTAAAACAATTTAATATGAGATTTCAGTTTAACCGAAACTGCCGATGCAAGTATGATTTTCACAGCATCACCTAAAACAAAAGGCAACACACATACTATAATTCCCTGCACCAAAGTTGTTTTTGTAAAAATCACAAACCAAAGCAAACCAATTATGTAGCATAGAAGTGTTGCGATAAACATAGAAAAAATATAACCTGACAGTTTTTTCGTATTTTTACTAAAAGTTGCAACCACCACCGCACAAGGAACATAGCTTAATATAAAGCCCCCCAAAGGAGATGCAATTCTTTGAAGTCCACCTGAAAATCCCGAAAACACAGGTAGCCCTGCCACTCCTAATAATATATACATTAAAACCGCAAATGCAGCTTTTTTACCACCCAGCACTGCGCCTGAAATATACACAACGAAAGTCGCAAGTGAAACAGGCACTATACCTATTGGCAAACACAAAGGTGCAACCACGCACAAAACCGCTGTAAAAAGTGCAACAAAAACTATGTTTTTAGTTTTCATTATGAATGTCCTGCGCCATACCGAGCGCCACTCCTATCATCTGCGTAAAGCAAGTTTCTCTTTCTTCAGATGTAAGATACTGTTCCTTGATAAGCTGATCTGAAACTGTAAAAATACCTAAGGCCTTTTTACCGGTAAGTGCCGCATTCATATAAAGTGCTGCACTTTCCATCTCTATTGCCAAAACCCCCATATTTGCCCAAGCATGCTTATCATTTGGATCAAAATCATAAAAGCTATCTGAGGAAACAACATTTCCCACATGATAATTCACACCAAGTTTTTCAGCATTTGAAACCGCCTTTTGTGCGAGAGAAAAATCACCAATTGGCGCAAACGTGCCCGGAAGCTTAAATTTCTTTTCGTATCTTGAGTCAGTAGAAGCACCAAGTCCTATTACAAGGTCCATAACCTCAATATCTTTATTTATTGCTCCGCATGAACCAACTCTTATTATGTTGTCAACATCATAAAAATTAAAGAGTTCATAACTGTAAATCCCCATCGACGGCATACCCATACCACTTGCCATAACAGTTACAGGTGTATCATTATAAAAACCTGTGTAGCCTTTAACTCCCCTGACATCATTAACAAGCTTTGCATCTTTCAAAAAGTTACGTGCTATAAATTCAGAGCGGTTAGGATCTCCGGGCATAAGCACTGTTTTTGCAATTTCATTTTTTTGTGCCGCAATATGCGGTGTGGGACATTTTGACATATTTTTCTCCTTATTTAACTCTGTTTTCAAGTGATTTCACAAGTTCTTTTAAAAACTCGCCTTTCTCACCAAAAATTTCAAGTGACTCAACTGCTTTTTGTGTGTATTCTGACACTAATGCCTTACATTTTTCATAACCATAAATCGAAAGATATGTACTCTTTCCATTCTCAATATCGCTACCCTTGGTTTTGCCTGTATCAATATCAGGGTCATTATCCATAAGATCATCAACAAGCTGAAAAGCTAAGCCTAAATAATCACCATACTTTGCCACTGCTTCAACTTCTTTTTCATTTGCACCGCAAGCTACTGCACCGCATACAACAGACGCTTTAAAAAGTGCACCTGTTTTTAATTTATTAAGCTCTGTAATAACTTCTTCACTCGCCTGTTTCCCCTCGTACGACAAATCAATCTGTTGCCCACCCATCATTCCGTGAACACCAGCAGCCTCTGCCATTATTGATACAGCTTTAATCTGATTATGATTTTTTGCAAACTTTGTCATAATTTCAAAAGGTCTAACCATAAGAACGCACCCTGCTAAAATTGCAGTAGCCTCACCAAAAACCTTATGGTTGGTAGGCACACCTCTTCTTAAATCATCATCATCCATCGCTGGAAGGTCATCAAAAATAAGTGAGCTTGCATGAATCATTTCAATAGCTGCCGCAAAAGGTGCTGCATCTTCTATGTTTCCACCCGCCATTTCACTGGCCGCCAAAAGCATAACAGGCCTTATCCTTTTGCCGTTTGCGCCATAACTATAGTTAACTGCATCCATAAGCTTTTTATACTCTGTATCGCCATTTAACATATAGTACTCTACTATTTTCTGTGCTGCATCATAATAACGCTTGAATTCTTTGTTAAAATCCATATTTTACTCCTCATCCGGCATAAAATTTTCTTCGCCTGATTTGTTTGAAATTGTTATTTTTTGTTCCGCTTCATCAATGTATTTATTACAAAGAGCTGCAAGCTTTACACCCTCTTCGTAAAGTTTAACTGCATTATCCAATCCTTCTTCTGAATTTTCAAGCTTTTCTGCAATTACCTCAAGTTTTTTTAAAGCCTGTTCAAAAGTTAACTTTTCAGCCATTGTTTTTTCTCCTTTTCAGTTACATTGGCACTTACAACGCCATCTTTAAAACAAAGTTTTACCTCGTCTCCACTATCAATATCATCTGTGCACTTAATGAGTTTATTATCTTTAAACACCGCACTGTATCCTCTTGACATAACTGCCAAAGGACTTAGTGCGTGAAGTTTAGCGCACGAAACTGCCAAACTTTCTTTAGCAAGTGAAAGTTTAATCAAAACTTTGTTTTCAATGCTTTTAAGGCAAGAATCTATATACATTCTTTTCTGATTGTAATTATTTAAAATACTCTGAACTGATATTTTCCCGCACACGGCTTTTAACGCCATAGATTTGCTTTCTAATATCTTTGCAAAACCAAAATGAATTCTTTTTCGTTGCCCCAATATATAACCTTTCAGGTCAGCTACCGACATAACTGCAAGCTCTGCCGCCGCAGATGGTGTAGGTGCTCTTAAATCCGCTACAAAATCAGCTATTGTAAAATCTGTTTCATGACCTACTGCAGAAATGACAGGAATTTCAGATTCAAAAATTGCTTTTGCCACAATTTCTTCATTAAAAGCCCAAAGATCTTCTAACGATCCACCGCCTCTGCCGCATATTATTGTGTCACAATCACCTTTTTCGTTTACATCCCTGATAGCTCTTGCAATATCTTCTGCTGCACCATCTCCCTGAACGAGTGCTGGGTATACGCAAATATCACAAATTGGACATCTTCTTGATATTACATTTATAACATCCCTTACTGCAGCACCTGTAGGCGAAGTTATTACTGCAACCTTTTTAGGTAACAAAGGAATTTCCTTTTTATATTGCTCTGAAAAATAACCTTCCTGTTCCAGCTTGTTTTTAAGTTGCTCGTACGCAATGTAAAGTGCTCCTACCCCGTCAGGCTCTAAGGCATCGATATAAAGCTGATACTGTCCACCCTGCTCGTATACAGAAATTCTACCGTGAGCCAAAACAACCATTCCGTCTTCAGGCATAAATCTTAATTTAAAAGTGTTTCCTTTAAACATAACGGCTTTTAAAACAGCACCTGCATCTTTAAGTGTCATATACATATGGCCCGAACTGTGATGCTTGAAATTGGAAATTTCACCTTTGACCCATACAGAAGACAAAATCACGTCATCTTCAACCATGCCTTTGATGTAAGTATTTACTTGTGAAACTGTTAAAGTATTACTCTTCACTTTTTTCTCCGTCTGAATCTTTTTTGCGAACAATCGCCCTTAGTGTTCCATTAACAAATCCGCCTGCAGATTCGGTGTTATACTTTTTAACAAGTTCTACCGCTTCATAAATCGCAATACTGTCAGGAACATCATCTTTGTACTTAATTTCACAAAGTGCAAGTCTTAGTGCAGCCTTATCAATTTTTGAAATTCTGTTAAGTGTCCAACTCTTAAGACTTTTTGATAAAATCTCATCTATTGTTTCAATATTTTCATCTACACCGAAGACAATCGCTTTTATATACTCCATATCATTTTCGGCAACAGTATTTTGCTCAAAAAAACTATCAATCAACTCTTGTGCTTTACATTTTTGAATATCTGCCTGATATAAAATTTTAAAAGCACTTTCTCTTGATTCTCTTCTTCCCATTGTAAACTCCTTCTTCGTTTTATAACGAAACCAAAATATATCAATATAATTATACAACAAAAATTTATAAAAATAAAGGTTTTTAAGAAAATTTGTCTAATAAATATATTATTAAAAATTGCAAATACTATAAAAAATACTGAAAAGAGGTTTTTAAAATGAATTTATGGCATGATATGCCGCAAACCCGTATTACTCCGGAGCAGTTTGATGCGGTTATCGAAATCTCAAAATACAGCAAATCAAAATATGAACTTGACAAAGAAACCGGACATCTTAAGTTAGACCGAGTTTTGCACACATCGACTCACTACCCTGCAAATTATGGTTTTATTCCAAAAACTTACGCAGATGACGACGACCCGCTGGATGTTTTGGTTTTATGCTCAGAAACAATACTTCCGATGTCTTTAGTTTCATGCAGACCCATCGGCGTTATTTCAATGATTGATAACGATTCATCTGATGAAAAAATTATAGCGGTTGCATCAGGTGATCCAACTTATAATGGCTATACCGATATATCCCAGCTCCCAAAACACATTTTTGATGAAATGGCACATTTTTTCTCAGTTTATAAAGCCTTGGAACACACAACTACCACCGTGGACAGCATTGAAGGAAAAGATGTTGCATGCTACATCATCAAAAAAAGTATTGATAATTATGCAAAAAACTTTGGCAAATAATTTAAAAGTCAGTGTTAAATTACACTGACTTTATTTTTATGCTTATTTCACCTGAAGATAAAACACCTTTCTCACCGGAAGGATATTTTACAATTAATCTGCACTCATCATCAATCCCTATACAAAAAGCATCTTTTTCAACGCCGTTTGAAATAACTGTTACCTCTTCTCCCACCACAAAAGATAGCGAAATATATTCTTTCACATATTCTTTTTTTGTTAAATTTTTATAATAATCATAAAAATTATCCAGAATTTTTGCCAATAGTTTATTTCTCATACCATCGGCATTATTATCAAAAACGGCACCAGCAATATCTTTAATTTCATTTTTAAATCCATTTTCGGGGTAAAACGCATTTATACCTATCCCAAGCACTGCATAATCAAGGTATTTCTCATTTTTTATTCCCGCTTCTGTTAAAATGCCACAAACCTTTTTGCTGCCAACAAAAACATCATTAACCCATTTGATTTTTGCATTTTTTCCTGAAACCTCTTTAATAGCCTTTGCAACTGCGGTTGCAGCAGCTGTTGTTATTAAAATCGAGTCTTTAGGTAAAAGTATTGGTCTTAAAATCACACTAAAATATAATCCTGTTGTTTCCTGAGAAAAAAAGTTTCTTCCAAGACGCCCCTTCCCGTTTGACTGTGAAAGTGCAACCAAAACTTTTCCTTCTAGCTCTCCTTGTTTTGCAACACTTTTCAGCACATCATTTGTAGATGTTGTGCTACGTATAATTTCGATATTATAAAAGTCTTTGCTTTTAAGCTCTTTTAAAATTCCTTCTAAGCTAAAATTCACTACAATCACCTTTTACATTTTAACACCTAACAACAAAAGTGTCAAACTAAAAGCAAAGATAACAACAGGTTAAAATTATCCCAAATTGTGGGTATATACAAAATTTCAACATTGTTTGCAGAAACAAGCCTCACTTCTTCAACCTTTTTTTCGTTTAAATATATTTCAGCAAAGCCTAGCATTTGCCCAGCAGATATTGGAGCTTTAATTTTTTTTGTGACATTTAATTTAACTTCAACTTTATCGTTTTTTAACAAAGGCAAATGTATGTCTTTTTCTGCTAATAACGTAACTGTATTTTCAGTTCCGTTTTCCACGAACATTTCTGACAAAATTTCATCTTTTTTAACAACTTGTATGCTTTTTAAATTCTCAAAACCCCAGTCAAGCATTTTAGTATGGTCATCCCAATCATTGGGCGCATTTAATGTTACCGCTATAAGTCTTGTTCCATTTTTTACAGCAGATGACACAAGACATCTTCCGCATTTTTTTGTAAACCCAGTTTTTACCCCGTCTGCCCCCTCATAAAGAGTAAGCAGTTTATTGTGATTTTTAAGTGTTCGATCCCATTGATGATTTTCCCACGGAATAGTTTTTTTCTTGGTTTTTACAATTTCTCTAAATTGCTCGTTTTCCATTGCATAAGCTGTTATTTTCGCCAGGTCATAAGCGGTTGTAAAGTGTCCCTCTTCATCAAGTCCGTTTGGGTTTTTAAAAGAAGAATTTTTTGCTCCAGCTTTTTGAGCTGTTTCGTTCATCAAAAGCGCAAACTTTTCAGTATCCTCTGAAATGTGTTCTGCGATTGCAATTGCTGCATCATTTCCCGAAGACAACATAAGACCATAAAGCAAATTATAAAGTGTTTGTTTTTCCCCTTCTTCAAGCCAAACAGAAGAACCTTCAACATCTGCTGCTTTTTTGCTAACTGTAACAATATCATTAAGATTCCCGTTTTCAAGTGCAGTTATAGCTGTAACTATTTTAGTTGTACTTGCCATTCCACGTTTTTCATCTTTGTTTTTTTCAAAAATTACTCTACCGCTTACAGGTTCGTAGAGAACTCCGCTTTGTGCAGAAATTTCAAGTGCATTTACACAAACTGGTAACAACAAAACTGTTAAAAACAAACTCACAATATATTTCATACAAACAACTCCTGTTTTTATGAAATTATATGCTCACAAACTATATTGAATACAATTCTTCAACAAATTCCTCACAAATTTCTTTAAAGTTTATTAAAGTAACCTGCTCATTACACAAAACATTTATAAAGTCCAATATTTCATTTTCATCATCCCAAATGTCCTGCACTTCTTCAGTTTGACATTTTAAAACATCTTTGACAGCAATACCATAAGTTGTAACGATACCATCTTCCGTTTCGTGATTTGTCTTTGATATGTAATATTCAAAGTCACCAACATTATCAACGTGACACGTGCTTACAAATTTCATAACATTTCCCCTTTAAAATTGTTAAATTTTGTAACACTTTTATTGTATAGTATTTCTTCACAAAAAGACAAAATCTAAATTCAGGGTATTTTTATGCGGTTAGCGTCTATATAAAGATATTTTCATACATTTTCTTGTTTTTTCTTTTAATTTTTATCATATTTATCATATTTTAATTTTTGCTATTGTTGTTTCACAGTCATAAAATGCTTTAAATAGCCATATAAACACATTTTTATATATTGTTAAACATTTTTTGACATAATATTATTTTTTTGTTATTTTTTCATATTTTAACACTTTTTTAATATTTTAATAAAAAAATATGCGGCTTTTGGCCGCATATTCATTTTATTTTTTTCTTTTTTCTTTAATTCTTTGTATCTGAATACTTACCGCATCCGGTGAAGGACCGCCCTCAGAAGTTCTTTTTGAAACACATGTTTCAAGACTTATTGCCTCAAAAACATCCTGCTCAAAATTATCATTGAACTTTTTAAATGTATCTAGCGGCAAATCCTCTAACACTGTATCATTTTCAATACAATATGCCACCAACATCCCTGAAACCTTATAAGCGTCTCTGAAAGGTACACCTTTTTTGGTCAGATAATCTGCAACATCTGTTGCATTTATAAAGCCTTTTGATGCGGCTTTTCTCATATTATCCTCCAATACTCTTACAGTATCAAGCATAGGAATAAATGTAATAAGGCATTCTTTTAAGGTATCAACTGCATCAAAGATTGCTTCTTTATCTTCCTGCATATCCTTGTTATATGCAAGCGGCAAGCCTTTCATCATTGTAAGAAGTGTTATTAAATCACCGAAAACTCTGCCCGTTTTTCCTCGTATAAGCTCTGTCACATCAGGATTTTTCTTTTGTGGCATAATTGATGAACCTGTTGAGAAAGCGTCATCAAGCTCTATAAACTTAAACTCTGAGCTGCACCAGAGAATAATTTCTTCAGAAAATCTTGAAAGATGCATCATAACGATTGAAATACATGATGCAAGTTCTATACAAAAATCTCTGTCAGATACACCATCTAAACTATTTTGACACACGCCATTAAAACCAAGTGTATCATTAACCATTTGTCTGTTTATCGGATATGTTGTGCCCGCCAAAGCGCAACTTCCCAACGGAAGATATTTAATTCTTCCTTTGCATTCTTCAAGTCTTTCAACATCTCTTAAAAGCATCTGAACATATGCTAAAAGATGATGCGCAAAAGTAATCGGCTGTGCTCTTTGAAGATGTGTATACCCTGGCATTACCACATTTTTGTATTTTTCAGCCTTTTCTACCAAAGTATCTATAAGTTCATTTACAAGTGCCAAAAGTTCATCAGTTTCTTCTGAAAGATACAGTCTTATATCAAGAGCTACCTGGTCATTTCTACTTCTTGCAGTGTGCAATCTTTTACCTGCATCACCTATTCTTTTGGTAAGCTCAGACTCAATAAACATATGAATGTCTTCTGCGTCATTGTCAAAAGCAAGCTTGCCTTGTTCTATATCTTCTAAGATACCCTGTAACCCATTTAATATTTTCTCAACATCTTCTCCGCTTATAATTCCTGTTGCACCAAGCATTTTAGCATGCGCCATACTACCCTCAATATCATTTTTATACATTCTTGAATCAAAGCTTAATGAAGAATTAAAGCTGTTAACTCTGTTATCAGTATCCTTTGAAAAACGGCCTGCCCATAACTTCATAATTAATCTCCTTTAAAAGTTATTGCACTGCCCTTTTTTAAAGAGCAGTGCTAAAATATTAGTCTAATTTACCTAATTTCTGATTGAGTTTTGCCTGAACCTTAATTGGAAGACCAAAGAGGTTGATAAAGCCCTGTGAATCCATCTGATCGTAATCTTCATCTTCATCAAACGAAGCAGTAACTTCATCGTAAAGTGAATATGGGCTTTCTAATGATGCATTAATAATGTTACCTTTGTAAAGTTTTAATTTCACTGTACCTGTAACAGTTTCCTGTGTTGAGTCAACAAATGCACAGATTGCTTCACGAAGAGGTGTATACCACTGACCGTTATACACAAGGTCAGCCATTTTCTGTGAAACAGTTTCTTTAAAGTGCATTGTTTCTTTATCAAGACAGAGTGTTTCCAAAACTGAATGAGCGTGATAAAGAATTGTTCCACCAGGAGTTTCGTAAACGCCTCTAGATTTCATACCAACCAAACGGTTTTCAACGATATCAATAATACCAACACCGTTTCTTCCGCCAATTTTGTTAAGTTCTTTAATCATTGAAACGCCATCCATAGCCATGCCGTTAAGTTTAACAGGGATACCTTTTTCAAAATCAATTGTAACATATTCCGGTGTGTCAGGTGCTTGTTCAGGTGAAACACCAAGTTCTAAGATTTTATCATACATTGGTTCATTTTTCGGACTTTCCAAATCAAGACCTTCGTGTGATAAGTGCCAGAGGTTTTTATCTTTTGAATAGTTTGTTTCTCTGGTAATCTTAAGCGGAATATTTCTTTCTTCTGCATATTTGATTTCATCTTCACGAGATTTAAGTTCCCATGTTCTCCAAGGAGCGATGATACCCATATCAGGAGCAAAAGCTTTTATGGTAAGTTCAAAACGAACCTGGTCATTACCTTTACCTGTGCAACCATGAGCAATAGCTTCGCACCCTTCAGCTTTTGCGATTTCAACAAGTCTTTTTGCAATCAAAGGACGTGCAAATGATGTTCCTAAAAGATATGTTCCTTCATATTTAGCGCCAGCTTTAAGTGTAGGCCAAATAAAATCTTCAACAAATTCTTTTGTTAAATCTTCTATGTAAAGTTTGCTTGCGCCTGTTTTGATAGCTTTTTCTTCCAAGCCTTCAAGCTCCGATTCCTGACCAACGTCAGCTGCAACTGCAATAACTTCACAGCCGTAGTTTTCTTTAAGCCATGGAATAATGATTGATGTATCCAATCCGCCTGAATATGCAAGCAATACTTTCTTATACTGTTTCATTTTAACTCCTGCTTTCTTAAATAATTTTGAATAGAGTATACACCCTTTTTGCATAAAAGTCAAGTGTTTTTTAGAAAAATATGCAAATTTTTTTACAAAAATTGTATATTTTATCATTTTTAGTGTGTTTTTATGCATATTAGTGCTACATATACACTTTTGTGAATAAAATTATACAAAAATTATAAGGAGTTTTTTATGTTAAGGCTTTTAATTCCTGTTTTTATTTATATCGGAGCGATAGTTGGTGCAGGGTTTGCATCAGGCCAGGAAATTGCAGTTTTTTTCGGAACTGATTCATCAGGGTTTGGGATACCAATTGCAGGTTTTTTATTCACAATCTGTGCTTACAGAATTTTTTGTGATGTCAACAAGTATGGCATTTCTTCCTACACAGAATATCTTGAAGAAAAAACTTATTTCTTAGCACCTTTTTTTAAAACTGTTTCTGCTCTTTTTTGTTGTGCTTCGTACGGGATAATGGTTTGCGGAGTTAATTCCGTTTTACAAAACTACAATATGAATTATGGCGGATTAATTTTTGCACTCTTTTGCTTTGTGATTTTTATGTTTGATTTAAAAGGTGTTGCAGTAATTAACATAATTTCCACTCCAATTATTATTATTGGTATGCTTTCTGTAGGATTTAAAAGCATTCCTGTTTTTGCAGTGCAAACTTTAAAAACTACATATTATGCCGCATACAACATGCTTGCCT
This sequence comes from Clostridia bacterium, assembly GCA_045589295.1. Classification (GTDB taxonomy): domain Bacteria; phylum Bacillota; class Clostridia; order RGIG6154; family RGIG6154; genus RGIG2094. Next base: position 46,832 of record JAZNOU010000013.1, read on the forward strand.
GTCTCCCCGTTCTGTGTGGCCTTAATGTTTATATAAAAAATAAAAAGCAATCCCTTTTTATTGCACTTACGAGTGGTTTTATTTTAACCTTTCTTATGTTAATTGTTAACATCATAACTCCCCTTGATTATGGTGAAATGCCTATGCTTGTTCAGGCAAGAAATGTAAATATGGATGTTTTGTATTCTCTCGTCTTAATTCTTGCAATGCTCACAACCGCTGTTTCAAACGGATTCGGTTTTGTAAAATCAACAAACATAAAACCCATTTACTCAAATATCCTTCTCTTTGTAACTGCCCTTGTTATGCTGTCGTTTGGATTTGCACCGCTGGTTGAAAAAGTATTTGTTTTCTTCGGCGCATTAAGCACTGCACTTTTATTTTTTATTTTATTTTAAAAAGGTATTGACAACTCCCGATTTTTGGTTTATACTCAAAGTGTACTATAGCATAATAGTACACAATAGAAAGGAGGCGATAATATGTTTGGAATTACATTGGAAGGAACAGAACCTATGCACGAGCAGCTGTCAAACTCAATTAAAAAGCTGGTCATAACAGGCATTTTACAAAAGGACTCTCCTCTCCCATCTGTAAGAGAACTCGCTTTAGACCTTGCAATCAATCCAAACACAGTTCAAAAGGCTTATTCATTTTTAGAGCAACAAGGTATTACATACTCTGTAAGCGGCAAAGGCAGATTTGTTGCAGTAAGTGCATCTCATTTAAAAAAAATGTCGCAAAATGAAATATTGAATTCTGTTTCAACTCAAATCAAGGCACTTAAAAACCTTGAAATGAGTATTGATGAATTAAAAGCCGAAATTGAAAAAATATACGAGGAGGAAAACAAATGATTGAAATAAAAAACGTAACACACAAATATGAAAAAGAAACAGTCTTAGAAAACCTGTGTTCCAGCATAAAAGAAGGCAGTATCTACGGGTTGATTGGCTCCAATGGTGCGGGTAAATCAACACTTTTAAATATAATTGACGGAATTTTCAAACCTCTTTCAGGCGAAGTTTTGATAAATGGAAAACCTACATATGAAAACCCCGTTTTAAAAGATAAAATTGCATATGTGCCTGACGATCCGTTTTTCTTTAATTCTTATACTATGGATGAAATGGCAAAATATTTAAGCTTGGTATTTGAGTCATTTACAATTAAAAAGTATGAAGAAATAAAAGCCTACTTCCCTCTTGAATCAAATAAAAAAATGAACACATTTTCAAAGGGTATGAAAAGACAAGCTGCAATTATTTTTGCTCTTTCGCAAAGTCCAAAGCTTATGCTCTGTGACGAATGTTTTGATGGGTTGGATCCTGTTGTAAAACAACTTGTTAAGAGAATTATAATATCGGAAGTTGAAAAAAACAATATGACCGTTATTATTTCTTCCCACAACTTAAAAGAGATAGAAAACCTTTGCGATGTTATTGGGATTCTTCATAACAAGCAAATCATTTTGGAAAGAAGTATTGAAGACATAAAAGAAGTTGTAAACAAGTTCCAGATAGCATTCAAAGAAGCCCCTGATGGCGATATTTTTGAAGGAATTGATATTATTTCAAAGCAAACAAAAGGTAGCATTACAGAACTTGTAACAAGGGGCAACAAAACTTTGATAAAATCCCAGCTTGAAAGCTTAAACCCTGTTATTTTAGACACACTACCACTTAATCTTGAAGATATATTTATTTACGAAATGGAGGCAAACGGATATGACTTCTCTAAAATTCTCGTATAGCAAAAACCTATTTAAAGAAAGCCTGAAGCAGAATAGGCACATTATTATAATGCACACAATACTGCTTCTTTTAGCAACTATACTCCCTGCACAAATTACACTTGCCAACCTTGCTGAAAGAGTTAAGGAATATTATCCTACAATTATAAATATGCGCGCTGATTATACATACCTTATTTCAGGCTTCTCTGCATTTACTATGATTGTTATGTGCCTTGCCTCGTTTGCAACAACAAGTTTTTCTTATCTTTACAGCTCACGCTCTGCTATTTTTTACGGCTCACTCCCATATAAGAAAAGCACAATGTTTTTTGTAAGATACCTTTCGGGCATAATTTCCCTTTTAATCCCTGTTATTATTTGTTACATAGTTAACGCATTTGTATTTTTAGGACACAGCCAACTTTTGGGTGGTGTTGATTTTATTTGGTATACAAACAATTGGTTGTTTGTAACACTTACCTATATTTTAATTTACTCGCTTTGCACGTTTGCAGCAAATCTTTCATGTAACACCTTTGCCCAGCTTATTATAATGGGTGCTGTGATTTTAGTTTACCCGTCGGTTGTATTCATTTTATCTGAAACTGTAAATGTAATGATGGACACTTATATGGTTGAATACTACCTAAACGCATTTTACCTGTTTCCGCCTTTTGCGACTGTATTTCACGGAAGCGATATAAACTTCACTGTTACAACAATAATTGCTTTAGCTGAGTGTGTAGTTTTAACAGCACTTGGATATGTTGGTTTTATCAAAAGAAAAACTGAAAAGGTCAACAACTTTTTTGCATTTTCTTCAATAAACGGAATTTTAAAATATTTTATAACATTCCTCTGTTCTGCAGGCTTTGGACTTTTACTTGCAGCCGCAAACAGAAACAACAAAGAAATTGCATACATTGGCTATATAGTATTTGGATTTGTAGGATATGCTATAATTCAGATGATTTTTGAAAAAACTCCAAAAGCGATGTTTAAAAATATGAAAGGCTTAGCAATATTTTTGTTAATTATCTCGGTTTTAGCGACAGTTCCTGTGTTTGACATTTTAAATCTTGACAAAAAAATGCCAAACCCTGAAAAACTTGAAAAAGTGAAAATCACCAAGATTGACGCTGCAACTTCATACTGGAATACAGGAACAGAAATAACATTAACCGAACCTGAAAGTATCAAAGCTGCCTGCGATCTGTTTGCAAATGGCGGAGTTAAGAAAATCAACAACGGACATCAGTTCAGATTAACTCCTGACAACTCTGTTTTCACAAGACGCACATATAACTTAAGCATTGAAGATACTATTGAATTTTTAAATTCAGTTTATGACAACAAAGACTACAAAGAGGCTCTTACAATTGATAAGGACAAAATTTTCAATACTGCAATCGGTAATGGAAAAATTTACTACAATTTCTTTGTAAACAAAAACGCTTTTTACGACAAGAAAAGACCTGAAGGCAGACAACCATATGAACAGCTTGTAGATGCATATAACAAAGACATTTTAAGCACGAAAGCAAGCGATGTTGATTTTACGGAAATTTATGCAATTCTCAACACACCGACCGGTGATGCCGTGATATTCAAGGAATATAAAAACACAATAGCAGTTTTGGAAAAAGACTTTTTAACAACACCTGACTATAATTCATTCAAAAAAATCGAACTTCTGAATTCTGAAAATTCTTCAGTTGAACACACAATAACCGATCCTGATAAAATCAAACTTATAGTTGACAACATCAGCGATTATTACTACAATGACGGCAGTTCAAAAGGTTATCATATTGGGTACGAAACTGTAACAGGTGAACAGGTTAAACATATTGCTTGGATCGATAAAGACATTCTTATAAAACACAATATTCTGTAATTATTACGGGCGGCCGGCAGAGTCGCCCAAACATTTTGTTGTATTTTAAAGATTTTTTTGATATAATTAAAAAAGGAGGTTTTACTTATGGAATTTTTAAAATCAGTACTGCTTGGAATAATCGAAGGTATCACAGAATGGCTTCCTATTTCAAGCACAGGACATATGATATTATTTAATGAACTTACAAACACAACAGAAGGTTTTTTTACAACAGACGTGTTTTTGTATGTAATTCAACTCGGTGCTATTCTTGCTATTGCAACGCTTTATTTTAAAAAGCTAAACCCATTCTCACCATCAAAGTCATCACAGGAAAAGAAAGATACCTGGAGCATGTGGTTTAAGGTTATTGTTGCATGCATTCCCGCGGCGGTAATAGGGCTTCTTTTAAACGACTTTATGGAAAACTTTGAAACACCTTTCGTTATAAGTGCAGCACTTATCATTTATGGTATCTTCTTTATTTTAATCGAAAACAAAAGAAAAACAGCAAAAATTTCAAATCTTAACGAACTTAATTACAAAACTGCAATCTTGATCGGACTTTTTCAGGTACTTTCAATTATTCCTGGAACATCGCGTTCAGGCTCAACCATTTTAGGTGCAATGCTTCTTGGTTGTTCAAGGGAACTCTCTGCAGAATTTTCATTTTTCCTTGCCATACCAGTAATGTTTGGCGTAAGCTTTTTAAAGCTTGTTACAAACGATTATGTTATGGCGCAAGCAGAATGGTTTATTTTAATTCTGGCAATGGTAATTGCCTACATAGTTTCCATAATTTCTGTTAAGTTTTTAACAAACTATGTTAAAAAACATGATTTCAAAGTTTTCGGCAAATACAGAATTGCACTTGGTATAATCATCATTCTTTTCTTTGCAATATTTAAGTAAACTAAAAGACGGCAATCAATGATTGCCGTCTTTTTAATCTGTATTTACAGCGCAGTCATAATTAAATAGCAAGGCAATTTGTTCCGCATCCACTTCTGGTGGTATTTCCAGTACAAATTTATAGTCTATTGTGCCATTTTCAATGTTTTTTCTAAGCGAAACTTCACTGACAGTCACATGCAGTTCTTTTAATTTTACAACAGTGTTTTTTTGGAAATCGTTTTCTGTTACTCCCTTTACCCTCAAAATAGTAACTCTTGGTACTCTCAGCCATTTTTTATCCATATGAAGAATAATTTGCGCCAAGAGAACAAAAAGTGTTGCAACTATGCCTATAATATACATCCCTGCGCCTACTGCCATTCCAATTCCCGCAGTAGCCCATATACCCGCTGCAGTTGTAAGCCCGTTAATTGTATTTTTATGAACAAAAATCATACCTGCACCTAAAAAGCCAACACCGCTTACAATCTGTGCCGCTATTCTTGTTGGGTCTGCAGCTCTTATGGCCTCAGGAAAAATCGGATCATTAAAGCTATACATTGAAACAATCATCATAAGTGCTGCTGCCATAGCAACCATAAAATGAGTTCTTACACCTGCACCTTTTGCTCTATTCTTTCTTTCAAATCCAATTGCAAAACCACAAAGTCCTGCAATGAACATTCTTAAAATATAATGAAGTCCGAACCTAAAAACAATATCCAATTTATATCCCCCTAATTTAAACAATATTCAAAATCACCATAAAAATACTAAAGAATTTTGTTATAATTCGATATTATACAACGTTTTTTAATTTTTTGCAAGAAAAATAATCAAAAAAATTTTTAATGTATACAAATGTACCTTCTTTATGATAAAATTATATAGAGAGGTGATTTTATGTCAAGTATTTTAGATAGCGGTAAGCAATATCACATAAACACGACAAAAGGTGATGTTGGTAAATATGTAATTTTATGCGGTGACCCTGGAAGAGTTCCTGAAATTGCAAAACATTTTGAAAACGCTGAGCAAATATCATATAACAGGGAATATAATGTTTACACAGGCTACTTAAAAGGTGTTAAAGTTTCTGCAGTTTCAACAGGAATCGGAGGACCATCTGCTGCAATCGCTGTTGAAGAACTTATAAAATGCGGGTGCCATACCTTTATAAGAGTTGGCACAAGCGGCGGAATTAAAGAAAGTGTTGCAGGCGGTGATATTGTTATTGCATCTGCCGCTGTTCGTTCTGAGGGCACCAGCAAAGAATACCTTCCCGAAGAATATCCTGCCGTTGCCGATTTTGAAGTGGTATCTGCCCTCAAAAATGCCGCACAAAAACTTTGCAGCGGCGAAGAATATGATAGTTATCACGTTGGAGTTGTTCACTCAAAAGACTCCTTTTATGGTGAAACCAATCCTGAGGAAATGCCCGTAGATTATATGCTTTTAAACAAATGGAACGCCTATGTAAAGGCAGGTTGTCTTACATCTGAAATGGAATGCAGTGCAATTTTTTCTGTTGCTCTTACAAGAAATGTTCGTGCAGGTGCGGTGCTTTCTGTTTTATGGAATGTCGAAAGGTCTAAGAAAAACCTTCCTGATAAAATTAACCATTCAACCGAAAAAGCAATTATGTGTGCAATAGACGCAATAAAAACTTTAATAGAACAAGAAAAAAACCGTCTGTAAATCAGACGGTTTAATTTTTTAATTATAAGCTTTTCTTTGCAGTTTCAACCAATGATGCAAATGCAGCAGGGTCGTTAACAGCAAGGTCAGCCAATACTTTTCTGTTTAATGTAATGCCAGCTTTTTTAAGACCATTCATAAATTTTGAATATGAAATATCGTTCATTCTTGCAGCAGCATTTATTCTTGTAATCCAGAGATTTCTGAAGTTTCTCTTCTTCTGCTTTCTTCCGATATAAGCATATACCAATGATTTCATTACTGCTTCGTTAGCAGTTCTGAACTGCTTGCTTTTCGCACCTCTGTAGCCTTTAGCAAGCTTTAATATTTTCTTATGACGCTGTCTTGTTGTAACAGCACCTTTAACACGAGCCATTTATATTACCTCCTGAAATTTTCTGATATGTTATTATTTGTAAGGAATCAACTTTTTGATTACCTTTGCGTTTGCAGGTGATGCATACGCCATTTTTCTTAATCCTCTTTTTCTCTTTGTTGTCTTCTTTGTCAAAATGTGACTTCTGTAAGCACTGCCTCTTTTAACCTTGCCGTTTTTTGTAAGGCTAAATCTTTTAGCGGCTGCTCTGTGTGTTTTCAATTTAGGCATTTTTCAAAACTCCTTTATAAAAATTTGATTAGTTCTTAGGTGTTATAAACATTGACATATTTCTACCTTCAAGCTTTGGCTTTTTATCAATGTTACCAACCTCTTCAAGAGCTTCGGCAAATCTGTCAAGCATTATTTCGCCGGCTTTTGAATATGCAACCTCTCTACCTCTGAAACGAATTGTAACTTTTACTTTATCTTTTTTACCGAGGAACTTTTTAGCCTGAGAAACTTTTGTATTGAAATCGTGTTCATCGGTTGTTGGTGAAAGTCTTACTTCCTTAATGTTAACAACACTTTGATTTTTCTTAGCTTCCTTTTCACGTTTTGCAATTTCAAAACGATACTTTCCGTAGTCCATAATCTTGCAAACGGGTGGAGCCGCGTGCGGAGCAATCATAACCAAGTCAAGGTTTTTCTGAGCTGCAAGACTGAGTGCCTCTTTTGATGACATAACACCAAGCTGAGTACCTTCAGAATCGATAACTCTTACTTCTTTTGCCTTAATCTGCTCATTTAACATTACTTCCTGTTTACCGCTAATAACGATACACCTCCAAAAAAATTTAAAATAACAATTACTTTTCGGTTCAAAAAAATTAGAGAACCGCAATAAAACAGTTCTCTACCATTAACTTAAGGTATTAACCCTTTCATAAACTGAACTTAGGGTGAGAAGTAATCTTCTGCTTTATTGACCTGTATATAATACCATACTTTTTTTCACTTGTCAACACTTTTTTGTTGTTTTTTAAAAATAGCAGTCATAACCCTGTCATTACCGCCTATATCCTGAATAAGCTTAATATCACTATATCCATTTTCGGTTAAAATTCTATGAACAGCTTTTGCCTGATTATGTCCTATTTCAAGGGCAAGCATTCCACCCTCATTTAAAATACCTTTTGCATACTGTGCAATTTTAACATAAAATTTAAGCCCGTCTTCCCCGCCGTCTAATGCAATATGCGGTTCGTAATCTTTTACAACGCTGTCCAGCTTTGAAACAACTTCTGTTTCAATATATGGAGGGTTTGAAACAACAATATCGTATTTAAAATCATAGTTTTCTGATGTTAATATATCATCTTGATAAAATTCAACACACACACCATTTGATTTTGCGTTTTTCTTTGCAATTTCAAGTGCTTTCCCACTTATATCACATCCCCTCACAACAGAACAGTTAATATACTTTGCAAGCGATACTGCAATACATCCGCTTCCAGTGCAAATATCTAAAACTGAAGGATTGCTCGGTCTTGTTTTTAAAATTGTTTCAACCAGACTTTCTGTATCCTGGCGAGGTATCAAAACATCTTTTGAAACTTCAAATTCAAGCGACATAAACTGAACACTTTTTGTTATATACTGACACGGAACACCATTAATTCTTTCATCAAGTGCTTTATCAAGTTCTGAAATATCAATGTCTTTGCTTGGTGTTATTATTATAGAACTTAAATCTCCCTTCAAAAAATCGTTCACCAGAAAACGCGCGTCCGATTTGTATTCAGCTACTTTGCCGTCTTTTAATTTGTTTTCGGAATATTTTAAAACATCTTTTAATTTCATTACCATCTGTCCTCTTCGGGGTTATCAGTTAAAACCTCTTTCATTGACGCAATAGCAACTTCCAATTGACTGTCATCCGGCTCGTTTGTTGTGATTTTCTGCAAGCAAAGTCCCGGATAGCTGATAATTTTTGTTAAAAAATTATCATACTTACCCGCAAGCTTTATTATCTCATATGAAACTCCTGCAACAACAGGTAAAAGTGCTATCCTTGTAAGGCTTCTTACCAAAACATTATCCCATCTTAAAAACGAGAAAAAGATTATGCTTACCACCATAACAATAAGCAAAAAGCTTGTTCCGCATCTTGGGTGAAGTCTTGACATTTTTTTAGCATTTTCAGGTGTGAGTTCCAATCCAGCCTCATAACACGCAATTGTTTTGTGTTCTGCTCCGTGGTACTGAAAAACTCTTTTAATGTCTTCCATTTTAGAAACTGCCCATAAATACACTAAAAATATAACTATTCGTGTTACACCTTCTAACAGACTTTTTAAAATTGGGCTTTGAATAAAATCTTTTGTAAGTCCGATTATCCATGTGGGAAGCAGAATAAACAACCCTACCGACAAAATAAGTGACAACACCACAGAAAAATAAATAACTATATCTTTTACTTTATCACCTAATTTATCTTCCAACCACTTATCAAATTTAGACGGTTGCTCTTCTTCCAAATCAATAAACTCTGCTGAATACATCAAAGTTTTTGTGCCTAAAATCAACGACTGCACAAAATTGATACAACCTCTTACTATTGGAAGTTTTACAAACCAATTCTTCTTTTTATCAGGAATATCTTTTTTGTCAATTATTATTTCTCCGTCAGGCTTTCTTACCGCGACAGCATAGGATTTTGGTCCGCGCATCATAACGCCTTCCATTACCGCCTGACCGCCTATTGACGTCTTGTGAACATTTTTACTCATATTAATCTCCTTTTTGTGTTAACCACTTTACTGCAACCCTGTCTGCTGCATACAATACTGATGCAAGCAGCACAGATGCCAGCAAGGTGAAATACACGTAAATATTTCCGTTTAGCTTTAAATATCCGTTTAAAAGTGTTATAACAATCCCGTGAACCATATAAAATTCAAAGGAAATCTTTCCTATGTATTTCAAAACAAAATTATGTATTTTAACTTTTTGAAGACACATCATCATAAATAGTTGAAACACAATCGCTGTAATATTTGAACCTGCAACATAAAAATATTCATTTTTAAAAGTTGCAATCAAAAGTGCAACTGTTATACCAAACATTGTAACTACTTTCAAAAAGCCTTGCCTTCTTACAACCAAGGTCAATGTATCTTTAAAATGATACCAAATTACTCCACCAGAAAAACAAAATGCAGTTGTGTACCAATAATTATCAAATCCCGCCTTCTTTACAAGATATATATACAATATACTGATTGGCAAAGTTAAAAACACCGCAATATTTCTTTTAAACACATTAAATGTCATATAAAATGTGACATAAAAATAAATTATCGAAACAATATACCAACTAAAAGACACATACGGCTCGCCTGTTTTATATGAATTTATAAAACTCACAAAAGTAGTTTCAACACCAAGAGCCTGCCTTATTCCCAAATAAATAACATTAGCAAATAAATATGGCACAAGTAATGAAATTAACCTGTTTTTCAAGAAGTTTCTTAAATAACGTTTTTTATTAACCGTACCGTACATAAGCCCATATCCAGACAGAAAAAAGAAAATGCTTGTAGATAAAAAACCTATATACATAAACCCCGCTGTCCACTCATCATGGTCGTATGCGGATATATGTTGCATTGTGACTAAAAGTGCACACATACCCCTTAAAGACGTTGTGTTTTCCAAAGACAAATAATCATCGTTATATGTCCCCTTAGGACTTATTTTAGCACAAAAAAATATTATTAGCAATATCGCAAATGGTACTGTTACCAAAATCCATACCTCAAATCGATTATAATGTTATTACGAATATTTAAATTCTTAAGTTAAGAACCAATCACTGACAAATCTTTCTTCCAAGTCCCAACGCATTTAACAAAAGCTTAAATATAATTTCGTGGCCCTTATCGTTTGGGTGCAATCCATCATCAAGCAGAGAATCAACTGATATATTCTTTATTTCACAATATTCTAAAAACAAAGAATACATACTAATAAACGGGAATTCATAAACACTTGCCGCTTTCATATAAAGGTTATTGATATCATCCATATGAATCACTCGCCAAAATGTTTCACTATCTTTTTCATTTTCAGCCGTAGCCGGAATGTTTGCAACAAAAATCACGCTCTTTTGTGCCTCAATAAACTTATTATGCAATTTAACAATATTGTTGTAAAAAGTTTCCATATGTTCACGTCTTGTATGCTTAGGTGCATCCGTTAAATATTGATGACGGTTATTTGTTCCAATGGTACATATAACAATATCATCTTGTTTATCGACAAGTTTATCAAAATTATTGATAATAAATTCTATTTGCGTACCAGAGCAAGCGTTATTTGTAACAACACAGTCAAACTGCGATTCCATATATTCCTTAAACATTTTTGCCCAACAGTACCCATAATTATTTCGCGCAAAATTATCAATAATAATTTCACCATTCTGTTCAAATCCGGTTCCACCCACGCCATGTGTAATAGAATCCCCTAAAAGCTTTATATGCACTGTACGTTCTGAAAGCACTACATTATTAATAATTTTGGCAATAACTTTATCCATTGCAGCCATTCTCCCTTTCACAAAACTCAACATCATACAGTTTAAAATTGAAAATAACATAAATCTGCAAATTTTCACACATAGTTATTATATCATCCAAGCCAACAATAGTCAATTGTATTATTAACGATTTACGCTCTGTTAAGCAAGAAAACGGACATAAAAAAGAGCAAACTGAAATCAATTCAGCCAGCTCTTTTCTTAGTATTTAATGTTGCCAAATCGTTGCCATTTTCATTTAAAAATACCCGAAAACGGCGTGGTTATGCGGTTTTCACTCCGCAATTTGTTATTCCCACTCGATTGTTCCGATTGGCTTTGGTGTTAAGTCTAACAGAACACGGTTAATGCCTTCAACCTCATTTGTGATGCGGTTTGTGATTTTGTGAAGAATTTCGTATGGAATTTCTTCAATTGTTGCGCTCATTGCATCTGTTGTATTAACCGCGCGAATAATTGCAGGCCATCCTTCGTAACGTTTATCATTTCTAACACCTACGCTTTTGAAATCAGGAACTGCAATAAAGTACTGCCATACTTTTTCAGCAAGACCGCAGTTGTCAAATTCTTCTCTTAAAATTGCATCTGCTTCACGAAGAGCGTTAAGTCTGTCTCTTGTGATTGCACCTAAGCATCTTACGCCAAGACCAGGACCCGGGAATGGCTGACGATATACCATAGCATGAGGAAGTCCTAAAGCTTCACCTACAACACGAACTTCGTCTTTATAAAGAAGTTTTACCGGTTCAACCAATTCAAACTGCATATCTTCAGGCAATCCACCTACATTATGATGAGCTTTTACGCCATCACTTTCAAGAATATCCGGATAAATTGTTCCCTGTGCAAGGAAAGAAATACCTTCAAGTTTTGATGCTTCTTCATCAAACACTTTAATAAATTCGCCGCCAATTATTTTACGTTTCTTTTCAGGTTCGCTTACCCCTGCAAGCAAATCAAGAAAACGATCGGTTGCATCAATATAAATCAAGTTTGCATCAAGTTCTTTACCGAAAATTTCAATAACTTGTTCACTTTCACCTTTTCTCATAAGTCCGTGGTTTACATGAACACATACAAGTTGTTTGCCGATTGCTTTAATCAAAAGTGCCGCAACAACAGAAGAATCCACACCACCCGAAAGAGCAAGAAGTACTTTTTTATCTCCTACCTGTGCCTGAATTTCTTTAACCTGCTCATCTATAAACGCATTTGCCTGCTCAAAAGTTGTTATACGTTCCATAGAATCTGGGCGTACATTATTTTCCATAAAGATTCCTCCTAAGTAATATTTCTAATGTTAATATGATACCATATTTTTCAAAAATTATCAATAGCCAAGAGTTTATTTTTTCAAAAAAATGAGCGGCAAGCTATTTGCTTGCCGCCTTATCAATTACTGATTCTGATATTTGTTGATTATTTCATCAAGTTTTCCTGTTTCTTTGAGTGCTATAATTACTTCATTGATCTTTTCCAAAAGTTCTGCATTGCCTTTTTTAACAGCAATAGCATATTCTTCAGCTTCAAATGAAGGATCTTCAATTACTTTAAGTCCTTCGTTTTTATTAACAAACATTTTTGCAGGCTGAAGGTCGATAACAACAGCATCAAGCTTACCGTTTTTGAGTTCCATAACAGCATCTACACCACGTTTGAATGTAAGCATATCTTTAATCTGATATGTTTCTGTGCAGATAACTTCACCTGTGTAACCTGTGATAGCACCTACTCTTTTATCAAGAATATCGTCGATACCTTTAATATCACTGTCTTCTGCTACGATAATACCTTGTGTTGCTGTGTAGTATGTTTCAGAAAAATCAACTGATTTTCTTCTTTCGTCGTTAGCTGTCATACCAGCTGCAACAAAATCAACTTTATCTGTGCTGAGCGCTCCCAAAAGTGATTCAAATTCCATATCGTTGATGTTAAGTTCTTTGCCGAGCTTTTCAGCAATAGCTGCACCGATTTCTGCATCGATACCAACGATTTTGTCACCTTCGATAAATTCAAAAGGCTCAAAAGCTGCGTTTGTTCCCATTGTAACAACGTTAGCTTTTTCTCCGCCGCATGATACCAATGCAACTGCTAAAACAGCTACCATAAGTAATGCAATAATTTTTTTCATAATAAATCTCTCCTTTAATATTTAAAACTCTTTTTTGAGTTTTTTACAAATTTACAAAACTGAATTTAAAAATGCTTTTGTTCTTTCGTTCTTTGGATTGCTGAAAAGTTCTTGCGGTGGAGCCTGTTCAACAATTACTCCCTCGTCCATAAACAAAACCCTTGAACCTACTTCTTTTGCAAAACCCATTTCGTGAGTAACAATAACCATTGTCATTCCTTGTTTAGCGAGGTCTTTCATAACATCTAAAACCTCACCTACCATTTCCGGATCAAGTGCTGACGTAGGTTCATCAAAAAGCATAATTTCCGGTTCCATAGCAAGTGCTCTTGCTATTGCAATTCTCTGCTGCTGACCGCCTGAAAGCTGTGCAGGATAGCTTGATGCTTTATCTTCAAGTCCAACTTTCTTCAACAAGCTCATTGCTAAAGCCTCTGCATCCTGCTTGCACATTTTTTTAATTTTCATTGGTGCCAATGTTATATTTTCTATTATACTAAGGTGTGGAAAAAGGTTAAACTGCTGAAAAACCATTCCCATTTTCTGTCTTACCTTATTTATATCAACATTTTTACTGTTGATTACTTCACCATTTAATTCAATTGTTCCGTCTGTAGGCTCTTCGAGAAGATTAAGGCATCTTAAAAATGTGCTCTTACCTGACCCAGAAGGCCCAATAATTACAACTTTTTCACCTTTTTTTATTTCTTCGCTTACTCCTCTTAAAACCTTGAGTTTGCCGAAATCTTTATGTAAATCATTAATTTTAATCATATTTAATCCTCTTTATCTTGCATCAGCTTTACCAAGTTTTTTCTCAAACGCTGTAAGTGCAGCTGAAAGCAATTTTACAACTACAAAATAAATAACTGCAATTGACAAAAGCGGCCAGAATGAATTATATGTTCTACTTGTAATAATCTGAGATGCCTTAGTAAGTTCATAAGCCCCGATATACCCTGCAACAGATGTTTCTTTTACCAGTACAATGAATTCATTTCCAAGTGCGGGTAAAATATTTTTTATTGCCTGAGGTAAAATGATATATCTCATTGTAAGACCTTCACTAAGCCCCAAAGATCTTCCTGCTTCGGTCTGTCCTTTATTTATTGACTGAATTCCTGCTCTTATAATTTCTGCAATATATGCCGCACTGTTTAAACCAAAAGCAATTGATGCAACGATTGTTTTATCAATATCAACTGATGCAAACACTACAAAATTTATAATAAGAAGCTGAACAAAAGATGGTGTGCCTCTTATTACATCAATAAACGCATTAGAAAGCCATCTGAAAAATGCAATGATTATATTCTTTGATTTTGAAATTTTCGCAAGTGCAAGAACAATACCCAGCACAACACCGATAATAACTGCAAATAGTGAAATTTCAAGCGTTATTCCAAGACCTTTTAATAAAAGTAACCATCTGTTACTTGCAACAACATTAGTATAAAATCCGTCGTATAAATTCTGCCAAAAGCTCATACATACACCTCTCTTTGGATTTTTATAACAAAATCCATCTAGGTAATTTTAGCATATATTGAAAATAATGTCAACAGCCCATTACTTTTTTGCATAAAAATACATTCTTTACATAATTTATTCCTCTGTTAAGCCTTGCAAAAAATACATATATTTGATATAATAAGATAGATATTTACAAATTTATTTGAAACAGAGGTTTTTTATGAAAAAACTTGCAATAATACTTGCTTTTATGATAGCAATATCTTTTGGCAATACAATTTATGCTAAAGAGTTGCCCGAAACAGTAAAAATTGGTCTTTTTTACAGCAGTACCGCAAAGGAAACTGTTGATATTGTCTGTGATGGTGAACTTAAGCTTTACGATTCAGCTATCGGCACAATGGTTGTTTTATCAGAAGACGGATTGATGGTTTCAGACCCCGTTATTGCCACTGCAAAAACTTTTTCTTTTTCTGTCGTTGACAGAAAAATATCCGCAACTGACAGCGTTAATACCTACATACTTGAAGGTGATGCTTATATATATGCTTCTGAAAGTTTTGTTCAGGTAGGTTCAAAAAAATACAGAGGTCATATTCAACTTAAAGTCGATAAAAACGGAAAACTTACAGTTATCAACGAAGTAAATCTTGAAGAGTACTTATACGGCGTTTTACCTTATGAAATGTCAACAGGTTTTCCTTATGAAGCTTTAAAAGCCCAGGCAGTTTGCGCAAGAACTTATGCAGTAAACAATATCGGACGCTTCAAAGAACACGGCTTTGACCTTACGGATAACACCCTTTCTCAGGTATACAATGGCATAAAAGGTGAAGCAAATGACTGTACAAATGCAGTCAATGAAACCAAAGGTCTGGTTGTAATGTATGGCGGAAAAATTGCAGAAACTTTTTATTATGCTTCTTCAAGCGGAGAAACTCTGGACGTTAAAGATGTGTGGGGTTCTACAACTTATCCGTACCTCATTTCTGTTCCTGACACATATCAAAGTGTAATTTATCCTAACGGCTACACCTGGGAAGTTGCTTATACTCAGTCAGAATTAACCAAGCTAATGAACGACAAGGGATTTACTCTTGGTACTATAAAAGATATTACCATTGATAAAACTACACCACAAGGAGCGGTAACTTCGCTTACATTTGTAGGTGAACGTGGTTCAAAAACTTACACTTTAGGCAACACCCGAACTGTGCTTAACCTTAAAAGTCAGGTCTTTAAAATTTCAAAAGAATACTCACGAAACGAATATAAAACTTATTTCATTACTTCGGAGGGCGTAGCACATTCAAGCAACCAGGGATATGTTCTATCTTCAAAGGGAATTGAAAAATCGGACAATCAATATGCAATATCATCTTCGGGAATTTCAAAAGTAACTCCGTCTTTTTCTCAACAGGCAGTTGACAAATATGTCATTTATGGTTCAGGATATGGCCACGGAATAGGTATGAGTCAAAACGGTGCAAAAGGTATGGCAAAATCAGGCTTTACTTTTGACCAGATTTTAACTCACTACTTCCCGGGCTGCACGGTAGAATAATT
This sequence comes from Clostridia bacterium, assembly GCA_045589295.1. Lineage (GTDB taxonomy): Bacteria > Bacillota > Clostridia > RGIG6154 > RGIG6154 > RGIG2094. The sequence continues at coordinate 63,130 of JAZNOU010000013.1, forward strand.
TTGAGCAGGAGATTTATATATGCAAAATTTACAACTTTCAGATTTTTACTATGAATTACCAAAAGAATTAATTGCACAAACTCCGCTTACTGACAGAGCATCATCAAAGCTCATGGTATTAAGCAGGGGTACTAATTCTATTACTCACAAAACTTTCAGTGATATAACTGATTATATAAATGAGGGCGACTGTCTTGTTTTAAATAACACAAGAGTTTTGCCTGCACGTCTTTACGGAATTAAAAAAGGTACTGGTGCACATATAGAATTTTTACTTTTAAAACGAATAACCGACACCGTGTGGGAAGTTATGGTAAAACCGGGAAAAAGAGCTAAAGTCGGCACTGAAATTGTTTTTGGTGACGGGCTCTTATCTGCCACTGTTTTAAGCGAAGATTCGGAGTCAGGACTTAAAACTGCACAGTTCCATTTTGACGGAATTTTTGAAGAAATTTTAGATAAGTTAGGAGAAATGCCTCTCCCACCTTATATAACCGAAAAACTTTCTGACAAAGAACGATATCAAACAGTTTATTCAAAAAATCCAGGTTCTGCCGCAGCACCTACCGCAGGACTGCATTTCACAGATGAACTTTTAAACAAGCTTAAAACAAAGGGCGTTAAAATTGCATTTTTAACTTTGCATGTAGGGTTAGGTACTTTCCGTCCCGTTAAAGTTAAAGATATCTCAACCCACAAAATGCACTCAGAATTTTTTGAAATTGACAAAGAAGCTTGTGACATTATTAACGAAACAAAAAAGAGTGGTAATAAGGTTTTTTGCGTCGGCACTACCTCAACAAGAACCTTAGAGTCTGTTGCCGATGAAAAGGGCTTTTTAGCACCTAAGAGTGGTTGGACAGATATATTTATTTATCCCGGTTATAAATTCAAAATCGTTGATAACCTTATTACAAATTTCCACTTACCCGAATCGACTCTTTTAATGCTGGTAAGTGCACTTTATGACAGAGAACACATTTTAAAAGCATACGAAACCGCAGTTGAAAACAATTATCGTTTCTTCTCATTCGGTGATGCGATGCTTATAAATTAGGAGATATTATGTTTGAATTAAAACTTACCGAAGGAAATGCAAGACGAGGCAGTTTTAAAACTGTTCACGGAGTGGTGCAAACACCAGTATTTATGAATGTAGGAACCGCCGCTGCCATCAAAGGCGGAATTTCTACCAACGATTTAAAAACAATGGGTTGTCAGGTTCAACTTTCCAACACATATCATCTGCATTTAAGACCTGGCGATGACGTTGTCAGAGATTTGGGTGGTATTCATAAATTTATGAACTGGGACAGCCCTGTCTTAACAGACAGTGGTGGGTTTCAGGTTTTTTCGCTTGCTAAGCCGAAAGACATCATAGAAGATGGAGTAAAATTTTCTTCTCATATTGACGGACGTAAAATTTTTATGACCCCCGAACTTAGTATGCAGATACAGTCAAATCTTGCATCTACAATTGCAATGGCATTTGACGAATGTATCGAAAACCCTGCAACTTATGAATATACTAAAAAATCTGTTGAAAGAACCACACGTTGGCTTGAACGTTGCAAAAATGAAATGGACAGATTAAATTCGCTTGATGCAACAATCAACAAAAACCAACTTTTGTTTGGAATAAATCAGGGCAGTACATTTAACGATATTAGAATTGAACATATGAAACGAATTGCAGATTTTGACCTTCCCGGATATGCGATTGGCGGGCTTGCAGTTGGCGAAACTGCAGAGCAGATGTATGATGTTATCGAACACGTTGAACCTTTTATGCCCAAAGACAAACCAAGATATCTTATGGGTGTGGGAACTCCCGTTAATATTTTAGAAGCTGTTTACCGAGGTGTTGACTTTTTTGACTGCGTAATGCCTAGCAGAAACGCAAGACACGGACACATATTCACTTCAAACGGAATTGTAAACATTAAAAACGAAAAATATGAACGTGACGACACACCATTTGATACAAACTGTGACTGTGAAGCTTGCAGAAGCTATTCAAAAGCATATATTCGTCATTTATTCAAGGCGAATGAGATTTTGGCACTTCGTCTTTGTGTAATTCACAATCTTACTTTTTACAATAAATTGATGGAAAATATACGTCATGCACTTGACAATGGAACATTTAACGATTTTTACCGCGAAAATCGTATAAAATTGGCACAAAGATTGTAATTTGTATTGACATATTGTAAAAAAAATGGTATCATAATTTATTAATTAAACTAATATATTTTAACCTAAGAAAGGAATGTTTTTATGCATTTTAACATTGGTATTATTGGCGCAACAGGTATGGTTGGCCAGAGATTTATTACATTACTCGAAAACCACCCTTGGTTTGAAATAAAGGTTTTAGCTGCTTCTGCAAGAAGTGCAGGCAAAACCTATGAAGAAGCCTTAGGCGGAAGATGGGCAATGAAAACACCGCTTTCTGACAAAATTAAAAAAATGAACGTTTATGACGCTGTGGCAGATATGAATAAAATTACATCAGAAGTTGACTTTGTTTTCTGTGCCGTTGATATGAAAAAAGATGAAATAAAAGCATTAGAAGAAGCTTATGCTAAAAAAGAATGTCCTGTTATTTCAAACAACTCTGCACACAGAGGAACAAAGGATGTTCCTATGATTGTTCCTGAAATCAACCCAGAGCATGCAGAAATTATCCACGCTCAAAGAAAAAGACTTGGAACAAAAAGAGGTTTTGTTGCGGTTAAATCAAACTGCTCACTCCAGAGCTATGTTCCTGCAATTCACCCTTTAATGAAATTTGGTCCTAAAAATGTTCTTACATGTACATATCAGGCAATTTCAGGTGCAGGTAAAACTTTTGAAAGATGGCCTGAAATGATTGACAACGTTATCCCATTTATCGGAGGCGAAGAAGAAAAAAGCGAACAGGAACCCCTTAAAATCTGGGGTAAAATTGATGGTGATGAAATTAAAAATGCTTGCACACCTTCAATCACTGCTCAGTGCATAAGAGTACCTGTTTCTGATGGTCACTTAGCTGCAGTTTTTGCTTCATTTGACAAAAAGCCTACAAAAGAAGAAATTTTACAGGCATGGAAAGAATTTAAAGGTGTTCCACAGGAACTCGAACTTCCTTCAGCTCCTAAGCAGTTCTTAAACTACTTTGAGGATGACAACAGGCCGCAAACAAAACTTGACAGAGAGTTAGAAGGCGGTATGGCTGTTTCAATTGGAAGATTAAGAGAAGATACACAATACGACTATAAATTTGTTTGCCTTTCACACAACACTTTAAGAGGTGCTGCTGGTGGCGCTGTTTTAATGGCAGAGCTTTTGGCAGCAAAAGGTTATCTTGACTAATTAAAGGAATGGTGTTTAACATGAAAAAAAGAATTTTTGAAGGTTCAGGTGTTGCTATTGTAACTCCGTTTAACGAAAACGGCGTTAACTTTTCAGAACTTGACCGCTTAATCGAATTCAATATTGAAAATTCAACAGACGCTATCATCATCTGCGGTACAACAGGTGAATCAGCTACTATGCCTGACAAAGAACACGTTAGTGTTATTGAACATACTGTAAAAAGGGTAAATGGTAGAATCCCTGTTATCGGCGGTACTGGAAGTAACGACACTCTTCACGGTGTTGAGCTTTCCAAAATGGCAGCTGCTACAGGTGTTGATGGACTTTTGTGTGTTACTCCATACTATAACAAAGCCACACAAAATGGTCTTTTAAAACACTATGAAATGATTGCAAACGCAGTTGATCTTCCAATTATCCCCTACTCTGTTCCGTCAAGAACAGGTGTAAACATTTTACCTAAAACCGCTTATGAGCTTTCTAAAATTGATAACATTGTTGGTATTAAAGAAGCAAGTGGCGATATTGTTCAGGCTATGGAAATCAGAAATCTTTGCGGTGAAGATTTTGCAATTTATTCGGGTAACGATGACATCAACGTTCCGTTAATGTCAATCGGCGCTGTTGGTGCTATCTCAGTTTTAGCAAATGTTGTACCAAAAGAATGCCATGATATGTGCAAACTTTGCTTAGATGGTAAATTTGATGAAGCTGCAAAAATTCAGCTTAAATATTTAGACCTTATCAAAGCACTTTTCTGTGAAGTTAATCCTATCCCGGTAAAAGCTGCATTAAAACTTATGGGATTTGACACAGGTCTTTTAAGAATGCCTCTTACACCTATGGAAGACAAAAACCTTGAGGTTTTAAAAGCTGAAATGAAAAAGTGCGGAATTATCGCATAAATTTAACTCACAAAGGATGATTTTAAGTGATTAAACTTATTTTATCAGGTTGCAACGGCAAGATGGGTACAGTTATATCAAATCTTGTTAAAAATGATGACAGTATTGAAATCGTTGCGGGATTTGACATTAATACTGATGCAAGTAACGGTTACCCTGTTTTTGCGTCTCCTGATGAATTTTCAGGAAGTGCTGATGTTATCATTGACTTTTCACACCCCTCATGTTTTGATGGAATTTTAAACTACGCAGTTAAAACTAACACGGCAGTTGTTTTTGCAACAACAGGACTTTCTGAAGAACAAAGAGCAGCAATGAAAACTGCAGCTGAACAAACAGCAGTTTTTTTCTCTGCTAATATGTCTATCGGTGTTAACCTTTTAATTGAACTTGTTCAGCAGGCTGCAAAGGTTTTGGAAGAAAACTTTGATATTGAAATAATTGAAAAGCACCATAACCAAAAAATTGATGCTCCGAGTGGAACTGCACTTGCGATTGCAGATGCAATCAATGAAGTAGTTTCTGGCAAAAAAGAATATATCTATGACAGACATAGCGTAAGAAAAAAACGTTCTGTTTCTGAAATGGGTATTCACACACTTCGCGGAGGCACTATAGTTGGTGAACACGAAGTAATTTTTGCAGGCAACAATGAACTTGTTGAAGTTAAGCATACTGCAACCTCAAGAGAAGTTTTTGCAGTTGGTGCAGTAAAAGCAGCAAAGTATATGGCAAACAAGCCTGCAGGATTTTATACTATGAAAGACTTGGTCAACGAATAATTAAAATAAAAATAACTGTAAAAAACAATGTGTTTTTTACAGTTATTTTTTTATTCTTCTTCAGTTTCCTCGTGGCACTTACAAGAGCTTCCCTCTTGACAACAACAGCATTTAGCTTCTTCTACAAAAACACCTTTTTTAGTGTAATAATCACCAATTGCTTTTTTTATTGCCTCTTCTGCCAAAACGCTGCAATGGATTTTGGCACTTGGAAGTCCGCCCAAAGCTTCTACTACATCACTGTTTTTAAGACGAAGTGCTTCGTCAATACCTTTACCCTTAATCATTTCTGTTGCAACAGAACTTGTAGCAATAGCCGCTCCGCAACCATAAGTTTTAAACTTAACATCTGTGATAATTTCATCATCGTCAATTTTGAGATACATTTTCATTATATCTCCGCATTTTGCGTTACCAACTTCACCTATTCCATTTGCATCCTCAATTTCGCCAACATTTCTCGGATTTGTAAAGTGGTCTAAAACTTTTTCTGTATATTCCATATTATTCACCTTGTTTCCCTTTCAAAATTTCTTCATAAAGAGGTGACATCTGTCTTAATCTGTCCACAATTCCAGGAAGAACACTAAACAGATAATCAATATCGTCGTCTGTATTTTCAAAGCCAAGCGAAAGTCTTAATGAACCATGTGCTATTTCATGCGGTAAGCCAATCGCCAACAAAACGTGCGACGGGTCGAGTGAGCCTGATGTGCAGGCAGAGCCGGAGGAAGCACAAATATTATTGATATCTAAAAACAGCAAAAGGCTCTCTCCTTCAATGTATTTAAACGACAAATTGACATTTCCAGGAAGTCTTTCGGTTGGGTGACCATTTAACTTAACGTACGGAATATTTTCCATTATTTCGTTGATTATTCTGTCACGCATACGGATTAAATTTGCATTTACCTCTTCCATATGCTCACAAGACATTTTAAGTGCCTTTGCCATTCCCACGATACCCGGAACATTTTCTGTTCCTGCACGTCTTTTTCTTTCCTGAGAACCGCCCTCAATAAGATTATACATTTTAACGCCTTTTTTAATATAAAGTGCACCAACACCCTTAGGTCCGTTGAATTTATGTGCAGACATTGTCAGAAGGTCAATATTCATATCTTCAACATCAATCGGAATATGTCCCGCCGCCTGAACTGCATCGGTATGAAAATACACGCCGTGCTTTCTCGCAATTTCACCAATTTCTTTAATGGGCTGAATTGTTCCGATTTCGTTATTTGCAAACATAACAGAAATTAAAACTGTCTTATCTGTGATTGCATCTTCAACATCTTTGGGATTTACTCTGCCATATTCGTCAACAGGAAGATAAGTTACTTTATACCCCTCTTTTTCAAGATATTTGCAAGTGTGAAGTATTGCGTGATGCTCAATAGCTGTTGTTATGATATGATTTCCTTTTTTTGAAGCATACATAACGCCTTTTAAAGCCCAGTTATCACCCTCTGAACCACTACCTGTGAAATAAATTTCATTAGTATCAGCATTTATAAGCTCTGCGATGGTTTTTCTGGCATTATCTACGGCATGTTTGCTTGCCTTTGCCAGTTTATAAATACTTGACGGATTTCCATAAGATTGTCCGAAGTAAGGAAGCATTTCAGCTAAAACTTCAGGTCTTGTAAATGTTGTTGCACCGTGATCAAAATATACACTATTACACGACATCTATTTTCCCTCCATACTACACGGTTTTTTACCGCTTATTTCTCTCACAAAATGGCAAAGACAACTTACTTTGCTGTGATTTAATTCATAGTAAACCTGAGTGCCTACTTTATTTGCAGAAACAAGCCCTGTATCTGTAAGCACTTTCATATGGTGTGACAAAGTTGGTTGAGATATTCCTATTTCTCCCAAAATTTCATTTGCACACATTTTACCTTTTGCTATTTTTAATACAATTTTCAACCTATTATCATCAGATAATACTTTAAAAATTTCAGAAAGTGATGTATCCATAGCACCCTCCTGTTGTGTTTTCTACATAATATTATACACAAATATTTATATTTGTCAATATTTATTTTGATAAATATTTGCAAAAAAAATACACAGCCTATTTAAAAGGCTGTGTCATCTTTAATTAAAGCATGCTTGCTGCTTCTTCGTCCATAACAATTGTAACATCAGGATGGAGCTGTAATAAGCTTACAGGAACATTTGTTGTAACATTACCATTGAACAACTCCTTAATAATAGGAGCTTTACTCTTACCACTTGCTAAAACAACAATTCTCTTTGCTTTCATAATTCCGCCAATACCAAGTGTGAGAGCTGCTTTAGGAACCATATCCTTTGACTCAAAAAATCTTGAGTTTGCTTCAATAGTAGATTCTGTTAAAGTAACCTTATTTGTGTTTGAAGGAAGATCTGCAGCAGGTTCATTAAATCCGATATGACCATTAACACCAATACCTAAAACCTGCAAGTCAATTCCACCTGCATTTTCAATAGCTGCATCGTAACGGGCACATTCTGCTTCAGGATCTTCTGCCATTCCGTTTGGAATATTGTGTTCCTTAACAGTGATATGGTCAAAAAGATTCTTTCTCATAAAATAGTCATAGCTCTGGTCATTATCTTTTGAAATTGGATAATATTCGTCAAGATTATATGTAACAACCTCAGAAAAATCTGTTCCGCTATTTATAAGTTCTTTGTACATTCCAACAGGTGAAGAACCTGTTGCTAATCCTAAAATACTGTTTGGTTTTAAAACAACCTGTGCTTCAACAATTTTTGCTGCAGCCTTTGACATTTCATCATAGTTTTTGCAAATAATTTTTCTCATAACAATTACATCCCTTCATACATTCCGTCGCTTACTAAAGCGCAGAGAGCTTCACTTACAGATTTTTTATCTTCTTTATATGTCATACCATACCATCTGTCATCAGTTGTCAAAACATCAACTTTTGTACCTTTTTTAATTTTATTATCAACAACGTTTGTAAGGTAATACTCAGCTTTTAATAAGTTAGCTTTGTTTTCCTCAAAAAACTGTACTAAACCCTCTTCCATTTCAGCAAAAATTGAAGGCTTGAATCCCCACATATTCATTGAAACAGTAGTGTCTTCAGGAAGCTTATTCCATGTTGCACCATCATCTTCTGTAAACTCACAATCGCCGTTAATTTTAGTACGTTCTGTAACCTTTTTGAGCACGCCATTTTCAACTTCACAAACACCTCTTGAAACTGTTCCATTTTCAGTAAGTGTATTTGCAAGTTTAAAGCCTACCATACAAAGTTCGGTTTCATCCTTAGTAATGCAATCATAAATCTTTTTATAAGCTGAAATTCCATAATAGTCATCGGCATTAACAACTGCAAAAGGAGTATCAATTACATTTTTAGCAGTAAGGACAGCATGAGCAGTTCCCCATGGTTTTGAACGTTCTGCAGGAATTTCTACGCCGGCAGGAACATCATTAACATCCTGATAAACATAATCAACATCAATCATTTTTTCAATTCTTTTTCCGATAACTTCTTTAAAGTCTTTCTCTATTTCTTTTTTTATTATAAAAACAACCTTATCAAAACCTGCTCTTTTTGCATCAAAAACAGCAAAATCAAGCAAAATTTCTCCATTTGGACCAACAGGTTCAATTTGTTTCAGTCCCTGAAATCTACTTCCCATTCCGGCTGCCATAACAACCAAAGTTGCACTTTTTTTCATAATATCACCTTTCGTAAAACAAATTCATCTTATTATACCAAATTTTTCTGTATTTTTCAATACTATTGTTAAAAAAAGAACGTTTAATTTTTATAGTTGACACCAATTTTTCAATGTGTTAAAATTAACTGTGCATAACAAAAGGAGAAATAAAAATGATTAAATTATTTAAACAAAAAAATAAAGATTTTGTTATTCTCAACCTTTCTGACCCCCAGCTTACAGAAGCTAACTGGGGACTTATCAAAGACACCCCTGAACATATTGTTAATATTCACAGAGTGTTTGTGCGTACTGTCGATGAACTCATCGAAAGAGTAAAGCCTGACCTTATTACTATAACAGGCGACCTTGCATATCCTCACGATATGTTATCTTATGACAAGTATGCTGAATACTTTGACAAATTTAAAATTCCATGGACTGTCATCTGGGGTAACCATGATAATCAAGTTGACTTAGACCCTATTGACGAAATGATTGAACGTCTTTCAAAGTCTAAATATTTTATGTTTGAAGCAGGCCCCAGAGAACTTGGAAGCGGCAACTTTGTTTTAGCAATCGAAGAAGATGATAAAATTGTTGAAGGCATCATTTTAATGGATACTCACGATGCACTTTTCTATCTTCCCCACGAAGACACCGAACAGTCTATGGCAGATAAAAACATCTTAGATCTCATCCCTATGCCTACTCACAAATCACAGATTGATGCATTTGAAAAAAGAGGCTATACCGAAAAAGACACTATGTGGATGAATCCAAGGGTAAGTAAGCATCAAGTTAAATGGTATTCTGAACAAGTGGAAATGCTTAAAAATCTTGGTTGCTACGACACCTCTCTTTTCATTCACGTCCCACTTCATATTTATATGCATGCATTTGCTAAAGCATTCAAATCCAACCTTGTCCCAACAGAAGTAAGCCTTCAAGATAGCTACAACGGCAGTTGCTGGAATGATGGCTATAAGGATTCATTCGGTGTTAAACACCATCGAAGTGATAAAATCCACTGTTCATCAGGATGTCATATTTCAGATGATGGTATGTTTGATGCAATTAAGAAAGGTGGCACAACAAAAACCGTTTTGGCTGGACATTGTCACTTCAACAACTATTTTATCAACTATGAGGGCGTAAGACTTGGATTCTCCTTAAAAACCGGTCCGGGATGTGGCTTTAAACCATATCTGAACGGCGGTACAGTTATAAAAATAGACGAAACCGGTGTAAAAGATTTATACCACGAATATGTTGATGTAAGTAATATGCTTGACAGCTTAGAAAAAAAAGAGATGTAAAAACATCTCTTTTTTATTTTCGCATTCTCTAACATTTTTTCTAAAAGGTTCCACAAAAAAAGCATAACCTTTAAGGCTATGCTTTTTGCTTTTTTTATATAAGCTTGTCCTTGTGTTTTTCCAAAAGCTGTTTGATTTTTTCGTGTGGGTCCATAATGAGCGATGTTGAAACATCGTGGTTCAAAGCTGAAATAAAGTATGCAATATACTTTGAAACGTCAACTTCATGGAACCATGTTCTTTCTTTAAGTTCAGGTTTAATATATGTAAGGTTTGTACCAAACACGCCATCAATCATACCCTCTGCAACTGCTTTGTCAAATGTTTCGAGCCCATTTGTAAAAATTGCATAAGTAGCATAAGCGTAAATTCTATTAGCTTTTCTCTTTTTGAGTTCGTATGCAATATCAAGCATTGATTCACCTGATGAGATGATATCGTCCGCAATAAATACATCTTTACCTTCAACTGAGTTACCCAAATATTCGTGTGCCACAATCGGGTTTCTTCCGTTCACAATTTTTGAGTAATCACGACGTTTATAGAACATACCAAGGTCAACACCCAAAACAGATGCATAGTACATATTTCTATTGATTGCGCCTTCGTCAGGGCTTATAATCATAAACTTATCTTTTACAGGCTTAAAGTCATCAATTGTTTTAAACATTGTTTTTAAAACCTGATATGACGGCATAAGATTATCAAATCCCATAAGTGGAACTGCGTTATGAACTCTAGGGTCATGTGCATCAAAAGCAACTATATTTGAAACTCCCATATTTTCAAGTTCCTGAAGAGCAACTGCACAGTCAAGTGATTCGCGATAGCTTCTCTTATGCTGTCTGCCACCATAAAGTGAGGGCATAATAACATTAATTCTGTGAGCTTTACCGCTTGCTGCCTGAATCATTCTCTTAAGGTCCTGATAATGATCATCAGGTGACATTGAGTTTTCATTGCCAAACATTGTATACTTGCAGCTGTAATTGCAAACATCTACAAGAATAAATAAATCCTTACCTCTTACAGATTCTTTAATAATACCTTTAGCATCACCTGATGAAAATCTGGGGCATGCAGCATCAACTAAAAATGTTTCATAATCTGTTCCGCCTTCTTTTGCCCATCTGATAAGGTAATTGTTGATTTTATTTCCAAGATCAGTAGCACTTTCCATTGCAATAACCCCAAGAGGTGCTACTCTTGAATTTTCTTCAAATATAACTTTTGAACTCTGATTCATAACTTTCCTTCCTTTTAAACCTGTATTATAACACAAAAACTGCCCCTACCGATTAGTAATCGCTGGGGGCAATTTATATTTGCTTAAATTTCTACCATGTATTTTTTAAGATACTCAGGAGCTGACTCTTTATCAGCAGAAATTGTAATTGTAAAGTTGATATTAAGTTTTTCGCCTAAAGCTTCAATTTTATTTAAAAATCCTTCAAAGCCTGCTTCTTCGCTCTTTACAACTTTCCAGATGCTGTCAATGAAAATATGTGAAACATCATAGTTGTTTGATATTATTCCGCCTAAGAAACCGTATAAAACAGCGTAATCTTCCACAGCAAATTCTTCAGTATTGATGTAACGAACAGCGGATTTTAAATCATACATAAGTCTGTTATCCTTACTTACGAACACCAAAGTACCCGGTTCATCTTTAACAGCCATATTAACATGGTCAACCATATACTTTGTTTTTCCGCTACCTTTTGCACCGATAATTACGTTAATCACAATACATTCCTCCTTAATATAACTTTCTGTACTTATATAATACTATAAATTTGAAAATTTTTCAAGTGGTTTTTTATTATTTTAGTCTATTCTCCAAATCTTTTTTCATATCTTCATATCCGGGCTTGCCCAAAAGTGCAAACATATTCTTTTTATATGCTTCAACACCTGGCTGATTGAATGGATTAACACCTAAAATATAACCGCTGATAGCACAAGCTTTTTCAAAGAAGTACACCATATAACCAAAGTTTTCTTCATCAGCTCTTGGCACGCTTATAACAAAGTTTGGCGCTTTACCGTCAGTATGAGCTAAAAGTGTGCCTTCAAAAGCTTTTTTGTTAACAAAATCCAAGGTTTTTCCTGCAAGGAAATTAAGTCCATCAATATTTTCCTTATCTTCTTTTATAACAAATGTCTTTTTGCTTTCTTCGATATTGATAACTGTTTCAAAAAGATTTCTTTTTCCATCCTGAATATACTGACCAAGTGAATGGAGGTCTGTTGAAAATTCAACTGATGCAGGGAAAATACCTTTGTTGTCTTTTCCTTCACTTTCGCCGTAGAGTTGTTTCCACCATTCTGAGAAGTAATGCATAAATGGTTCATAATTTACCATAATTTCTGTTGTATAACCTTTTTCGTAAAGCACGTTTCTTGCAGCAGCGTACTGATAGCAAATGTTATTATCAAGGTCACAATCTTTAAAATCTTCTCGTGCTTTTTGTGCTCCCGCCATTATTTTATCAATATCTGCGCCGCCTACAGCTAACGGAAGCAAGCCTACAGGTGTTAATACAGAAAATCTTCCACCTACATCATCAGGAATAACAAATGTTTCATACCCTTCAGCATCACAAAGCTTTTTAAGTGCACCCTTTTCTTTGTCGGTAGTGGCAAAAATTCTTTCTTTTGCACCTTCTTTTCCATACTTGTTTTCCAAAAGTTCTTTAAACACTCTAAATGCTATTGCAGGTTCAGTTGTTGTTCCTGATTTTGAAATAACATTAACAGAAAAATCTTTATCACCCAAAAATTCAATTAAATCACAAAGATACGCAGAACTTATTGAGTTTCCTGCAAAAAGCACAGCAGGAGTTTTTCTTTTGTTTTTGCACAGTGCATCATAAAAAGTATGTGTAAGCATTGAAAGACCAGCTTTTGCACCCAGATATGAACCGCCTATACCAATAACAATCAAAACGTCACTGTTTGCCTTTATTTTTTCGGCAGCTTTTTTCACTCTTTCAAATTCGGCTTTATCATAATTTGCAGGTAAATCAAGCCACCCTAAAAACTCATTACCTTCACCTGATTTCTCGTGAAGAGTTTTGTGAGCCTTTGATACTTTCTCTTTCATTAAATCGAGTTCTTGCTGTGTTAATACAAAGTCCGCTTTTTTGTAATCAAATTTCATTTTTGATACTCCTTTACTTATTTGTTCTTTTTACTTCATAAACACCTGCTACATTCATCAGTTTTTTAATAACAGTGTCAAGTTGATCACCATTTGAAACCTCAACCGACAGGTCCATAACACATAAACTATCTTTTACAACTCTTGCATTGATGCCACTTAATGAAACATGAATGTTTGAAAGTTCTGCAGAAACTTCAAGCAACAAGTTGTTTCTGTTGATTGCAGTAACCACGAGGTGGGCAGAAAACGAACTTGTATAATTTTCGTCCCACTTAACTTCAATAAGTCTGTTTTTCTCTTCTTCAGTTGCATTAATAACATTAACGCAGTCCGCTCTGTGAACCGAAACACCTCTTCCTCTTGTGATATACCCCAAAATATCATCTCCCGGAACCGGGTTACAGCATTTAGAAAGCCTTACAAGACAGTTCTCAATCCCCTTTACTATGATGCCGTTTGAAGAATTTTTTGCAGATGAATTGTTACTTATAGTTTTGGGCTTTGCAACTGATGACGAAATAGTCATCTTTTTAATTTCGTCCTGAAGTTTTTTGAACACCTTGATACCAATTGGACCTTCATGACCAATTGCGGCATACATATCATCAACAGTCTTTATGCTAAACTTATTCATAGCAAACTCAGCAAATTTTTCTTTATATTCGTTGAGATTAGGAATTTCCGCCTTGCGTATTTCCTTATCAACCATCTCTTTACCTTTTACAATATTAGCATCTCTATTGTGTGCTTTAAACCATTGGTTAATCTTGTTTCTTGCTTGAGATGTTTTAACTATTTTAAGCCAATCCATACTTGGCCCACGTGATGTTGATGTTGTTAATACCTCAACAATATCACCTGTCTGAAGTACCTGGTCAATGGTTGCAATCTTACCATTGATTTTCGCCCCAATCATTTTGTTTCCTACTTCACTGTGTATAGCATAAGCAAAATCTATAGAACATGATCCTGCAGGAAGGTTAATAACGTCACCATGAGGAGTAAACACAAAAACCTCATCTGAAAACAAGTCAATTTTTAATGTTTTCATAAACTCTTCGGTATCGCCTGAGGCTAAATCGTTCTGAACATCAAGCATTTTTCTTATCCATTCCAGCTTTCCGTCAAGTTTATCATCAACAAAGTGACCTTCTTTATATTTCCAATGTGCCGCGATACCGTACTCGGCAGTTCTATGCATATCCCATGTTCTTATTTGTATTTCAAACGGACTTCCTTTTGGTCCTATAACTGTAGTATGGAGCGATTGATACATATTAGGCTTTGGCATTGCGATGTAATCTTTAAATCTGCCCGGAATAGGCTTATAAGACTCGTGGACAAGTCCTAAAACCGCATAACATTCTGCTATTGAGTTTACTATTACTCTTATTGCAAACAAGTCATAGATTTCATCAATACTCTTGTTCTGAGCATACATTTTTCTGAAAATACTATAAAAATGCTTTGCTCTTCCCTTAACCTGAGCCTCAATATTAAGCTCTTTGATTTTTTCCGTAATAGAACTTATTACATCAGAAATATACTGATCACGTTCATTTTTCTTTTGATTTATACTCTCAACAATCTCATAATATGCAATTGGGTCTAAATATCTTAATGCCAAATCTTCAAGTTCCCACTTAATTCTTGAAATACCTAACCTATGTGCAAGAGGCGCAAAAACATCTAAAGTTTCTTTTGCTTTTTCTCTTTGTTTCTCATCAGACATGCTCTTTAAAGTTCTCATATTATGAAGCCTGTCAGCAAGTTTAATAATGATAACTCTTACGTCACTTGCCATTGCAAGAAACATTTTTCTTAAATTTTCAATCTGCTGTTGTTCTTTACTTGTAAATGGAATTTTTTCAAGTTTTGTAACGCCTTCAACAAGCATAGCAACATCTTCGCCAAATTTTTCTCTTATTTCACGTTGACTGTGCTCAGTATCTTCAATTACATCATGCAAAAGTCCTGCTGCAATAGACTGACAATCCATTTCAAGTTCTGCCAAAATATTTGCAACCTCATAAGGATGGCTGAAAAATAACTCCCCTGATTTTCTGAGCTGACTTGCATGTGCTTCTTTTGCATAGTCAAAAGCCCCTTTAAGCAATGCTTCATCAGGAGTTTGATTATACTGTTTAACTTTTTCAAGTAGTTTGTTATAATCCTGGCTCAAAAAATCACCTCCTATTTGATGTCAACAATTTTAAGCTGAACACTTTCTACATTCCTGAATGTATTTATATCAAGATTACACATAATATTAATTGTGTCACCAAACGATATATTGAAATCACCTAAGCCGAACGCTACTGCATCAACTGTGACGTTTCCTTTTTTCAAGGTAAGTCTTAAATGTTGTTTTAACGCTCCTACCCTGCTTACTTTTAAAACCACTAAATCCTCAATGTAAAACAACGGCTGTCTGTTTCCTGTGCCAAATGGCTCTAAAATTGCAAGTTCTTTTGCCACGTCAATATTAAGATGTCTTTCTCTTAATTCTAAATCTGCAACATATTTAAGTGCAGTAAGTTCATCATCAAAATTTTGATTTGCATAGCCGTTTATTTTCTTTCTGAAAGCTTCAATACTGTCTTTTTCTATAACAATTCCTGCGGCAAGTTCATGTCCACCAAATGAAATCAATGTATCTCTTGAAAATTCCAAGGCATTATATAGTGAAAAACCTTCAACGCTTCTTCCTGATCCTTTGTAGTTTCCGTCAGGACCTTCAGAAATCAAAATACAGGGCTTTCTGTATTTTTTTGAAAGTCTTGAGGATACAATCCCCACAACACCATGATGCCACTTTTCATTATCAAGCACCACAATTTTATCATTTTTATAATTATTAAGCAGCATTTCTTCGGCTTCTTCAAAAATTTCTGCCTCAATTTTCTGGCGAGTTATGTTGCTGTTATTAAGTTCTGATGCTATTTCAAAAGCCAAGCCTTCATCCTGTGCCATTAAAAGCTCAACTGCCTTTTCTGCACCGCCTATTCTTCCCGCCGCATTGATTCTCGGTGCTATTGCAAAGCCGATTTTGAAAGTATCAACGTCACTTTTATTAATACCCGAAACCTCAAAAAGTGCATTAATACCTTTATTTGTTGTCTGCGAAAGTTTTTTAATTCCATGTTTACATATTATTCTGTTTTCACCTAAAACAGGAACAATATCCGCTATCGATCCTATTGTTACAAGTTCAGAGAACTTATCTAAAATCTTTACATCGCTATACTTACTGCAAAGCAGAGCCTGTGCAACTTTAAATGCAATTCCAACGCCAGCCAAATCCTTAAAAGGATACGTACAATCCTTTTGCTTTGTGTCAATAACCGCAACTGCTTTAGGAATGGTATCGCTACATTCGTGGTGGTCAGTTATAATTATATCTATTCCAAGTTTTTTTGCGAATTCACACTCGTCTATTGCCGTAATTCCGCAATCTACGGTTATAATGAGAGTTGTTCCTCCCGATGCAATCTGTCCTATTGCCTCTTTTGTTATGCCATACCCTTCCTTTTCACGACTGGGAATATAAAAAGACACATCACCACCAAGTTCTTGCAAACAACTCAGCATTAATGTTGTAGCAGTAACACCATCCACATCATAGTCACCAAAAACTGTAATTTTTTCATTTGATACTATTGCCTTATTTATTCTTTCAACTGCTTTGCGCATTCCCTTTAGTAAAAATGGATCTATAAGATTATTTTCATTTGTATTTAAAAATTCGCTTGCCTGACTCAAAGAAAATCCGCGGACGCACAAAACAGCCGCTATCAAACGGCTTACCTTGTTTTTTGAAGCTATTTCTTCAATAGTTTCCCTATCAGGTACCGAGGAAACAATCCACTTTGCGTCAGACATATATTACTCCTTAGGAAAAAGGATTTATTTGCTTAACTTCACCGCAACAAACAATTTCTTTGTTTTGTGTAGCTTTTACCACTTTGAAAATAGTTTTTGCACTGCAACCTGAAGTTGCGCAAAATTCATTTACCCCATTTTCAGTTACACAAAACCTGTAAAACGTGCCAAGCCCTTTTGCTGCAAAAACGTATGCCTTCCCATACTTTTTAGACTTAACTTTATAGATATCCCCTTGAGCTAAAAACATTCTAGCATCATTTTGTGAAACTATTGTTATTGCGCCATTTTCAATGGTATTTTCTGTTTCAATAAACAACAAATCATTTTGCTCATAATTTTTAAACTTTTCTCTGTTGTTTTCATACAAATCATACGGAACACCATTTTTGAAAACAAACTTTATGCTTTTTTCACCTGTAATATGTTCAATAAGGCTTTGTGCATCTTCAAATCCTTTGTTTTTGAAAGCACAAGCTATACAAAAATCATATATTTCACAAGCAATTTCAGATGAGCTCATAAACACATTTTCAGTTATTTCAAAATCTTCTTTTGGCAAAAAGCTAAATATTTCGGTATTTTTTTGCGTGTCGCTTAAATACCCGCAACTAAGCTTTAGTGCATCTGTTTTTAACTCAAAATTTTTATAATCACCACAAACTATTAAAAACACTCCGTCATAAGAACTAGCATCAATTTTATCGTCTGTAACACACTTAAAATCAATTTTGTTAAGCCCGTTTTTTGTGCAGTGCATTTTAACAGTTTGAATTTTTCTATCACAATCCTCACCTACACCAAGCACCAGCACGTTTTCGCTGAGATTTGGAGTAGAACTTTCCTCCACTTTTATACCCTGTTTTTCACAAAGGTCAGGTCTTACTTTCATAGTAAGTTCAACCGATTTTTCATGTTCCCACTTTAGAATATTCTGCGTATTGCCTGATAAAAGTACTTCTGGTACACTTTTGCCGTTAAATACTCTGGGTCTTGTGTACTGAGGTTGCTCCAAAAGTCCGTTATAATGAGATTCAAGTTCAAATGAACTGTTTTCTGCCAAAACTCCCGGCACAAGTCTTGCAACGGAATCACAAACAACACAAGCGGCAATTTCTCCGCCGGTTAACACATAATCACCAATAGAAATTTCTTCATCACAGATTTCATCAATCACCCTTTGATCAATACCCTCATAGTGACCGCAAATAATAACTACGTGTTCTTTTAACGCCATTTGTTTTGCAATTTCTTGATTAAAAACCTTGCCCTTTGGTGACATATAGATAGTATAAGGCTTACTTTTGCTGTCTTTGGTTACATAATTGTATGTATCAAAAACAGGCTGGGGACGCATCACCATTCCAAGTCCCCCGCCAAACGGGTAATCATCCACACGATTATGCTTATCATTAGCAAACCTACGAATGTTTGTGCAATTGATATCAATAATGCCTTTATTTACTGCTCTACCTAAAATGCTTTCACTTAAAAAGCCATTAATCATTTCAGGAAAGAGAGTTAAAATATCAAATTTCATTCCAAAAGTCCCTCCGGAATTGAAACTTCAATTCTTTTGCCAGTGATATCAATGCTTAAAATATTCTCTTTTATGGCAGGAAGGTAAATACATTTCCTGCTCTCATCTTCAATTTCGTAAACATCGGCACTTCCAGTTGAAATAATATCTTTAAGTTTACCGATTAAAACATCATTATTGTATACAAAACAACCAAGGAGGTCTGCCACAAAATAAGTATCTTGCGGCAGATCTCCCAGTTCTTCTTTTGTACAGTATATAGTTTTGTCTTTCAGTTTTTCTGCATCAGAAACAGTATCCACTCCTGAAAGCTTTAACAAAACGCTTGCTTTCTTATAGGATACCTTTTCAATATCATATTTCTTTTCCTCAACAAAAATGTGTGAAAAGCCTTCAAAAACTTCGGGGTAATCTGTCCACGGTATAACTTTTACAAAACCTTTAACACCATGAGTATTGCAGATTTTCCCTGCCTGTAACAACTTATTCATAATCAAACAATGTCAACTGCAACTTTTTTGTTGCTGTCTGATGCAATAGAAGCAGCTTTAATAACTGTTCTTATAGCCTGTGCAATCTTTCCTCTTTTGCCAATCACTTTGCCCATATCATCCTTTGCAACAGAAAGACGCAAAACTGTTAAATTTTCTTTTTCAACAGTTTCAACTTTTACTTCGTCAGGATTATCAACAAGTGATTTAGCAATTTCAATAAGTAATTCCTGCATAGTTATTTCCTTTCTGATACACGTTTTAAGCTCAATTATTTAATAACGTCAATTTTTTTGAGCATAGCCTTAACAGTATCAGTAGGCTGAGCACCGTTAGCAATCCATTTTGCAGCGCTTTCTTTGTTAATGTTGATTTCAGCGGGTTCCTTTAAAGGATTGTATGTGCCGATTTCTTCGATAAATCTACCATCTCTTGGATATCTTGAATCTGCTACTACAACTCTGTAAAAAGGTGCTTTCTTTGAACCCATTCTTCTTAATCTGATTTTAACTGCCATTTTTATTTCCTCCTAAAATTTTATATAATCCCTTTAAAAAGGGAGTTTTAATCCTTTAAACTTTTTTAAAGCCTTAGGATTTGAAAACTGTTTCATCATTTTTTGCATCTGTTCAAACTGTTTTAACAGTGCATTAACCTGTGTAAGAGAAGTGCCACTTCCTGCGGCAATTCTTTTTCTTCTGCTGAAATTTATAATATCAGGTCGCTGTCTTTCTTTCATTGTCATTGATTTTATTATTGCCTCTGTTCTTGCAAGCTGTTTCTCGTCGACATTAACACCTTTTAATGCCTTTTGATTCATACCCGGCATCATTGAAAGAATTTGCTCCATCGAACCCATATTCTTCATTTGCTG
The DNA here is from genome assembly GCA_045589295.1 of Clostridia bacterium. Classification (GTDB taxonomy): domain Bacteria; phylum Bacillota; class Clostridia; order RGIG6154; family RGIG6154; genus RGIG2094. The sequence goes on from JAZNOU010000013.1 coordinate 83,139, forward strand.
CATTTGTTCTAAAAAGTCGTTTAAATCAAATGTCTGCTGTCTAATTTTTTGTTCAAGCTCTCTCGCTTTTTTTTCGTCAAAGGCTTCCTGAGCTTTGTCAATCAAAGTAAGAACGTCACCCATTCCCAAAATTCTGGACGCCATTCTGTCAGGGTGGAAAAGCTCTAAATTATCAAGTTTTTCACCCATACCGCAAAATACAATCGGTTTCCCTACAACTGCTCTTATAGAAAGCGCTGCGCCGCCTCTTGTATCGCCGTCCAATTTTGTTAAAATAGCTCCGTCAATACCAATTTGCTCATCAAAAGATTTTGCAACATTTACAGCATCCTGACCTGTCATTGAATCTAGTGTTAAAAATATCTGGGTAGGATTAACCGCTGATTTTATATCCATAAGCTCCTGCATAAGTTCCTCATCAATATGAAGACGACCTGCGGTATCAATAATAACCATATCATAACCGCTCTTTATAGCATAGCTTAAAGCTTGTTTTGAAATATCAACAGGTTTTTCGTTTTCAAGAGTAACCACGCCTGCACCAACCTGTTCACCTACCACCTGAAGTTGTTTGATTGCTGCGGGTCGGTAGATATCACACGCAACCAACAGTGGCTTTTTGCCTTGCTTTATAAAGTATTTTGCTATTTTGGCACAAGTTGTTGTTTTACCCGCACCTTGAAGCCCCATAAGCATATATACAGTTGGTGGCTTTGGTGAAATAGCTGGCTTATAGGCATCTTTTCCCATAAGCTCGGTAAGCTGTTCATTAACAATTTTAATTACCTGTTGAGCAGGTGTAAGGCTTTCTAAAACTTCACTTCCGATTGCTTTTTCGGTTGCTTTTGCAATAAAATCCTTAACTACTTTAAAATTAACGTCTGCTTCTAAAAGTGCAAGCTTAACAAGACGCATCGCTTCTTTAACATCACTTTCGGATACCTTGCCCTTGCCTCTTAATTTTTTAAATACCTCACCAAGCTTTTCAGTTAAACTGTCAAAAGCCATAGTATTCTCCTTTAAATAAGATTTTTTATTTTTTTTGTAATCTTTTTTATCTTATCAATATAGTCTGAACTTATATCAGACTCATCTAAAAGCAAATTCACATCATCAATCAGTTTTGCGACAGACATATCCTTTTTGTATATCCCAAGCTTTTCTTCATGAAATAACAAAATTTTCTCAGATTTTTTCAAGCTGTCTCTTACGCCTTGCCTGGTTATTCCCATAATTTCAGAAATTTCACCTAATGACAAGTTCTGATTATAGTACATATCACAAATATCCGCCTGCTTGTCGGTTAAAACTCCACCGTAATAATCAAATAAAACCGACAACTTCATAATATCCTGCATATTTATTACCTCTTATTGCAGAAATAGCTGTAAAGCAATTAACTTTACAGCTATTATACACTACTATTTACCTTTTGTCAACACTTATTCGTTATTTTGTTTATTTTTTTCTTTAAGCTCATTTACTGCTTCTTTCATCTCGCTCATTGATTCGCCAAAATCTTTCCAGTTTGAATCCATTGCCGCCCCTTCAAGCTTTTCGTAAGAATCAATAATTTTTTGTATTGTTTCATCGGTAACAAAAGGTATTTCCTCAATCTCAGGTTCTTCCAAAGTCTGTGGTTTATCAGAAACTTCCATATTAATGGTTGTTTCAAAAAGCTTAGACAAAGCCTTTTGTATTGTTTCTTCCATCACAATTTTATTTCCGCAAGCTGCAATAACTCTTTTTACTGCCGGAATTGATGCCTGATTATCTGAGGTTAAGTAAACGGGTTCTACATAAAGAATTGTACCATTTACAGGTATTACCATAAGATTTCCTCTTATAACCTTAGAACCACCCGAATTCCACAATGTAAGCTCTTTTGAAATTTCTGGATCATTATCTATCAGGTTTTCAATTTGGAGTGGTCCATAGATGCTAATATTCTGCGGAAACTTATATGAAACAAACTTTCCATAGTTATCCCCTTTATTTCCTACTGCAATCCAGGAAACCATATTCTCCCTGTTATAAAGTGTATACGGAAGCATCAGCACAAGTTCAGGCTCGCTTTTATTATATTCATCAAGCTGAATTAAATTGTAATACGCACTGACAGGTCTTATTTCATCCAGATACTTTTCGTTTGCAACTGTATAAAGATCACTCTTGTTGTAAAACGTTTCAGGTTTTTGTGAATGATACTGAGCATAAATTTTAGCCTGGAGATTAAACAGACTCTCGGGATAAATTGTTTTGTTCATTATACTGTCCGGTATATCCCCAGCCTTAAACAGATGCGGATAAATACCTTTGTACGCCATAATTATCGGATCGGTTTTATCAATAATATAAATATCAACTGTTCCGTTATAGGCATCAACCACAGCCTTAGACGAATTTCTTACATAATTAAACCCATCAGTCATTTGAGAATATGGATATTTGTCGGTTTTTGTAAAACCGTCAATTACCCATTTTAAGCTTCCGTCTTCAGCAATAACAAGTTGAGGGTCTGTATCAAAAGTTAAAAATGGCGCAACCTTTTTTACCCTATCTAACACATTTGTATTAACAAGAAGTCTGCTCTCAGGGGTAATTTGATTTGCGATTACCATTTTAAAATCGCCTGTTTTTAACGCAAACAGGATTCTGTTGAAAACATTAAGTTTAATTCCCGCTTTTCCGTCATAATCAAACTCATTGTCAATTTCACCATCTGAATAGTCAATTTCCCGTGTTTTTGTATTAACAATAACTTCTTCGTTATCTAGCTGTCCAAAATAAATTCTAGGTTGTGATATCTGAGGAATACCCTCAGAGTTAGACTGCCTGATGTCTTTTATATAGTAATACGGCTCGCCTTGCGGTGTAGTTTGATTAAATGACATCATAACCACGCCGTAACCATGCGTATACCTAAACTTTTCGTTGATATAATTCTTTGCGGATTTGTCAAGATTTTCTTTTTGTATTTCTCTTGCACCAAGTGCTACTGCCTTTTCTTTTCCGTCAATCTTATAAACGCCTACATCAAGATCTTTAAAGGAATAGTAGTTTCTGAGTCCCTGAAGCTGATTTGTTGCAGTAAGCGCTGCTGAAAAATCGATAACTCTTATATTTTCAATTGTATCACTATTTGACACCACTACTTCTTTTGTTGCTGAAGTACTTACGGGATACTCAGTTTCTATAACATTATCAATACCATAAGCCTTTTTTGTATAGTCCATATTGTACTTGATGTATTTTGACTCAACTGCAATCTCATTTGGCGAAACGTAAAACAAATCAACACCAAGTGCCACGAAATTAACTAAAACACCTAAAACTGCATAAGCCGCAACACATAAAACAGCATGTTTTAACTTGTTTTTCTTCAAAAATATTACAGTAATTACTATTGCTATAGCCATCAAAACAGGTACTGCCCTGTGGTAATTAAGTATTATATTAACGTCTGTAAATCCACCGCCTGTAAGTCCTGCAAATTCGCCCGTAAGTACATCCTGGGCATGCAAAAGCGTAGAAAACGCACCAATCAACATAATAAGCACCACATTGAATGCAATATGACCAACTATGCTTTTTTCTCTTGCCAGATCAACAAACGTTCTTTCGCCAAATTTAAGATATTTAAGGCAATACAAAGCAAAAATATAAACAGTTACAACTACAAGCATAAATGAAGTATTTGACAACACCGAAATTATAAGCGGCCTTGTAAACACATAGTATGATATGTCAGTGTAAAAAATAGGGTCATTTACATTAAAAGGAATACTATTTGAAGCAAGAAGAACTTCTTTATATATATCCCTGTCAGTTAACACTGCAAATGCAGTTGAGGCAATCAAAAGCAACAAAAACCCTCTGAGATTACCAAATGAAACCTGACTTCTTACACCCAATCTGGAAAGATTTCTTTTTAAAATGAGAGTATTAATCCCCGATATTAACAGAGCCAAAACTCCTACCGATGCAATAACAAGTATTTTTGTAACAATGTCTTTAAAGAAAGAATGAACAAAGTTTTCACCTATCTCTTTTATTTCGCGATATTCAACAAAAAGATTAAATCCTGTTAAAAAGCACACCAAAAACGCCGCAACAATAATAGCGGTAACTATAGTTTTAATCCTATTTCTTTTGCTTTGGATATCGTTAAAATTGTTGTACGTAACTCTCACTCCTTTTATCTATTCAAATAGTGCAGAAACAAACTCATTGCTTACAAATGGTTGCAGGTCATCTTTTTGTTCGCCTACACCAATAAATTTTACAGGAATTTTCTGTGTGTTGCAAAGGCTGATTACAACACCGCCTTTTGCTGTCCCATCAAGCTTTGTGAGAACAAGTCCAGTAAGTCCTGTACTTTCATCAAAAAGTTTTGCCTGCGAAACCGCATTCTGTCCCGTTGTTGCATCTAATACAAGCAAAATCTCTTTATCTGCACCCGGCAATTCCCTGTCGATTATTCTTATTATTTTAGCAAGCTCTTCCATAAGATTTTTCTTTGTGTGAAGTCTTCCTGCCGTATCGCAAATAACAAGGTCTGCCCCTCTGTTCTTTGCAGCCGTTACTGCATCAAAAATAACTGCACCGGGGTCTGCGCCCTCGGTATGTTTTATAATCTCACATTCTGCACGCTTTGCCCAAATATCAAGTTGTTCTGCTGCGGCAGCTCTAAATGTATCACCTGCAGCCAAAATCACCTTTTTACCTACGCCTGTATAATATGTCGCCATTTTACCTATTGTAGTTGTCTTACCAACGCCGTTAACACCTACAACAACAATAACAGATGGTTTTGTAGAGATGTTCATACTATTATCATTTTCATCTAAAATAGCACAAATTACATTTGAAAGTTCCTGTTTTACAAGTTCGGGATCTGTGATACCTTTTTTCTTTACATTTGCTCTCAAATCGTCAAGTATTCTTTCTGTTGTTTCAAATCCGACATCGGCCATTATAAGGAGTTCCTCCAACTCCTCAAAAAGCTCCTCGTCAATTTTTGTAAATGCAGAAAAAAGTGTATTCACCTTGTCAGAAAACCCCTCTTTTGTTTTCTGAAGTCCCGTTTTTAATCTGTCAAAAAATCCCATATTATCTCCTAGTTGATATTTTTAAGTACATTTTTTTCAACTTCATCAATGTTGAGTTTAAGCAACTTTGAAACGCCCTTTTGTTGCATTGTAACACCATAAAGCACATCGCAAGCTTCCATTGTGCCACGTCGGTGAGTAATTATTGCAAACTGCGAACGCTCACTCATTTTTCTTAAATACTGAGCAAATCTTAAAACATTTACGTCATCAAGTGCAGCTTCGATTTCATCAAACACGCACACAGGTGACGGTCTTACCTCTAAAAGTGAGAACAAAAGTGCAATCGCAATAATTGCCTTTTCACCACCTGAAAAAAGTGTCATATTCTGAAGCTTTTTCCCTGGAGGCTGTGCATGTATTTCAACTCCTGAAGACAAAACATTATCCTCATCTGTTAAAACAAGCTCTGCAGTGCCTCCCATAAAAAGTTCTTTAAATACTTTTGAAAATGTTTTGTTTATTATCTCAATCTGAGCTTTAAACTGTTTTGTCATAAGTTGTTCTATATCGGTAATAACACTTTCTAAAGTTTCTTTCGCATTGATAAGGTCATCTCTTTGCGCTGACAAAAATTCATATCTTTCTTTTGTCTGAGAATATTCTTCAATTGCCCCTACATTTACATTTCCAAGTGCTTTTATTGAATTTTTAATTGAGTTTACTTGTCTTTGTGTCTCAGAGAAATTTTCAACCTCTGTTTTATTCTCAGATGCGGAAATATATGTAAGTTCATAGTCTTCCCAAAGCTTTTGGTTAATTCCGTCAATATCTGAGTTTTGCTTGTCAATTTTTTCTTCTATTCTTGTTTGCTCTTTAGCAAGGAAAATAAGATTTTCATTTAATGATTTTACCTGCTCCGCTATATTGGTAAGCTTTAACGAGATGTCATTTCTATCGCCTTTGATTTTCTCGATATTTTGTTCAGTTTCAACAATCAAAGTGTTTTTGTTTTCAATCTCTTGTCTGATTGAAAGAATTTTTTTGTCAATCTCGCTGTCTTTCCCACCTGAGCCTTCAATCTCTGCCTGCCTTTTAGAAATTTCTTCGTTATTTGCTTTTATTTTAACGTCATTTGTAAGAATTTCCTGATTAATAAGCAAAATATCATTTTCATTTTCACTTACTTCAATAGTAAGTCTCATAATTTCTGAACTTAATCTTCTTACCTTATCAGAATTTTCTGTGTTTTGCTCCTGCACACTTTCAATTTTTTGTTTAAGACTTTCAATTTGAGCTGTAATCTCACTTTGCGATTTTTCATATTCATCGCATTCCGCCTTATATTTTTTTATGAGTTCTTTTTCTGTTTCATACTGTGCTTCTGACTGTTTGATTTCTTCATAGTAAGTTTGTGCAGTCTTCAAGTAATTATCATAATTATACTGCGACTTATAAATTTCGTTGTCAATAAGGGAAAGCTTTGTGGCAATATCCTGATTTTCTCTCTTTTTGCTCTCAAGTGTTTCTTCTGCTGTTTGCTTATCTTCTACAAGTTTATTGTACCTTTGCGATTTTTCTTTGATCTTTTCAGAAATCGCAGTAATCTTTGCCCCTCTAGATAAAAAGCTAATGTTCTTATTAACGCTACCTCCTGTAATAGCACCGCCGGCATTAAATACTTCGCCCTCTAATGTTACAAGTTTATATTTAGCATTTGTTTTTCTTGCAAACAAGATTGCATTATCAACATTGTCAACAACAATAATTCTTCCTAGCTGGTCATTTATTACAGGCGCAAACTTTTCTTCATATTCAACAAGGTCTGACGCAATACTGATATATCCGTCTAAAGACTTAAACTCACTATCGTCAAGTTTTTTACCTTTAACCGCTTTAATAGGCACAAAAGTTGCTCTTCCGCCTCTTGTGTTTTTTAAATATTCAATTGCCGCCTTTGCATCATTTTCATCTTCTGTTACGATATTTTGCAAATTGTTACCTAGTGCCGTTTCAACAGAAACTGCATACTTTGCAGGAACGCTTAAAAGTTTTGACAACGTTCCATAAATTTTGTTTTTTGAAAGGCTTCCGCTCTTATGCTCTTTTATAACAGATTTAACGCTATATGCATATCCTTCCATATCGCGTTCTAAATCTTCAAGCATTTTCTTTTCTGAAACTGCGTTGTTTAATTCAACCACAACTTCGTTCAAAATATTATTAAGGTGCGTTAAATTCTTTTCGCACTCATTAATTTCTTTTTGTTTTTCTTCAGATGTTTTTTGTGTTTGATTTTTACTGTCAGTTAAACGTTCTAATGAATTTTTCTCATTTTCTGCCCTTTTTGCATAAATTTCAGCATCTTCTTTTTTCAGTTCAATGTCATCATTAAAATCCTGAAATTTATTTTCGAGTGAATTGATTTCACTTTTTTTAGCAGCAAGCAAAAGATTAATCTCTGACAGCTGTTGATAAGCCAAAACAACATCCTGATTGCATTTTTCGATAATCTGGGCATCTTCACCCACTCTGTTTTCGAGGCTGCTGTAGTTTTTATCAAGCTCCGTTTTTTCTTGTTTCAAAGTTTCTGCTTTAAGCTTTAAAACTTCAAGTTCAGAATTTTTAATTTCTATTTGCTTTGATAGTTCTTCGTTATCAGACTGCAATGTTTTTATATCAGCCTCAAGTCTTGCTTTATTTTCATTAGAAAAACTTCTGCTGTTTTCCAGCAAAATTATATTATTTTCAAATTCTGAAATTTCATTTTTAATTTCATAAAGCCTTTTGAGTTGTTCTTCCTGAAAAAGTTCTTTTTCTTCAGATGTTTTTCTTAAAGTTTCACTTTGTGTTTCATATTCAGCAATTCTTTTGTTGGTATCTTCGATATCATTAGCATTGGTTTTTAAGTTTGCCTGAGATTTTTCAAGCATAGCTTTTAATCTGTCAATCGAATTAACCAACAGATTTATTTCTATATCTTTAAGCTCTTCTTTTAAACGCAAAAATTCTTTTGCTTTTTGTGACTGTTCCTTTAAAGGCTCAATTCTTGTTTCTATCTCTGATATAAGATCTAAAAGTCTTACTAAATTCTCCTCTGTCTGCTGCATTTTCTTTTCAGATTCTTGCTTTCTGTACTTATACTTTGAAATTCCTGCAGCTTCTTCGAATATAACACGTCTTTCTTCAGGTTTTTGTGAAATAATTTCATCAATTTTACCCTGTCCTACAACAGAATAACCATCTCTACCCATACCAGTGTCCATTAAAAGTTCGTGAATATCTCTGAGGCGACATGATGTTTTATTGATATAATATTCACTTTCACCCGATCTGAAATATCTTCTTGTGATTAAAACCTCATCATATTCAATTTTAAAAATCTTTTGCGAATTATCAAAGCACAAAGAAACTTCTGCAAAGCCAACAGGCTTGCGTTCTACAGTTCCTGAAAAAATAACATCTTCCATTTTGCCGCCACGCAAGCTTTTAATACTTTGTTCGCCCATTACCCAACGGATAGCATCTGAAATGTTACTTTTTCCGCTTCCATTAGGTCCTACGATACCCGTTATTCCTTTGTTAAATTCGATCTTCACTCTTTCAGGGAAAGATTTAAAACCACATACCTCGAGATACTTTAAAAACAAATTTCCACCCCAAATTTACCAAGTGCGTCTTTGGCAGCATCTTGTTCTGCATGTTTTTTAGTTGTGTTTATTCCTTTGCCTACACACTTATCATTAACAAGCGCCTCAACCTCATAGCTTTTTTCATGGTCAGGGCCGCTCTCTTTTACAATAACATACCTTACACTTTTATGTTCTTTTTGCAAGTATTCCTGTAAAACCGTTTTGAAATCGCAGTACAGGACCTCGGGTTTTTCGTACATTTCCTGTTTGATAATGCTGTCAAGCCAGTTTTTTGCCGCAGTAAACCCACCGTCTTTGAAAATTGCTGCAACCATCGCCTCAAAACAGTCAGAAAGAACAGACGCTCTTTCATTGCCCTGCACCATTTTTTCGCTATGCCCCAGCAAAATAAAATCACCGAGATTAATCTCCCTTGCCAAAATTGCAAGACTCTCTTCTCTTACTATTGCTGCACGCATTTTGGATAAAACACCCTCATCAACATCTTTATGTATATCATAGAGTCTTTCTGAAACTATCATATCCAAAATTGCATCGCCTAAAAATTCCATTCTTTCATTTGAAACTGCATCTTTATTCTCATTAGAATAAGAACTGTGACACAGTGCATTAAATGCAAGTGATTTGTCTTTAAAAGTGTACTTGATATTTTTTTCTAATTCCGTGAAGTTAAACATAATAAGTCCTCTTGTTTTGTCTGATAGTATTATTTACGCATTTTTATTGATATAATCAACAACATCAGCAATAGTTTTAATTTTATCTGCTGAATCTTCATCAAATTCTATATCATACTCTTCTTCAAGCATAATAATTAAATCAACCAAATCAAGAGAATCAATGTTAAGGTCCTCAACAAAACGAGCTTCCATTGCAATTTTTTCTTCTTCAACACCTGCGTGTTCAATTAATGCACTTTTAATTTTTTCGTAAATCATTTTTTCTCTCCTTTATTTCATTAATACATCTTTATATTTAACAATATAACTTACTCCTGAAAAGAATGTTAAAGCAACACTTATGTAGAATAAAACAAATGCAGTTGTTGCCCAAATTCCCCCAAATCCAAGAAGCAGCATTGTTATTGAAACCATTTGCGTAATTGTTTTAATCTTTCCAAACCCGTCTGCTGCAATAACAACATTTTGTGAAGCCGCAGACATACGAAGACCTGAAACAATAAACTCTCTTGCAAGAACAATTATAACTGCCCATGCAGGTACAACACTTATTTCCATAAGACATGCAAGTGCTGAAACTACAAGAATTTTATCAGCAATAGGGTCTGCAAATTTACCAAAATTTGTAATTTCATTTCTTTTTCTTGCCAAGTACCCGTCAAGCATATCGGTAAGAGAAGCTACCACAAAAACAACTGTTGCCGCAATGTATAAACCCAGCATCATAAGCACGACAAAAATCGGCACCATAATAATTCTCAAGATTGTAAGTTTGTTAGAAATTGTCATAATAACACTCCTTTTAAATAAGTTCGCCAATCATATCGCAGTCAATATAATCAACAAATTTAACGTCTTTAAATTCGCCGTCTTTTATATCTGTTTCTGATTTAAAAAACACCTTAGGGTCAACATCTATTGAATCAGCGTAAGTTCTTCCGTAGTACATTTTTAGAACTTTGTCTTTACCCTCAACCAAAACCTTTGCTTTTTGACCAATTTTTTCTTGATTTTTCTGTTCAATAATTTCTATTAAGAGTTCTTCTAATTTGCTCTTTCTGTCAAGCTTTATATCTTCATCAATTTGATTTTCAAATTTAGCTGCAGGTGTTGTTTCTTCTCTTGAATAGGCAAAGACACCTACCCTGTCAAGCTCAAACTCTTTTAAGAAATCATAAAGCTCGTAAAAATCTCCATCAGTTTCACCTGGGAACCCCACAATAAGCGACGTTCTTATAACTGCCCCTGCAACATTTTTTCTTATTTTTGAAATAAGTTCTTTAATTTGTGCTTTAGTTGTTCTTCTTGCCATTTTTTTCAAAACGCCATCCGAAATATGCTGAAGAGGAATGTCAAAATATTTAACAAGCTTATCGTTAACTTTAAATTCTTCGATAAGCTCATCGGTTACACCCTCGGGATAAAGGTAGTGAACTCTTATCCACTCTAACCCTTTAAGTTCTGAAAGCTTTCTTATAAGCTCTGCCAAGTAACTTCTGCCATATAAATCTTTACCATAGCACGATGTGTCCTGAGCAATTAAAACAAGCTCTTTTACCCCATTTTTAACCAAAGTTTCTGCCTCAGATATTATGTTTTGCATTTCGCGGCTTCTGTATTTACCCCTAATTTTAGGAATAACACAATATGTACAATGATTTGAACAACCTTCTGCGATTTTTAAGTAGGCTGTATAAGGCGGTGTTGCTAAAATTCTATCAGTTGTGTCAAGGCAGGCGTACTCTGCACCTTTAATATAAGCTCCCCTTTTTTGCTTAACTTTTTCAACAACATCAACTATATTATCAAAATCACCCGTGCCACAAACACCATCTACCTCAGGAAGTTCAGCCAAAACCTCCTCACTGAAACGTTCACCAACGCACCCAGCTACAATCAGAAGTTTTAACTTTGCATCTTTTTTAAGGTCGGCAAGGTCTAAAATCGTGTCAATTGACTCCTGCTTTGCACTGTCAATAAATGCACAGGTGTTTACAATTATAATCTCGGCTTGTCTTTCATTGTAGGTAATTTCATATCCCGCTTTTTCAAGACGGGCAAGCATTACTTCCGCATCTGTAAGATTTTTTGCACAACCGAGTGAAATAACAGATACTTTTTCCAAAAAACTCTCTCCTTAAAAATCATCTCTCATTTTGTTTAAAACACTTGCTATCTGCTCATATTCAAAACCTTTTGAAAGAAAATATCTTACTGTTTTTGAATACTCTTTAACATCAAGTTCTTTTCCTGCAATACGTTTTTTTATAAGCTCTTCAAGCGTATCACTGTTTTCAACTCCCGCTACGGCATTTTCAATTACATCTGCACTTACACCTTTATTTTTAAGTTCAAAAGCAAGTTTTTTTATACCATACTTCTTCATATAATGCTCGCAATATATTTTTGCATACGCTTCATCGTTTATATAACCATATTCCTTTAATATATCTGTAACATTATCTATTGCAGTATATGAAAAACCTTTCAATTTCATTTTGTCGCGGATTTCTTTTTCAGTGTACATTTTTCTTGCAACCAAATCAATAGCATAGTTTTTGCACTTATCAATATCAATAATACTTTCAATTTCCGCCATTTTTTCTTCAGAAATCTCGTCACCTTTTGAAAGACGTAAATTGTAAAGGTCAAAATCGCTTATTCCAAATGCAAACTCGCCGTCAATGAACACCGAAAATCTTGAAACCGAGTTTACCTGGGGTTTTATATCAGTAATAATATTACTCATCGCTATCTGATGAACCCGCAGATTTTACTTCTTGTCCCTCCATAAGGGCAGTTCTTACTCTTGATTCAATTTCCGCATAAATATCAGGATTATCTATCATAAACTGTTTTGCAGCATCTCTTCCTTGTCCCATTCTTGTTTCGCCGTATGAGAACCATGCACCCGCTTTTGTAACAATGTCCATATCAACAGCAAAATCTAAAATTCCGCCTTCTTTTGAAATGCCTTCGCCAAATATCAAATCAAAATATGCTTCTTTAAACGGAGGAGCCACCTTATTTTTAACAACTTTTACTTTTGTTCTTGCGCCAATAACCTCTGCGCCTGATTTAATTGCTTCGCCTTTTCTAACTTCCATTCTTACAGATGAATAGAATTTAAGTGCACGACCGCCAGTTGTAACTTCAGGATTACCATAAATAACCCCAACTTTTTCACGAAGCTGGTTGATAAAGATTGCAACGGTGTTTGATTTGTTTATAATACCTGCAAGCTTTCTTAATGCTTGTGACATAAGTCTTGCATGTAAGCCAACGTGTGAATCACCCATTACACCCTCAATTTCAGATTTTGGCACCAAAGCTGCAACTGAGTCAATAACGATTACGTCAATCGCACCGCTTCTTACCAATGCTTCTGTAATTTCAAGTGCATCTTCACCTGTATCGGGCTGTGAAACCAAAAGATTGTCAATATCAACGCCCAAAGTTTTTGCATATTTAGGGTCAAGTGCGTGCTCTGCATCAATAAAAGCAACCTCACCGCCTGCCTTTTGTGCTGATGCAATAATGCTTAAAGACACAGTGGTTTTACCCGATGATTCAGGTCCATAAATCTCAATAATTCTTCCTCTTGGAAGACCACCTATACCAAGTGCTGCATCAATGCTTAAAATGCCTGTTGAAATTGCATCAACATTAAAGTGAGTATTTTCACCAAGTTTCATAACAGCACCTTTACCATATTGCTTTTCAATGTTTTTCAGTGCCATTTCAAGTGCCTTTTGTTTTTCTGTCGACATATTTTACACCCCTTATATTTCTACTAAATTATATTTTATTAAAACAGCAAATTTAACTGCAGTTTGTTTTTGGTTATATTCTACAAGTTGCCCTTTAAATTCAGTGTACAAAATCTTTGCTTTCAAGGAGATTTTCGCGACGCCGTCAATTGATGCAGTGCTCGAAAGAGCACAAAAGAGCAAACACTCTTAAGAATTTTATAAAATAAAATTCTGTATGTAACAATTATACCACATTACAGCCATTTAGTCAATTTACAATATAAAAAAGACAGGTGGCAAAATAATTACCACCTGGTCTTTACTACAATATCAAATATTAATTTATTACTACATCTTTACCAGTTGTTTCAAAAGCACACATTGCATCTGTAACAACACCTATGTAGTTACAAACATTTGATCTTTTTGTTTTTGATATTAACTATTTTAGTCTCTCCAGTCTAAGTGAACAGCCAAAGCCTGTGTTCTGTCTTTCATCAAAAGTTCATACATAGCAACCGCATTTTTATAGCTTTCTTTATGAGTTACCATATCTTTTAATGACAACAATTCTTTATCAAGCAGCTGAACAACATATTCTGCATCTCTCTGTGTTACCCATGGATTTGCAGGTGTAGCAACAGGTGGATGGAATGCAAGGTTGTGAGCAGCAATGATAGTTATACCCTGTGTGCTGCAATACTGGAAGTCAACCTTTGAAGGACCTTTAGGACTACTTGTTATAACAAGTCTACCAAGCTTTGTAACGCATTTTAATTCTTGTTCAACTAATGGATGATATGCAGTTGTTTCAAAAACAACATCTGCAAGGTTACCATTGTTAACCTTTTTAACAGCTTCTACAACACTTTCTTTTGAAGAATTAACTGTATAGAAACATTTATTTTTAGGAACAAAATTAAGTCTGTTATCAGAAACATCCACAACAATAACGTTAATTGCACCTGCAATCTGTGCCAAACGTGCAACAAGCTGACCTACAATACCTGCACCATAAACAACTGCAGTTTCACCCGGTCTGATTTTAGCAGCTCTTATACTTGCAAGAGAAACAACCGCAAGAGTTTTAAATGCTGCTTCATCAGAATCAACATTTTCAGGTAAGTACACAGCACTGTCTTTACTTATAACAACATATTTCTGATGACGGCAAGAAGTAACTACTCTCTTACCTATTAAACTTTCATCACAGTTTTCACCTACTGCTACAATTTCTCCTACATGTGAATATCCTGGATACATTGGAAATTCCATATAGGAACCCATATCATTCCATGCAGAATCTTCAGTAATATTCTGTTCAAGAGTTGTAAGTTCAGTTCCTGTGCTTATCTGTGTAACAATTGTTTTAACCAAGAGTTCATTTTCACCTGGTTTTGGCATTTCACATTCCTGAAGCTCAACTTTACATCTGTCTGCAAAAACAACGCAATAATTTTTTTCCATAACAATTACCTCCTGTTATTATCTTAGTTAAGTCTAACATCTGCAAATTTCAAATTCAAGAAATTAATTAATATAAAGTGGAATTTTTTTAATTACTTCTAATGTTTTTCGGGGTGACTCCCGCTACCTTCTTAAAAACATTATTGAATGTTCTTATATTGTCAAATCCACACTGCGTAGCAATTTTTGATATCGACATATTTGTTTCCTGGAGCATTTGTATTGATTTTGAAACACGTATATTATCAAGATAATGTTTAAAGTTTACGCCCGCACAGGTTGCAAAAGCAGAAGATATGTACTGCGGACTGTAATTAAATTTATCAGACAATGCAGCAAGTGTAATGTCTTCATTGTAATTATCGAAAATGTATTCTATAATATTACGAATAACAATAAGCTTTGATAAATTGCCGTTTGTTTCATTCTTGTCTCCAAAATAACGAAGTAAAAGACCATACATTTTAAGCAAGTTTGCCTTTAAGAGAATTTTTGAGGAAGAATCCTGATTTAAAGCCTCTGAAAAAAGATTTGAGAAACAGTCTTCGATTTGTTTATCAATTCCTGCCGCTTTCAATTCTTCATATTTTATATGCGTTTTTAAAGCTCCAAAATCAGCAACAGAATTATAAAGTATCAATGGATCAAATGTAAATATATCTAAACAATTATCATGTTCTTTGTTTTCAAAACGATGAATTTCACCGCTTTTTATAACGATAATATCACCAGGCTTGATAAAATATTTTTTATTGCTTACTATTATGTCAAAATTACCCTTGACAAATCTGCATATTTCAAAATTTTTATGCCATGAGCTTTTAATATAAAAATGTTCACACATTTTGAAATTTTCTCTACGCTTTATAGTAATTTTACTTGTTATTTTTTCCTGATAGATCTCCATTATCTTTCTCCTTGTAAAAGATAAATTTTTATCCCTATATTTTAAAAATCAGCCTGCGATTCAAATGCGGTTTCAACACAAAATTATCTATACTAATTTTATCACAAAGAAGCTTATTTTTCAACAAAAAGCTTCCGATTTTTAATAAAAAAAGCGTATTTTAACAAAATACGCTTTTAAAATTAGTCTCTGTATTAGATAAGTATTGGTATGCATAAATCACCTTTTTATTCATTTTTGGTGAATACCCAATAATAAATATCCCCCCGTATAACGGGGGGTTTTTCATTTTCGGGCATAGCCCTAATGCTACTGGCTACGCTGGGGTGCGCTCTTTATTGACCTGTCAGCCATACAAACACTTCTTTCTACCAGTAAACTGGTTGTTTATAGTGCTTGGCTCCCTCCCAGAGGGAGCTGTTGAGCGTTAGCGAAACTGAGGGAGAGAATGACCAAACTTGAGATATTATATACAGTTTTTTCTCTCCTTCCGTCTTTTGCTTCGCAAAATCCACCTCCCTCGTCAGAGGGAGGCAAAACCACATTTAACCATTTTTATTATTCATCGGTTAACAAATCGGAG
>JAZNOU010000014.1:0-59133 GCA_045589295.1 Clostridia bacterium
AAAGGTTGCTGTTGTTGCATCTGCGCTTGAAGGTATGGTTTCCGGATCTTCTGTTGCAAATACAGTCGGTTCCGGTGCCGTTACTATTCCTCTTATGAAAAAGACGGGCTATAAGCCTGAATTTGCTGCAGCCGCAGAAGCTTCTGCTTCCACAGGCGGTCAGATAATGCCTCCCATCATGGGTGCAGCCGCTTTCCTTATGGCTGAAACTGTCGGTGTTCCCTATTCGAACATCGTTGTTCGTGCAATATTGCCTGCTCTTTTGTACTTTGCAGGTGTTTTCATCACTGTTCACCTTGAGGCTAAAAAAGAAGGTCTTCGCGGTCTTACAAAAGAAGAATTGCCGAAATTTTTGCCTCTTCTTAAAAAGTCATATTTATTGATTCCGCTGATTCTGCTTGTTTATCTTGTAAGCATTACACAGCGTTCTATCCAGTATGCTGCGGCTATTGCTATCGTAGCGGCTATTGCGGTAAGTGCTTTTAATAAAGAAAACAGAATCACTCATAAACGTATTTGGGAGGCACTCGCGGCGGGCGGACAAGGGACAATTGCGGTTGCAGCGGCATGCGGTGTGGCAGGAATGATTGCGGGTACTATCACAATGACAGGTCTTGCCAATATGATGATTAACGGAATTGTTGCTTTGGCAGGAAATCACGTAATTATTGCACTGTTCCTTACAATGCTTTGCTGTATTGTTTTAGGTATGGGCGTTCCTACTACTGCGAATTATTGTATTATGGCAGCAACCTGTGCTCCGATTTTGGTGCGTATGGGAGTTCCTGCTATTGCAGCACACTTTTTTGTTTTCTATTTCGGTATTGTAGCAGACCTCACTCCGCCGGTTGCGTTAGCATCTTATGCGGGTGCGGCAATCGCTCAGGCAAACCCAATGAAGACAGCAATTACAGCAACTAAGCTTGCAATTGGTGCGTTTATTGTTCCGTACGTGTTTGCTTTAAATCCGGCACTTCTTTTTATAAATACTACAGCTTTTGATGTTGTGTTAATTGTTATAACTTCGCTTATTGGTATTTTTGCGGTGTCAGCATCCTTGGAGGGTTACCTTATACGCAATATGAAATGGTATCAGAGAGTAATATCACTTGCGGGTGGTTTGCTTCTTATTTATCCAGGCTTAGTAACTGATACAGTTGGTGTTCTTTTGGTGGCAGTTGTTCTGATGCTTCAGTTATTAACTAAGAAGAAGGAAATTCAATAAAAAGAAAAAACAACTTCTGTAAAGAGGTTGTTTTTTTGAAAGGGAATTCTTATGAAAAATAATAAGGCAAACAAAACAGTTTTAGCGGCATTTTTCTTAGCGCTCGCCTACGTTATGCCGTTTTTGACAGGACAGATTCCTGAGGTAGGTGCTATGCTCTGTCCAATGCACATGCCGGTTATTCTGTGCGGATTTATATGTGGCTGGAAATGGGGGCTTTTAGTAGGTTTTATTGCACCGCTCTTCAGGTCGTTTACATTAGGTATGCCCACGTTTTTCCCCAAAGCACTTTGTATGGCATTTGAACTTGCCACATACGGAATGATTGCAGGGGCTATGTATAATAAACTAGCAAACAGAAAGTTAAATATTTATTCTTCACTTTTAACCTCAATGGTGATGGGCAGAATTGTTTGGGGCAGTGCAATGTATTTGTGCATAGGAATTGGTGGAAAGTTTACTTTTTCGGCATTTATTGCAGGAGCGGTGACAAATGCAATCCCCGGGATTATAGCTCAGATTGTTATCATTCCGATTATTGTTATGGTAGCTGAAAAAATAAAACTGATAAAGGAATAAGTGTGAATTTTTGCATTTAAAAAGCGAGTGCTTTGCACTCGCTTTTTAAATTTCTTTAATTGGAAAATCAACAAAAAATGTTGTACCTGTTTCAGTCGAACTCGTAACACCAAACTTAAATCCGTGTGCCGTTAAAATTTCTTTAACGATAGAAAGTCCAAGACCAGTGCCTGTCACACGTCGTTTACCTGATTTGTCAATACGATAGTAGCGGTCCCAGATGTGATTGATATTTTCCTTATCGATAACTTCTCCGAAATTTGTAACAGACAAATGTGCCGTATCATTTTTTTTAAGAGAAATTGTAATGGGACCGGACAAATCACTGTGATTGATAGCGTTATCCGTTAAGTTACAAACAACCTGCTCAATTCTTCTTGCGTCACCAGACACATAAATGTCAGGTGAAATTTGTGCGTGAATTTCATAGCCTTTATCACCGAAAATATCATATTTTGAAATGATATTTTGCACCAACTCTGAAAGATTAAAAATTTGCTTTTCAAATTCAATTTTGCCGGTCTGCAATTGAGAGAGGTCTAAAACATTTCCTATAAGTTCTGACAAACGGTCAGATTCATCAATTATAATATCAAGCTGTTTTTCTCGTTTTTCTTTGTTTTCGCCTGTTAAATCCTTGATGGTTTCTGCATAACCCCTTATCATAGTAAGAGGGGTTTTAAGTTCGTGGGAAACATTTGCCAAAAGGTCTTTTCTAATGTTGTCAACCCTTGCAATTTCTTTAGTCATATGGTTAAAATCATCTGTTAGAAGGCTCATTTCATCTTTTCGTCCTGATGAGGGAATAATTACGCTGTAATTTCCCTTTGCAACCTGCTTTGCAGCATTTGAAATTCTTGTTATGGGTTTTGTTACAAATTCTGCAAAAACAAAGGAAAGAATAAGCGACATAATTAAAAGCACAGCTAAAATTATCATATAAAATCTGTTGAAAATCAGTCTTGTGTCGTGAAGCGGAAGAAGTGAGGCACGTGATGCAATGTAGTAGGTGTTTCCGCCGTTTTTAAATGTGTTTATTAAAACAATGGTTGCAATGTCACCATTTTTAGGAGACTGCAGTTTTATAATGTGAGATTTTTGACCATTGTCTTCCATACTTTGTATAACAGACGGCATTGCATAGGTTGTAATGACGTCATTTGACGATACACGCCTGCCGAACAAATCGTTTTGATTTATATACATAAAAGGAGAGAGTATAAGTTTTTTGTCGCTGTCGTATATTTCTACAAAACTGTCGCCTCTTGTACTTAAATTCATTATTTCATCGTAGGCAGATGACATATTATCCGCTCTTTCTAGCATGGAAATATACTGGTTTTGTGTTTTTTTAACTTGTCCTTCTTTTGCAAACTCGTAAAAGTTTTGCAAAAATACTACAAGTAAAAGCCAGATAACGGTGATTAACACTGCAACCACCGCCATCATATTTATCCACATTTTAAATTTTATGGATTTCAAATCAATCTACCTCCAGCTTGTAACCGATTCCCCAAACGGTCTTAATATAGTCGCGATATGGGGAAATGCTGTTACGAAGCATTTTAATGTGTGTATCGACAGTTCTGTCATCGCCGAAAAATTCGTATCCCCAGATTTTTTCAAGGATTTTTTCTCTTGACAAAACTACATTTTGATTTTTTGCCATATAAAGCAAAATATCATATTCTTTTGGGGTAAGCTCAATAACAGAGCCGTCTACCTTTACTTTTCGTCCTGTTTCGTCAATTTCAATTCCCGGAAGTAAAATAATTTCAGAAGAAGATGTGTTTGAAACCCTTTTTAAGAGTGCTTTTATTCTTGCAACAACTTCTTTTGGTGAAAACGGCTTTGTGATGTAGTCATCTACACCAAGCTCAAAGCCAAAAAGTTTGTCATATTCTTCCCCTCTTGCACTCAGCATAATAACGGGTACGGAAGAAAACTTCCTTATTTCGCGAAGAGCGGTAAATCCGTCAATTTTTGGCATCATAATGTCTAAAATAACAAGGTCAAAGCTGAAATTTTTTACCATATCAATAGCCTGTGCGCCGTCACCGGCCTCTTGGTATGAAAACTGCTCGAAGTCAAAATATTCTTTTAAAATATCGCGGATGCGTTCTTCATCATCAACTATTAAAATGTTAGCCATCGCTCTGCCTCCTTTAAGTTTATCTTGTTATTACCAAAACTCTTACTCTTCCGCCGTTTGCTTCTGTTTTGTCAAAATATCCTTGAACACTTTTTGGAGTCGGACCTGATAGAAAGTCTGCGTAGGTGATATTTTGCCATTGACCAACTTCCACACGTTCGTATACTGCAATTTTGTCGTATACCTTATATGAAGTATTTCCGAAAGTGAGTGTGGTGTCAGAAGCAGATTTGAAGTTTTCGGGGACTTCTGAAAGCCTTTGTACCGAGCTTACTGAGCCACCTGCAACAAGAGCCTTTACAGCGTTTCCTTTAGAAACTGAGTAAGATGTATTTCCTCCTGCAGAAGCGGTTGTTCCTGAAAAATTAAATGAGTAAGAGCCTCTGTTTATATCTGTAACTATACCAAAAGTATAGCAATCACCTGTTGCATTATTTAGATAAAGCGAAGTAATTTCACCATTTTTGTTTTTGTCAAAATAAAGCACTTGTTTTGATGTAAGTGTTACACCGTCAAGACGTTGTTTGTAAACAGTGGTGTAGCTTGGTGATTTTGAAGCCTCTAGGTTTGCAATGTCCATAATTTTAACATCATCAGCAAGTTTTAAATTGCCAAATGTGTTAAGATAAGCATCAAACTTTCCTGAATATGTATTGTTTGATGTTGAAATTTTATTTATTTTTGCACCGTCTTCGTTAAAAGATACGTTAACAAGGGAGCAAACATAGTTTTCATAGTTTTTCTCAGTCTTATACTCAACTGTGTTGCCGTCTGCAAAAGCAACTGTTGCGTAGTAAGAGGAATAACTTCCGTTGGTGTTTTCGTATTGCTTTGTACCGGTTTTTGTAAGGTAACCTACCAGACTGTCCTGTTCGTCTGCGTGATATGCATCTGCAATAGCGCCTGTTCTTCCAAGATAGATAGTAACTGTGTCACCTAAAGCGAATTTACCGCCTGTAACAAATTTCTCGTAAGATAATGAACTTTCTAAATTGTAGCTCTTTCCTGAAATAACAACACTTTCTATTGTGTCCTGATTAGGAGATGCACTTTCAAAAACACCTGTTACTTTGTTGCTGTAAACCCATGCTACATTCATAGCTTTTGAATAGTACAAAATGTCTTTTGTGTAAATGTCGCTCTTTGTAACAGATTTTCCATTTTTGTAAATAACGGTTTGGTCATTTATTCCGTAGGTTTCAAGTGAAGATAAAACGGTAATTGGACCGGTCATAGCCTGACTTCCGATTAAAATGTACTCGGTATCACCAAAAACGTTTTCATAAACACTTACACTGTCGCCGACTGAAGCTTTTGCTTTAGCACCGCTTAAATTGGTCTTTTCGGTTTTATAGTAAACAGTGGTGTTTTGCCCTACATTTAAAGATGTGGTTGAATTTCCGCTGTATACCAAAATATCATCATTTAAGACTGTGCTTAAAGTATACACACCGCCTCTTACGTTAGATGGCAGGAATGACACTGCAGTTCCAGAATTATTAAGAATAAGCTCGCCTTTGTATCCGCAAAGCGATTTGTTGAAGCTTGAAGAAATTTTGTATGTTCCGTTGCTTGTTACAATTTTATTTGCGGAAATTGTGGAATCTTCGTTTGAGGTTGCAACTAAAATTACGTCATCTGAATATGAATATCCAAAAGAGCTTAAAAGCGTTTGATTTTTATTATTTACATTAGTAGTAAGCGCGTTATATAAAAGCTGAACAACATCGCCTCTTGTGATAGTTTGACCCAAGGATGCATTTACGCCGTCCAAAAGCTCAAGCCTTGATGCAGCATTCATCTGTCCGTCAGGCCACGAAAGGTCAAAATAGTCATCTCCGTAGCCTAAAAGTTTTAAAACAATTGTAACGCCTTCTTCTAAAGTTACATTATTTTCGGGACGGAAGGTTGAATCAGGATAACCTTTTATGTAGCCGTTGTTTACTGCAGCCCTTATGTATGATGCACCCCAATAGGTGAAAGGCACATCGTGAAAAGGTGATGTGTAGGCAACTTTGGCAACAGAATTTCTTACTTCGGACGCCAAAACTGCCATCTTTGCAAATTCTGCGCGGGTAACTAAGTCACTTAAATTGAAATTACCATTTTCGTCACCCGACATAATTTCAAGGTCTTTCATAAGACTTGTAAGCGGATTTGTATTTGTGTTTTCTTGCGCAAGCACCGAGCCTGATGCTGAAAGCATAAGCACAAGAGAAAGAATAAGTGCAATAAATTTTTTCATAAAGAAAATTCCTTTCTTTTAGTCGTGACGGAGAGCGTCAATAGGATTAAGTTTTGCTGCTTTTCCTGCGGGCATATAGCCGAAAATAATGCCAATTCCCACAGATACCGAAAAGGCTATCAGGACTGCACCAACTGATATAACTGCCGAAAAGCCTAATAGTTTGGACAGACCGATTGAAACTATAATCCCTAAGAATATCCCTATAACACCGCCGCAGGCACTAGTTGTTGCAGCCTCTACAACAAACTGGCTTAAAATGTCAAATTTTTTTGCGCCCAGCGATTTCCTTATACCGATTTCACGTGTTCTTTCGGTAACAGATACAAGCATTATGTTCATAATGCCGATACCGCCTACAAGAAGCGAAATTGCGGCAATACCAACTAAAATAAGAGTAAGTTTGCCTGTGAGCTCGTCAAGCATATCAAGCATTTCGGTCATAGCAATGACGGTGTATGCGTCTGTGTTTGAAAAAATCTTGTAAAGTGCGTCTGAAATATATTTCTTCGCTTCTTCCGAGCGCGTTTTGTCTGATACTGAAAACTGAAAAGATGTTACTCTGGCACTTCGGTTAAGTGTTCTTGAAAGAGTGTACGGAATGTAAATTTTATCGTCGTCTGTGCTTTGTGCACTTCCTGCTTTTTCTTCTAAAACGCCAATTATTTTAAAAGTGTTTCCGCCTATTTTGAGTGTTTTTCCAAGAGCGTTACCATCGAAATATTCCTTTGCAATATAAGAGCCTATAACACAGTTTTTTGAACGTTTGTTAATATCCATATATTGTAAAAATCTGCCGTTTTCAACAGTAAGCCCCTGAATTTTGTCAAAGTCTTCGCTGACACCTGTGATTGAGGTTGTACTGCTTGTTTCGGTTTTAAACTTTGCCTGTTGCATAATGCTTACAGTTGGTGAGCAGTATGACAAAAGCTCAGGGTTTTCTGAAACTAAAGCCATCATATCCTCTGTGTCAACCGCACGATTTCCGCCTCTTGGAGAAATGTTTACCATAAGTTTGTTTGAACCAAGGCTTTCAAACTGACCGACAAGGTCAGATTTAAACCCGTCAATTACGGAAACTAGGATAATTACTGCCGCAACACCTATAATAATGCCAAGCATGGTAAGGAAAGAGCGCATTTTACTTGTCTGAAGACTTTTTAATGCTAAGATAAAAGACTGCTTTAAGTTCATAAATCGCCCTGCCTTTCATCTGAAATTATTTTGCCGTCTGAAATTCTGACAATTCTTTTTGCCTGTGATGCAATTTCGTTGTCGTGAGTAATCATAACAACAGTAGTGCCGTCTGAATTTAATTTTTTTAAAAAGTCAAGCACGTCTTTTCCTGTCTTTGAGTCAAGAGCACCTGTTGGCTCGTCAGCTAAAATTACTTTTGGGTTTCCGGCGAGTGCTCTTGCGATTGAAACTCTTTGCTGCTGACCGCCTGAAAGCTGTGACGGGAATTTTTTCGCCCTGTCTTCCAGACCTACACGGCTAAGCGCCAAAAGGGCAAGCTCTCTTCTTTTTTGTGGAGGATAGCCTCTGTAAACCAAAGGAAGTTCAACGTTTTCTAAAAGAGTGAGCTTTGGGATTAAATTGTACTGCTGAAAAATAAAACCCAGTGCCTGATTTCTTATAACCGCAAGCTCATCATCTTTCATTGTGCTTACATCTATTCCGTTTAAGTGATAGCTTCCGCTTGTGGGAACGTCTAAACAACCTATTATGTTCATACAGGTGGATTTACCAGAGCCTGACTGACCTACAATTGCAACAAATTCGCCCTCTTTGATATTAAGTGATATTCCGTCTAAAGCACGTATTTCACTGTCGCCGTCAGAGTAGATTTTGTAAATATCCTTTAAATCTATCATCTTCCTGCACCGCCCATAGCACCGCTTCTGTTTGGTGTACCGCCACCCATACCTGAAGGAGCACCGCTCATACCACCCATTCCTGACGGATGGCCGCCCATGCCGCTCATCATCATATCGGTAAGAGATTTGGTGGTATCGGCTTGCTGGATTAATATTATATCGCCCTCTTCAAGACCTGACTTTATCTCTGCATAGTCAGAGTTGCTTATACCTACTTCAACACGTTTTAAAACGTAGCCATCAGGCAGTTCCATTCCAAAAGCACGGCCCATTTTTGACTTGTCAAATCCTTTTTCATTTGAATTGCTGTTGGTATTCTGAGGTGTTTTGGGTGTTTCTTCAGGTTTTTCGTCAGATTTAACAGCCACCATATTTCCTCTCATAATTGCAGAAATTGGAACTGTTAAAACGTCCTTAACTTCTTCAACAGTAATTTCTGCATCGACATTCATACCGGGTATAAGACCTTCAGGTTCGTTTACTACAACTGTAACAGGGTAGGTTGTAACGCCATTTGAGGTTGTACCGATAATGCTTATTTTGTCAATATAGCCTGAGAAAAATTTGCCCTCTAAAGCATCTGCGGTAACAGAAACCACCTGACCTACTTTTAATTTTGCGATATCAAGCTCATCGACAGAAATTTTAAAAAGCATTCTTGACATATCTGCAATTACAGCCATAACTGTTGACTTGTTACTGTTGTCAAGCTTGTCACCCGCTTTTGTTTCCTTACTTATCACAGTGCCTGAAATGGGGGCAGTTATTGTGTAATCTTCCATATTTTCGTAAAGATTGTCTAGGTTAAGCTGAGCATCTTTGTATGAAAGTTCGTTCCTTTTAGCAGAATTTACTGCACTTTTGCTTGTGATTTGTGCAATTTTTTGCCCGTTTGCAACCTGATCGCCAACACCAATTGCAATCCACGAAATATCGCCTGAAACCTCTGCGGTGATTACTTCTTCCTGATTAACCTCGAAAGTTCCTGCCTCATTGCACGCATAAGATGATGTATAGGCAATCGCTCTTTCGCCTGCTCTTAATGTTCCGGGGTTTTTAACCTCAATTTCAACAGTTTTAACGCTTACACCTGTTGAAGATATGATAGAGCCTGTTGAAATTTTTGAAATTCTTCCTGAAAGTTCATATGAAGACGAGTCAAGCCTTACTGTGATTGACTGACCGACAAAAAGATTATTTGCATCGTTTGAATTAAAAGGAATTTTTAAAAGCATTGTTGAACTGTCAACAATATCTGCAATTTTTGTTCCTTTTGAAACGGTATCACCGCTTTTTATGTATACGTTTGTAATAACGCCACTGCAGGGAGCTTTGACATTTAGATTTGAAACATCTTCTAGTGCATCATCATAGCTCATTTTAGCAGTTTCTACTGAGTTTTTTGCTTTTTCTATTGAGTTTTCAACGTTTTGGGTGTCAATTTCATATAAAATGTCACCTTCTTGTACAACGTCGCCCTCTTCAAAATCAGCGCTTAAAACATCGCCTGTAACTAAAGCGGTAATATCGTACTGTTCATTTGCTTCAATAGTTCCGCTTCCTGAGATAACTACCTTAATGTTACCTTTTGAAACTGTGTATTCACTGAAAGTCTGTTGACTGCTTGCAGCTTTTTTCTTTCCTGAAATGCCTATTACGGCAAGAATTATTAAAATTAACAAAACAGCACCGATTATGATGCTCGCTTTCTTGTGCTTTTTAATAAATTCGGGACATTTAAGTTTGGGTAAATTAATTTTCAAAGCAATTCCTCCATTAAAACGATTTTGTCGGTGCCATTATACTTTTTATGTGTGTATTTTTTGTGAATTTTGGTTGAAATTTCAACGTAAACTCAGGCGCTGTAGCTTCCTAAATAGGTTATATCGTCAAGACTTGACAAAAGTGCAATAAGTTCGTCAGAGTGAGATGAAATTTCCATTTCAAAGCAGAACATAAATTCAAAATCTCTGCCTGGAATAGGTCTGCTTTCAATTTTTGTAAGATTTATTCCAAGTGCTGAAAATTTTGAAATGAGATGATAAAGTGAGCCTGGAGTGTGAGATGCACAAACAAGCAGGCTGAGTTTGTTCGCACCTTGATAAATTTCAAGATTTTTGGAAATAAGGATAAATCTTGTGTGATTGTTGTCGCTGTCTTGAATATTTTTTTGCAAAATATTAAGGCCATAAAGTGGGGCACACTCTGCTGACGCAATAGCTGCCACGTCATCTTTGCCACTTTCTTTTACAATTTGAGCAGCAATTGCAGTATTTGCACAAATTTCAACTTTTAATGAGTGTTTTTTGATAAATTCTTCGCATTGGCCAATTGCTTGTTCGTGTGAATAAACTTTTTTTATTTTCTTAATGTCAGTTCCATTTGACAAAAGCGAATGGCTGATATGTAGCTTTTGCTCTTTAACGATATAAAATTTATATTTGTGCATAAGGTCGTAAACCTCTGAAACCGAGCCGTAAATGCTGTTTTCAACAGGTAAAATTCCGTATTTACAAAGTCCCTTGTCAACCGCATCAAAAACACCCTTAAAAGTTGAAAAATACATAATTGAAGGTGCGGTGAAAATCTTGTCGCACATTTGCTGAGAGTATGCACCTTCTGCTCCCTGACATGCAACAGTAGGTGCAGCGGGAAGTTTGTTTGGGGTTTCTTGTAAGGCGGTTTTAATTTTGTCGGCCAAATCATTTTGCTTATTTAAAGCAGTTGTCTGATGAGAACGGCTTACATCAAAGAGCGTGTTAAAAAGAATTTTGGTGTAAGAGGCAAGCTCTTCGGGATTTTGTGAGACCATTCGGTGCAAAATTTCACGCTCTCTGCCCTGATTTAATATAGGGAGATTGTTTTCCGCCTTATATTTAGCGACAGATAAAACTGTCTCCATTCTCTTTTTGAAAAGTTCGTTTAACTGGTCATCTATTTTATCAATTTCATTTCTTATTTCTATTAAATCCATATAAATTAATCCTTTCTTTTAAGGCGTTCGTCCTGTAAAAGCATATCGTAAATAACTATTGCGGAAACCGCCTCAACAACAGGTACTGCACGCTGAACAATGCAAGGGTCGTGTCTGCCTTTTATTTCTAAAATTGTATCTTTTTTTTCTTTTATATCTACGCTTTGCTGGGGAAGAGAAATAGATGGGGTAGGTTTGAATGCCACTTTGAAAGTAATTGGCATTCCGTTTGTAATTCCGCCTAAAATTCCTCCTGAGTTATTTGTTTTTGTCTTTATTTTGCCCTGGTCAAAATAAAAATCGTCGTTGTTTTGGCTTCCGGTCAGTTCGCTTGCTTCAAAACCTGCACCAAACTCAATTCCTTTAACTGCAGGGATTGAAAAAATTGCAGAAGAAATTTGATTTTCAACGCCGAAAAACATAGGCTCGCCGAGTCCTGCGGGAACGCCTGTGATACTGCATTCCACAATTCCGCCTACGGAATCTTTTTGCTCTTTATATTTTAATATTTCCTGTTTCATAATTTCGCCCTTTTGGTCATTTATAACAGGAAAATCTTTTTTCCATACAGCTTCAAAATCGTTTAAGTTAACATCTGTGGCACTAAATTGGTCATCCTTTATGCCATGAACGGCATATATATGCGCACCGATGAAAATTCCGCGTCTTGCCAAAATCTGTTTGATTATTCCTCCTGCAATACAAAGAGGAGCGGTAAGGCGTCCTGAAAATTTCCCTCCGCCTCTCATATCCTCTTTTCCGTCATATTTTACATACGCGGTGTAGTCGGCGTGCCCGGGACGGGGGATAAATTGCAAATTGCCGTAATCTGCACTTTTAACATTTGTATTTCTAATAATTGCGCGTATTTGTTCACCTGTTGTGATACCATCTGAAATACCTGTTATAAACTCTGGCAAATCGCTTTCCTTTCTTGGTGTTGAAAACTCGTTGTTGCCGGGGGCGCGTCTTTTCATAAAGTCTAAAAGTTCATTATAATCAATCTTTTCGCCTTTTGGGAGATTGTTTATAACAACGCCGATTTCCGGTGCATGCGAAGCACCAAAAACGCTTATATTAAGAGCTTTTCCTAAATTAAACATTTATCTTACCTCCCAGATTTTTAAAGTGTTCATAAAATGTAGGGTATGATTTGTTTATTGAATATGCGTCCTTTATAATAACTTCGTTTTTGCAAATAGTTGAAGCAACTGCTGCACTCATTGCAATTCTGTGGTCGTTATAGCTATTTATTGTTCCGCCGTCTAAAAAGCCTTTCCCGTAAATAGTTATGGAATTATCATCATACTCTGCCTTTCCACCCAGATTGTTTATCAGTTCACAGGTGGTTTTAACGCGGTCACTTTCTTTGATTTTAAGTCTTTTTGTATTTATAAATTTTGTAATCTTATTCAATCCGCATGCTGCTACGCATAAAACGGGTACAATGTCGGGAATATCTTTTGCATCAATTTCGTCGGGCATAGGCAAAAGAGAAACTATTTTGCTGTCACGCTGGAGAGAATTGTCAAGTCCTGAAATTTTTATGTTACTTCCTAAAAAGTTGCACACAATCCAAAATGCTGCATTTGACCAGTCGCCTTCAACATAAATTCTTTTGGGTGGGTTAAACTCGCCTTTTAATACTTCGTAATAATTTTCGCCTTTTATAACTTTTATTCCAAAATCATTTAAAGTTTTAACTGTCATATCCACATAACCCTCGGATTCCAAATGTGAGGTGAGAGTGATTTTTCCGCCTTTTTTTTGTGATGCGATTGCAAACAAAAGTCCCGAAATGTACTGTGAGCTTACGCTGCCTGGCATAAAAAATTCCTTTGTTGTATCAAGCTTTCCTTTGCAGGTGATAGGAAGTGAGTTTGAGCTTAATTCGCATCCCGCATTTTTCATTTCACTGACAAGCTCGGTAAAAGGTCTTTGGGGGAGTCTGCCTTCGCCGCAAAGCGTAAATTCTTCGCAAAAGCAGGCGCCAACAGGAAGGATAAATCTTGCAGTTGTACCGCTTTCGCCACAGTTTACAGTGGTGCAGTTTGTTTCACCAAGAGGGTAAACTGTAATAAATCCGTCATTTATTTTATAGTCGCCGCCAAATGCTTTTATGCATCTTAAGGTTGCTTTTATATCCTCTGAGATATTGTTTATGTAGATGTCTACGCTTGAGCCTGATAAGGCTGCAGCAAGTATAACTCTGTGAGCATCTGATTTTGAAGAAACGGCCTCTAAAGTTCCCGATAGCTTTGAGGGGGTAATCCTAACGTCCATTTTCAATCAGCTCCTTTAAACTTTCAATAGGGATTTTGTGCAATATGCACTTGCCGATTTTTTCCATAACTATAATTGTAATATCGCTTCCTGCACGTTTTTTGTCAGAAACTGCAGGACTATAAAGACTGTCTGCGTCAAAATCGCAATTGGTTGGAAGATTATATTTTTTAATAAGCTTTAAAAGCCTTTCTGCATCTTTCTTCGGCGTGATACCAAGTGCACACGAACCTTTTGTTATAATTGCCATTCCAATTGCTACTGCGTGGCCGTGTGTTGTTTCAAAGTTACTGCATTTTTCTACCGAGTGACCTATGGTGTGCCCAAAATTTAAAAGCTGACGAACACCTGTGTCAAATTCATCTTTTGAAACAACGATGTTTTTAAGTTCAATACATCTTACAATAATTTTCTCTAAATTATCTTTAATGTTACCGTTTTCAAAAAGTTCAAACAGTTCTTCGTCCATAATAGCACCGTACTTTATTGCTTCTGCGACACCATCATCGAAATAAAGGTCATCTAAGGTGTTTGTAAGAAGCGGGTCGCATATCACAAGCTCAGGTTGATAAAAAGCACCGATTAAATTTTTGCCTGCATCAAGATTAACTGCAGTTTTCCCGCCTACAGAAGAATCAATGGCAGCAAGAAAAGTCGTAGGAATTTGAATAAACTTTATTCCTCTCAAGTAAACTGATGCAGCAAATCCTGTAATATCACCTACAACACCGCCGCCAAGTGCTATAAAAAGGTCGGTGCGTGTCAAGTTGTTTTTTGCTGCAAATTCAGTGATATCAATTAAAGTTTTGTAGTTTTTTGAATGTTCACCTGCAGGAAAAGAAAACACAAAAATATCGCAAAAACCATGGGATTTTAAATTTTCGACCAAAGAATTTGCATAAAGGGCATTTACTGTGGAGTCGGTCACTATCATAATTTTCCCTTTTGGGAATATATTTTTAACAAGTTGTCCCACGTTTTTAAAGCAACCACTTTCTACTAAAACGTCGTATTTTTTTGTTGCATTAATTTTGATAGTGTTCATCAAAAAACCTCACTTTTTCAATTTATAAAAGAAGCTGTCGCCTTTTGCAAGGCAGAACAGCATCTTGAAAAGTATATTTATTATTCTGTTACTTCTCCGGTTTGAGCTTGAGTGTCCTGACCTGCGGGAGTAACCTCTAAAGCTTCGTAATACTTGTTGGTTTTCTGTTTCATTTCAGCTTTCCAAGAGTCTACGAGGCCTGCATAGTTTACGTTGTTAATAACGCCCGAAATGTATGGCTTAAACTGTTCATATTCATTACCTTCGCCGTGAAGGTCGTATCTTTTTATAATATGATAGCCGTAACTTGATTCAATAACGCCTGAAACTTCGCCGTTTTTAAGATCTGCAGTAGCCTGTTCAAATTCTTCAACCATAATCGGAATACCTGATTGCTGGAACATTGAAAGCATAAGCTCGTCGTCTTTGAGTGTGGTTGAATGAGCGTTTAAGAATGTATAACCGTTCGGGCTTGTTTCAAGACCAGGGTCTTCTGAAAGGTTAACAAAATCCTCAAATGCGGCACCTTCGCTAATTTTTTTTGCAACTTCGTTTGCTTTAGCTTCTTTTTCTCTGATAACATCGTCAGAAAGCTTTGCGCTTGTCTGTGTGTCAACTGTAGAGAATAAAATGTGCTGTGATCTTAAGAAGTTGTTGTTGTAAAAATTAAGAACTACACTGTCTTCAACTTCTGTGAATAAGCCAAGTTCAGTAATGTTTTCATTAAGGTGTTCTACAAGAAGTGAAAGACGCATTATTTCCATATACTGTTCTTTGGTGATGCCAAGATTTTCAAATTCTTTTAAAAGCTGCTCTTCGCCACCGAACTGAGTGGTAAGCTCTTCAAGTTGAGATTTGATTGTTTCGTTATCTTCGTCCGTTACTGTGTATCCGTATTCCTTTGCTTTTGCAACAGAGGCTTTGAGGCTTGAGATTTCACTTAAAGCTTCTTCTTTCGGATACCCCATTTTCATAAGATAAATCATTTCATAAGCATAAATATCTTCACCGCCGATTGTGGCAACTGTAATATTTGTGTTTTTGTTGATTTCATCCATTGTAGCATTGCCACAACCAGTAAGTATACTTACTGAAAATACAATAGATAAAATTAAAGCAAATATCTTTTTCAAAATAATCTCTCCTTATAAATTGAATATAACTATTATATTGCAAAATCGTGATTTAGTCAATAGAAAATTATTCGTGTTCAATTGTTTTTGAAGTGTTTTGAGGTCTTAATCTGAACAGCCATTCAGGGAAATGACGAAGGGGCGAGTTTACTTTCTTTGACAATCTTACAAACATCCACAAAAGCAGCCAGTATACAGAGAAGAAAATAAGCATTAGCATTAAAAGCATACGTGCTGCAGGGACGTATCCAAAGTTAATGGAAAAAACGATTATTGAAAGCATAAAGCATATAATACTGTGTAAAGTTCCTTTGATAATAAGGGGCGATGTAAAATGGAAAATAAAATTTAAAAGCCAAAAAAGTGCAATAAATTCTATCAAAAATAAAGTATTTTTAAAATTTATTTCGGGCACTTTAAAAATTGAATAAATTATCAGACATAAGCACATTGAAATGCCAGTGCAAATAAAAAGTCCGCACAGCGCATCATATAGCCAAAGACCAAATTTTTTCATTCATAACACCTCATATAAATTTTAACATAAAAATTAATTTAGGTCAATTATTTGCAATAATGTGTATTTTGTGGTAAAATTATATACAGCAAATGTGTATAGGAAATGAATATATTGTGATATAAAAATGATAACGGAGGAAAAAATGAAACTTGATACTGAAAATAAATATGTAAAAATATCTCTTTGTGCTTTTTTTGTGGTAGCAGCATCAATTGTTTTGTGGGCATGCATTAATAACGCGGGTCGTATTATAGGGGCGTTAGGTATGGTGGTTGATATCATCAAACCGTTTATATATGGCTTTGTGATTGCATATATATTTAACTATCCTTATAAAAAGTTTATGAATTTATTTGATAAAATAAAAACAAAAAAACCAATAAAGCGTGGCTTAAAGGTTACAGTTTGCCTGGTTCTGACCTATGTTTTGCTTTTGTCAGGACTTTCACTTTTTATGTACCTGGTAGTTCCTATGATAGTAAATGCCTTGATGGAACTTTTAGAGCTTGTGCCTGGATATGTTGAAAGTGCAAGAATTGAAACAGAAAGATGGCTCGCCTCATATTTGCTCAGATTTAATATTCCATCCACCACAATAGTCGAAATTATGGATAGCATAGTAAAAGAAGTTTCCAAGGGGTTTGATTGGCATACATCGGTGAGAAGTGTTGCGTCTTTTATAGTTTCAATGTCGGTTGAAGTCAAGAACTTTTTGCTTGGTGTTATTATTTCAATTTATCTTTTGGTTGACAAAAACAGATTTGTAGTTACAGGTAAAAAGCTGCTTTATTCAGTGGTCGGCAAGAAAAAAGGAGACAGGGTGTTAGATGTTTTATCATTTACTGATAAAACCTTTGGCGGATACATCATTGCAAAAGTTGTCGATTCGTTGATTATAGGATTTATTTGCTACGTGGGTATGAATATTTTGAGATTAGACTATGCGGTTCTGATTTCAGTGATAGTGGGCATCACGAATATAATTCCGTTTTTTGGCCCGTTTATTGGTGCGATTCCTTCTATACTACTGCTCCTTGCAATCAGCCCGTGGCAAGCATTTGTTTTCGCTATATTTGTTTTGGTGCTCCAGCAGTTTGACGGAAATATTCTAGGTCCGAAGCTTTTGGGGGAATCAACAGGAATACGTGCAGTATATGTTGTTTTTGCAGTTATCGTGGGCGGAGGTTTGTTTGGGTTTATAGGTATGTTTGTGGGAGTTCCCTTGTTTGCCGTAACCTATGCGCTGATTTCCGAAGCAATTAATGAAAAGATAAAGTCGATGGACATAAAAATCGAGTGAAACCTACGTACAAGCGGTGTTGTAAAATATATTTGTGCGATATTGCTCACCAAATGTCAAAAAAACGTAGAAAAAGACAAAAAAAAAGACTTGCGTAATAAAAAATATGTGATATAATGGTATAGTAACGAGTAATTTTAGGAGGGTTCGCTTTGGACACAATTAACCAAACATCAGGTGCTGCAGTAGTTGCACCAAAGAAAAAACGACGCATTAAAAAAAGCCATTTGCAGCTTTACTCACTTTGCGTAATTCCCGTTCTTTTAGTTTTAGTATTTAACTATTTTCCACTCTATGGCCTTTTAATTGCATTTAAAGACTATAAATACAATAAAGGCATCATGGGGAGTGAATGGGTAGGATTTGACAACTTTAAGTTCTACATTACATCAAACGATTTTACAAGAACAACATGGAATACGCTTGAACTTAACATAATTTTTATCACATGTGGTATTATAGCGGCAGTTTTGGTTGCTGTTTTACTCTTTGAAATTCAGAGCAGAAAAGCAGTTAAAACTTATCAGACTATTCTTATCACACCGCACTTTATGTCATGGATTATTGCCAGCTATATGGTTTACGCTATCTTAAGCCCTGAATACGGTATCTTAAACAGAATTATAACATTCTTTGGCGGCACAGCTATTCAGTGGTATTCAATTCCTGAACTCTGGACATGGATTTTGCTTGTGTGTTATGTGTGGAAAACCGTTGGTATGGACATGGTTGTTTACTATGCCGCTTTGATGGGTATTGACACATCATTGTTTGAAGCCGCAAAAATCGACGGTGCTAATAAAGTTCAGATTGCGTGGTACATAACAGTTCCTACACTCGTTCCGCTTATTACCATTCTTACAATTCTTAAGATCGGTGGTATCTTCAGATCAGACTTTGGTTTGTTCTATCAGGTTCCGCGTGATATCGGTGCACTCTATCAGAGAACTGATACAATTGATACATATATTTACAGAGTTATGAGACAGATTGGTGACATGAGTATGTCTTCTGCAATCGGTTTGCTTCAGAACGTGGTTGGTTTTACTATGGTTATGATTACTAACGGTATTGCCAGAAAAATTGACCCGAGCAGAGCATTGTTTTAATAAGGGGGGCATATATAATGGAAAGATCATCAAAAACTACTCAAATAATGCTCAACATTTTGTTTGTAGTATTATCAATTTTATTCTTAATTCCGTTTATCATGCTTGTAAGTGCATCTTTGACGGAAGAAAAAGAAATCATTATGAATGGTTACAATTTGTGGCCAAGAAAATTCAGTATCGAAGCATACAAGTATGTACTTAAAGACCCTACAGCGGTATTAAATGCCTATAAGACAACAATTACATTCTCTCTTATAGTAATGGTTGTTGCAACATTACTTATGTCAATGGTTGCTTATCCGCTTACAAAAAGAGATTTAAAAGGTAGAATGCCACTTTCATTTTACTTCTATTTTACAACATTGTTTAGCGGCGGTCTTGTTCCTACATACATTCTTATTACACAGTATTTGCATCTTCAGGATACACTTTGGGTTTATATATTGCCCGGCATTATCAGTCCTTGGTACATATTTATGTTAAGAACATTCTTCCAGGGATTACCTGAATCAATTACTGAAGCGGCACTCATTGACGGGGCATCAGAATATAGAATATTCTTTACTATTATTCTTCCGCTTTCAAAACCGGTACTTGCAACGATTGCGCTCTTTATGTTCCTTTCTAAGTGGAATTCATGGATGGAATCAATGCTTTACATCAACAGAAGACAAGACCTTATCAGTTTGCAGTACTTATTGCAGAAGATTATGAGACAGATTACCTTCTTAAGAGAAAATTCAGATGTAAATCTTACTCAGGATTTGGCATCACTTCCTAGTGAATCTGCAAGAATGGCAACAGCAATGCTCGTTGCAGGTCCTGCACTCGTTGTATTCCCGTTCTTCCAGAAGTACTTCACAAGAGGTCTTACAGTTGGCGGCGTAAAAGGTTAATACAAAAAAAGATAGTTATTATAAAAAAACAAGCACTCATAAACTTGGTGCTTGTTTTTTATTTAAATAGAAAAGAGCTGGCAGAAAATGTCAGCACTTTTTGTTTTAATTATGTTTATTTTAAATCATTCCTAAATCCTTTATAAGCGCAAGTTGGTTTAAAACCAAGGCGCTTGAATTATCTGGAACCTTATACAAAACTGCATCATGTAAAAGCTTTCTTTGCGACAGCGAAAGATAGGGGCAATTTTTCATATTTGAAAAGCTTAATGATGTTATATACCCTGTAAAGTTATCGTTTTGAAGGTTTCAAATAGAAATGAATTGTATATTTCAAACAAATCAGCATCCTATTAAAAGGTAAATGTCAACACCAAATTTGTCGTAAAAATATCTTGTCGTTGTTGACAACATTACAAAATTATGGTATTATAAATTTATTAAGCAAAGTAGAGTTTTGTGCGTTAAGTGAAGCAGGGACGGGAAGTTGTCCTGCTTACGAAAAGCGTGTACGCTTGCGGTGCAGAACTTGCATTCCGTTGCTGCAATAAAGGCATTTAAATTAAAATACCTCTTTTGCGGCATTGCCAATAAAGAGGTTTTTTGTTTAAAAACCTCTAAAACGACATATTTTATTTTTGGAGGTTTTTTATGTTTAAATCATCTTTTGCAGAAATGAAAAAAATCAAAACTATGGTCCTGTGCGGACTTATGATTGCATTAGGAGCTGCAATTGAGGCTCTCAATCCTTTAAATTTAGGCGAACTTTTGAAAATCAGACTCGATTTTGCAGCAACTGCAGTTATGGGAGTTGTGGCAGGTCCTGTTGCCGCACCTATTGCCGCAGCAGTGGGTGATGTGGTGAGGTATATTATCAAGCCTGCAGGTGGTGCATTTTTTCCTGGCTATACCGTGTCTGCTGCAGTTGGCGGGTTTATATATGGTATTTTATTTTACAAAAAGGGGAAAATGCTGATTAAGAGAAGTAAAGCTCTCGACATCCTGGTTAAAAGCTTTTTGGCAAAACTTTCAGTAAATCTTTTTGTAAATGTTACTTTAAATTCGATTTGGGTTTATATGACAACAGGGAAAGCTCTTGCGGTTTTAATGCCTGCACGAATATTAAAAAACGCGGTTGCACTTCCGTTTGAAGTTGTGATTTTATTTGCAGTCATTTATTATGTTGATAAATATTTGAAAAAATATATTTAAGGAGTTGTTTTAAGGTGAGTTACAAAAGCGACATTGAAATTGCTCAGTCTGTTCAGATGAAGCATATCTCTGAGATTGCAAAAACTGCAGGAATTAAGGATGAGTATTTAGAGTATTACGGAAATCATAAGGCAAAAGTTGACCTTAAGATTTTGAAAGATACGGGAAGAAAAGATGGTAAGCTCATTTTGGTTACAGCGATAACTCCTACACCTGCGGGAGAAGGTAAAACAACAACAACAATTGGTCTTGCTGACGGACTTAGAAAAATCGGCAAAAACGTAATGGTAGCACTACGTGAGCCATCACTCGGTCCTGTTTTTGGTGTAAAAGGCGGTGCGGCAGGTGGCGGATATGCTCAGGTTGTTCCTATGGAAGACATTAATCTTCACTTTACAGGAGATTTTCACGCAATCGGTGCTGCAAACAATCTTTTAGCTGCAATGCTTGATAACCACATCTATCAGGGCAATACTTTAAACATTGATCCTAAAAGGATTACATGGAAAAGATGCGTTGATATGAACGACCGTCAGCTCCGTCATGTAATTGATGGTATCGGCGCTAAAGTTAACGGCGTTCCGCGTGAAGACGGATATGATATTACAGTTGCGTCAGAGATTATGGCAGTACTTTGTCTTTCATCAGATATTTTAGATCTTAAGAAAAGACTTTCAAATATTATTGTTGGTTACACTTATGAAGATAAGCCTGTTACTGCAGGCGACTTAAAGGCTGAAGGCGCTATGACTGCACTGTTAAAAGATGCAATAAAGCCGAACCTTGTTCAGACATTAGAAGGTACTCCTGCTCTTGTTCATGGTGGACCTTTTGCAAACATTGCACACGGATGCAACTCAGTGCTTGCTACAAAACTTGCTATGAAACTTGGCGATTATGCTATTACAGAAGCAGGCTTCGGCGCAGATCTTGGTGCTGAAAAATTCCTTGATATTAAGTGCAGATTGGCAGGTCTTAGACCCTCTGCTGTTGTAATTGTTGCAACAATAAGAGCACTTAAGATGCATGGCGGTCTTGCAAAAACCGACCTCGGAAACGAAAACTTAGAAGCGCTTAAAGAAGGTATCCCGAATCTTTTAAAACACGTTTCAAACATCAAAGATGTTTACAAACTTCCGAGCGTTGTTGCTGTTAACAGATTCCCTACGGATACAGATAAGGAAGTTGAACTTATCATTGAGGAATGTAAAAAGCTCGGTGTTAACGTTGTTCTTTCAAACGTATGGGCAGAGGGCGGCAACGGCGGTGTTGAACTCGCTGAAGAAGTTGTAAAACTTTGTGAAGAGGAAAATAACTTTGAGTTTGCTTATACTGACGAGCTTTCTATCAAAGAAAAAATTGAGGCGGTTGTTAAAAAGATTTATGGCGGTGACGGAGTTAACTTTACACCAAATGCTGAAACACAGATTAAGCAATTAGAAGAACTTGGATTTACAAAATGTCCTGTTTGTATCGCAAAAACTCAGTACAGTTTTTCAGACGATATGACAAAACTCGGTGCACCGACAGGCTTTAAGGTTACAGTAAGAAATATTAAAATTTCAGCAGGTGCGGGCTTTATCGTGGTGTTGACAGGTGATATTATGACAATGCCCGGACTTCCTAAAGTGCCTGCAGCTGAAAAAATTGATGTTGATGAAAATGGCGTTATCAGTGGACTGTTTTAAGATTAAAAGAGATTAAATGCGAAAAACTGCACAAAATTTTGTGCAGTTTTTTTGTCGAATTTTTTCAAAATATTTCTTGCCAAATTGTGCAAAATATAGTAAAATTATTATGTAATATTTTTTTACAAAAAAGGAGAGGTTGAAAAATGGAAAAATTGTTCAAACTTAAAGAACATGGCACAGATGTTAAGACCGAAATTATTGCAGGCATTACAACATTTTTGGCAATGGCTTACATCTTGGCAGTTAACCCTGGAATGTTAGGTATTATTCCTGATGGCCCTGGTGCGGCTGCAATCTTTATGGCAACTGCACTTTCTGCTGCAATTGGTACAATCTGTATGGCGTTTTTTGCTAACTATCCTGTAGCGCTTGCATCAGGTATGGGACTTAATGCGTTCTTTACTTACACAGTATGCTTAACAATGGGTTACTCATACAAAGTTGCTTTAACAGCTATCTTGCTTGAAGGTGTAATCTTTATGGTTCTTTCACTCTTTAAGTTCAGAGAAGCTTTGGTTAACAAAATTCCTAAAAACTTAAAACTTGGTATTACAGCTGGTATCGGTTTGTTTATTACAATCATCGCACTTATAAACGCAGGCGTTGTTGTAAATAATGATTCTACATTGGTTGGTCTTGGAAACCTTGGTTCACCTCAGGTTGTTCTTGCAATTGTAGGCCTTATTATTATTGGTATCCTTCACCATTACAAAGTTAAGGGTGATATCTTGATTGGTATTTTGGCTACATGGGTGCTTGGTATTATTGCACAGGTGTGCGGTTGGTATCAGGTTAATGTAGAAGCTGGTGTTTATTCATTAATTCCTTCACTTTCATGGGATGCTATAAAAGCAAACTTTTCAGCTCCTGCACTTTTCCAGTTTGATTTCGGATATATTGCTGAAAACTTTGCTGGTTTTGCAGTTGTATTGTTCACATTCCTTTATACAGATATTTTTGATACAGTTGGCACATTAATTGGTGTTGCTCAGAAAGGTAACCTTCTTGCAGAAGATGGTTCACTTCCAAGAGCAGGCGGAGCTTTAATGGCAGATGCAGTTGGTACTGTAGCAGGTGCATGTCTTGGTACTTCAACAGTTACAAGTTATGTTGAATCTTCAGCAGGCGTAGCAGCAGGCGGAAAAACTGGTCTTACAGCTTTAACAACAGGTATTTTGTTCTTGATCGCTATCCCATTTGCTCCTATCTTCCTCGCAATTCCAAGCTTTGCTACAACACCAGCAATGCTCTTCGTTGGTCTTTTGATGCTTTCAGCAGTTACTCAGATGGACTTTGACGGTGACGTTGCAGATTCAATCGGTGGATTCTTAGCAATAGTTATGATGCCATTTGCATACTCAATCGCAACAGGTATTATGTTCGGTATGATTGCTTGGTTTGTTCTTAAAGTTTGCACAGGCAAAATCAAAGACATCAGCCCGATTATGTGGATATCAGTTGTACTCTTTGCAATTTATATTGCAACACAGGTTATGTAATATATTACAAAATCATATCGTCTGCACAGCTTATAGGCTGTGCAGATTTTTTTGTAAAAAATGTTGACAAATATAAAAATTTATGGTAACATATATAATCTAATACTGTAAATTGGTGTTATATGCCCTGCAAAAGAGGAAAGTAATGGAATATTTAATAAAAAATGCTAAGAAATCCTTGGCGCAGACGCAATTTTCATTCATATTTGGAACGAAAGTAAATTTTACTTTCATTTATGTTCAGGATGATTAATAAACAGCATCAACTTTATTAAATGTAAAAATTTAAATGAGGTGATTGATTTTATGATGCCACGCGAGACTAAACTCGGCAAGAATACCCGTATGAGTTATTCTAAAATCACAGAAGCATCACAGATGCCAAACCTTATCGAAGTCCAGAAAAACTCTTATGAGTGGTTTTTAACAGACGGACTTTTAGAGGTTTTGAAAGATGTTTCTCCGATTACGAACTTTTCTAGCCGCGATGATCAGGAAAGAAGCTGCAAATGGTTCTTATCTGACGAATTGTTTGGCAGTGTGTTCAACAAACCGCAAATCGATGATATGGCAGACAAGCTGGTTCTTGAGTTTATTGATTTCACCCTGGAAAAGGAAAACGCAAAATATACACTCGAAGAATGCAGAGAAAGAGATGCAACTTATGCCGCACCTTTAAAGGTAAGAGTTAGACTTATCAATAAAGACACAGGCGAAGTAAAAGAACAGGAAATTTTTATGGGCGATTTCCCGCTTATGACAGATCAGGGTACCTTTGTTTACAATGGTGCTGAACGTGTTATCGTAAGCCAGCTTGTAAAATCTCCTGGTATTTACTATGCTTCTTCTTTTGATAAAGCAGGCAACAAGCTCTTCACATCTACTGTTATCCCTAACAGAGGTGCATGGATAGAATATGAAACAGACCAGTACAATGTATTTTCTGTAAGAGTTGACAGAACAAGAAAACTTCCTGTTACAGTTTTACTTAAAGCGTTTGGTCTTAATTCTGCTGATGAAATTGTCGAAATGTTCGGCGAAGAAGACATTCTTCTTAATACATTAAGTAAAGATACTACAAAGGATACTAAGGAAGCTTTGGAAGAAATCTACAAAAGACTTCGTCCCGGCGAACCTGCAACATTAGAAGGTGCTGCAAAACTCGTAGGCTCCTTGTTCTTTGATGCAAAGAGATATGATTTAGCAAGAGTTGGACGTTATAAGTTCAACAAAAAACTTGCACTCATCGACAGAGTTTTGGGTAAAACTCTTATGGAAGACGTTGTAAGCCCTGTTACAGGAGAAATTTTGTTCTCTAAGGGTGATGTGCTTAACAAAGAAGCTTGCCTTGAACTTGAAAAGAATGCAGTAAACAGAGTTGTTTTAGATATTGACGGCGATGCTGTTATTGTATTTTCAAATGGCATGGTTAATGCTAAACATTTCCTTGATTTTGACCCAGAAGAAATCGGAATTAACGAAAATGTTAGATTTGACCTTTTGACAAAGCTCATTGAAGATGCTAACGGCGATGAAGCTGAGCTTAAAACTTTATTGATGGAAAATGCAGAAAATCTTATGCCAAAACACGTTATGGTAGAAGATGTTTTTGCATCTGTTAACTATGTTTTGAATATGCGTCACGGCATTGGCGAAACAGATAATATCGACCACTTGGGCAACAGACGCTTGCGTGCAGTTGGTGAACTTTTGCAAAACCAGTTCAGACTTGGTTTTTCAAGAATGGAAAGAGTTGTAAGAGAAAGAATGACAATTCAGGATTTGGATGTTATCACTCCTCAGGCTCTTATCAATACAAGACCTGTTGTTGCCGCTGTTAAAGAATTTTTCGGTTCTTCACAGCTTTCACAGTTTATGGACCAGCCAAACCCACTTGCTGAGCTTACTCACAAGAGAAGACTTTCTGCATTAGGTCCTGGCGGTTTGTCAAGAGACCGTGCAAGCTTTGACGTTCGAGACGTACACTATTCTCACTACGGCAGAATGTGTCCTATTGAAACCCCTGAAGGTCCAAACATTGGTCTTATCAACTCACTTGCAACTTATGCAAGAATTAACAATTACGGATTTATTGAAGCACCTTACAGAGTAGTAAAAGATGGTGCTGTTACAGATGAAATTGTATATATCACAGCAGATGTTGAAGACGGCAAAATTATTGCTCAGGCAACAGAACCTTGCGATGAAAACGGCAAGTTTATTGCAAAAAAAGTTATCGCAAGAAAACAGGACGATATGATTGAAGTTTCTCCTGACAGAATTGACTATATGGATGTATCTCCACGTCAGGTTGTATCTGTTGCTACAGCTATGATTCCGTTCCTTGAAAACGATGACGCATCACGTGCACTTATGGGATCTAACATGCAGCGTCAGGCAGTTCCGCTCATTAAACCTGAATCACCTATTATCGGTACAGGTATGGAATACAGAGCAGCTATGGACTCAGGTGTTGTTGTAGTTGCTAAATCAGACTGCACAGTTTTAAAAGTTGCTGCAGATAAAGTTGTTGTAAGAGAAGAAGAAACAGGCGAAATCAAAACTTATAACATTTTGAAGTTCACACGTTCTAACCAGGGCACTTGCATTAATCAGAGACCTGTTGTTAAAGAGGGTGACTTTGTTAAGAAAGGCGAACTTATCGCTGATGGTCCTGCTACCGAAAACGGCGAAGTTGGTCTTGGCAAAAACGTTCTCATTGGCTTTATGACTTGGGAAGGTTACAACTACGAAGATGCTATTTTGCTTAATGAAAACCTCGTAAAAGACGACGTTTTGACTTCAATTCATATAGAAGAATATGAAATTGATTCAAGAGATACAAAACTTGGACCTGAAGAAATTACAAGAGATATTCCAAACGTTGGTGACGATGCACTTCGCGACCTTGATGAAAGAGGTATTGTAAGAATAGGTGCAGAAGTTCACGCGGGCGATATTTTGGTTGGTAAGGTTACACCAAAAGGTGAAACAGAACTTACTGCTGAAGAAAGACTCTTACGTGCAATCTTCGGCGAAAAGGCAAGAGAAGTAAGAGATACTTCACTTCGTGTTCCACACGGTGAATCAGGTATCATCGTTGACGTTAAAGTGTTTACAAGAGAAAACGGTGACGAACTTCAGCCTGGTGTAAATCAGGTTATCAGATGCTATATCGCACAGAAGAGAAAAATTTCTGTCGGCGATAAAATGGCAGGACGTCATGGTAACAAGGGTGTCGTTTCAAGAGTTTTACCTCAGGAAGATATGCCATTCTTACCAGATGGTACTCCGCTTCAGATTGTGCTCAATCCTTTGGGCGTTCCTTCACGTATGAACATCGGTCAGGTTTTAGAGGTTCACTTAGGATATGCTGCTAAAGCCCTTGGCTGGAAAGTTGCTACTCCTGTATTTGACGGTGCTCACGAAGAAGATATTAAAGAAGCATTAAAGCTTGCAAAACAGGTTGAAACCGATAAAGAAAACGGAACACCTGAGCTTTATGATGAAACAGGTAAAATTACACTTTATGACGGAAGAACAGGTCAGAAGTTTGATAATCCTGTTACAGTTGGTTATATGTATATGTTAAAACTCCATCACCTTGTTGATGATAAAATCCATGCTCGTTCAACAGGTCCATACTCACTTGTTACTCAGCAGCCACTTGGTGGTAAAGCTCAGTTCGGTGGACAGAGATTTGGTGAAATGGAAGTTTGGGCTTTGGAAGCTTATGGTGCAGCATATACCTTGCAGGAAATATTGACAATCAAGTCGGACGATGTTACAGGACGTGTTAAGACTTACGAATCTATTGTTAAAGGTCTTAATGTTCCAAAACCGGGTGTTCCTGAGTCATTCAAAGTATTAATCAAAGAATTGCAGAGCCTTTGCCTTGACGTTAAAGTTCTTGACAAAGACGATAATGAAATTGATTTGAGAGAATATGACGAAGACATTGAAGCGCCTGAAGCAACTCCTGAAATCTTGGCAGAAATCAGAAAGAGCGCTGAACGTGCCGAAGAAGAAGCTTTGGCAAATAGTGAGGGTGCAGATAGTGCCGATGATGATTTCGCTTATGAAGAAGAATTGGTTTACGATGGTGATATGGAAAACGTTGTAGACTTTGAAGATATCAACGGCTAAGGATAAGGATTGTTAATATTGCGGCATAATTTGCCGGCAGAAAGGACTG
This sequence comes from Clostridia bacterium, assembly GCA_045589295.1. GTDB lineage: Bacteria > Bacillota > Clostridia > RGIG6154 > RGIG6154 > RGIG2094. The sequence continues at coordinate 27,939 of JAZNOU010000014.1, forward strand.
AAACTTTATGGAAAATGAAAAAACTGTTTTGGCGGAAAAAGATAATTCCGGTAAATACGAGTTTAAGTCTATAAAAATTGGCTTGGCATCACCTGAGGCAGTCAGAAGCTGGTCTCGCGGTGAGGTTAAAAAGCCTGAAACTATAAACTACAGAACATTAAAGCCTGAAACAGGCGGTTTATACTGCGAAAGAATTTTCGGACCTATGAAGGACTGGGAATGTCATTGCGGTAAGTACAAAAGATTAAGATACAAGGGTATCGTGTGCGACAAGTGTGGCGTTGAAGTTACAAAAGCTAAGGTAAGACGTGAAAGAATGGGTCATATCGAGCTTGCTGCTCCTGTTTCTCACATTTGGTATTTCAGAGGTATTCCGTCAAGAATGGGATTAATTCTTGAAATGTCACCAAGAGATTTGGAAAAAGTACTTTATTTTGCAGCTTACGTTGTAACTGACCCGGGTAAAACCCCGCTTTACAAAAAACAGCTCTTAACTGACGCTGAGTACAGAGAAGCTTATGATAAGTATGGTAAAAAATTCAAAGCTGGTATGGGTGCAGAAGCAATCAAAGTTCTCCTTTCAGAACTTGATTTGGACGAAATTTCAGCTCAGCTTAAAGCAGAGCTTGAGGAAGTTTCAGGTCAGAGCCAGAAAAGAATTAAGCTTATTAAAAGACTTGATGTTGTAGAATCATTCAGACTTTCAGGAAACAAGCCTGAATGGATGATTATGGACGTTTTGCCTGTTATTCCGCCTGATTTAAGACCTATGGTACAGCTTGACGGTGGAAGATTTGCGACATCTGACTTAAACGACTTATATCGTCGTGTTATTAACAGAAATAATCGTTTGGCAAGACTTTTAGAACTCAAAGCTCCTGATATCATCGTGAGAAACGAAAAGAGAATGCTTCAGGAAGCTGTTGACGCGTTGATTAACAACGGAAAACGCGGAAGAACTGTTACAGGTCCTGGAAACCGTGCGCTTAAATCACTTTCAGATATGCTCAAAGGTAAACAGGGGCGTTTCAGACAGAACTTACTCGGTAAACGTGTTGACTACTCAGGACGTTCAGTTATCGTTGTTGGTCCTGACCTTAAGATTTACCAGTGCGGTCTTCCTAAAGAAATGGCAATTGAGCTCTTTAAGCCTTTCGTTATGGAAAGACTTGTTAAAAATGGCTTGGCGCTTAACATTAAAAACGCAAAGAGAATGGTAGAAAGAGTACGCCCTGAAGTTTGGGAAGTATTAGAAGATGTTATCAAAGAACATCCGGTGCTTTTAAACCGTGCTCCTACACTTCACAGACTTGGTATTCAGGCATTTGAACCTGTTTTGGTAGAAGGTAGAGCATTAAAACTTCATCCATTGGTATGTACAGCGTACAACGCTGACTTTGACGGGGACCAGATGGCTATCCATCTTCCGCTTTCAGCAGAGGCTCAGGCAGAAGCAAGATTCTTAATGCTTTCAGCCAATAACCTCTTAAAGCCTCAGGATGGTAAACCAGTTACTGTTCCTACACAGGATATGATTTTGGGTTCATATTACCTTACACTTGTTAAGGCGAAAGAGGTTAAAATCACAAATCCTGGCGATTCAGGACTTGAAGAAGGCCAGATTATTAATCTTATTTCAAATAACTTTGATGGTACACCTTCACTTTATAAAATTAATGGTGCTTTAGAGGCAGAAGGCAAAACTCCTGCTTCATATACTGAAGAAGGCGTGTTTGGCGGTGAACCTGGCGAAGGCAAAGTGTTTATGACAAAAGACGAAGCACTCCTTGCTTACGAAAATGGTGCAGTTGGACTTCATGCACCTATCAAGGTTCTTTGCAAAGGCGAACTTGATGGCAAAGAATACTCAAAACTTGTTGATATGACAGTCGGAAGAATTATCTTTAACGACAACATTCCGCAGGATTTGGGATATGTTGACAGAAAAGACCCTGAGCAGATGTTTGAACTTGAAATTACTGCACTTTTAAACGCAGTTAAGAGCAAACCTACAGATACCAAAGCTGCAGATAAGAAAGTTTTAAGCACAATTGCAGACAAGTGCATAAAAATTCACGGAACTGCAGAAGCTGCCGAAACTCTTGATAAAATCAAGGCAACAGGCTATAAATATTCAACTCAGGGTGCTATTACAATTTCTGTTTCTGATATTTTGGTGCTTGGTGAAAAAGAAACATTTATCGAAAAAACAGAAGAAGAAATTGATAAAATTACTAAGAAGTTCAGACGTGGTGTTATCGACGACGAAGAACGCCATAACTTGATAGTAGACGCATGGATGAAAACTAACGACGAAATCGGTAAAGCAATCCTTAAAAATCTTGATAAGTACAATCCTATTTATATGATGGCTGATTCAGGAGCGAGAGGTAGCATTAACCAGATCAGACAGCTTTCAGGTATGCGTGGTGTCATGGGTAAAACAGACGGTGGTGCTATGGAAGTTCCGATTAAAGCTAACTTCCGTGAAGGTCTTACCGTGCTTGAGTTCTTCGCATCTTCTCACGGTACCAGAAAAGGTCTTGCAGATACAGCTCTTCGTACTGCTGACTCAGGTTACCTTACAAGAAGACTTGTTGACGTTGCACAGGATGTTATCGTTCGTGAGGACGATTGCGGAACAACAGAATATACTATTGTTTCAGAAATCAAAGACGGCAATGCTGTTTTGGAAAAACTCCACGACAGACTTGTTGGCAGAACATCATTTGAAGATGTAGTAAGTCCTGCAACAGGCGAAATTATTGTTGGTAAGAATGAACTTATCAGTGATGATATTGCAACTAAGATTGTAGAAGCAGGAATTACGGAGGTTAAAGTTCGTTCAGTTCTTACATGCAAGTCAAAAATCGGTGTTTGCTCTAAGTGTTATGGTGCAAACCTTGCATCAGGAAAACCTGTTGATATCGGTGAAGCTGTTGGTATTATCGCAGCTCAGTCAATCGGTGAACCTGGTACACAGCTTACAATGAGAACATTCCATACCGGTGGTGCGGCATCAGGCGACGATATTACACAGGGTCTCCCTCGTGTTACCGAGTTGTTTGAAGCAAGAAAACCAAAGGGTGTTGCAATTATATCTGAAATTTCAGGTAAAATTCATTTGGACGAAAGCAAAAAGCTTCGTGAAATCATTGTTCAGGGCGAAGATGAAGATAAAGTTTATCAGATTCCGTTTAACGCAAGAATTAAGGTTTCAGAAGGCGACGTTATTGAAAAGGGTGCTCCGCTTACAGATGGTTCGCTTGACCCGCATGATCTCTTGGATATTTTAGGTCCTGATGCAGTTCACGCTTATATCGTACGTGAAGTTCAAAAAGTTTATCGTATGACAGGTGTTGATATCAGTGACAAGCATATCGAAGTTATTGTTCGTCAGATGATGAAGAAAGTAAGGATTGAAGAAGCTGGCGATACAAACTTCCTTATCGGCTCAATGGTTGATTACCTTGAGGTTGAAAGAGCAAATATCAAAATGGAAGAAGAAGGTAAACGCAAGGCGGTTTATGTTACAGAGCTTTTGGGTATTACAAAAGCATCTCTTGCAACAGATAGCTTCTTGTCTGCCGCATCATTCCAGGAAACAACAAGAGTGCTCACCGAAGCCGCTATCAAGGGTAAGGTTGACCCGCTTATCGGTCTTAAAGAAAACGTTATTATTGGTAAGCTTATCCCTGCAGGTACAGGTATTGCAAAATATCACAATGTTGATGTTGTACCGGTTGAGGATAAAAACACCATTGAAGATCCAGAAGGCATTTTAACAAAAATGTTTGAAAATAACGAAGAAACAACTGAAGAATAATTAAAAAACGGACGGGATTACCGTCCGTTTTTATTTAAAAACACAAAATATAGTTGCGTTTTTAAAATCACGCACAAATCCGCTTAAAATAATGAAAAAAATAATAAAAAATGCTTGACAAATCCAAAAAATTAGTGTTATAATGGTATCCGTGTGATAGTGGGTTAATGGGCGTACTATGCCCTGACGTAAAAACTGTCACAAAAGAATGGTTGCAGATTTTATCTGTTAAACGGAGGAAAAAACAACTAAAAATGGTTACTCACTTAGGTGAGGTTTGCGTCGGGCTTAAGCAGTCTAAAAAGGCTGTTTCAAACGGCGAGGCTAAGAAAATTTACCTGGCACACGATGCAGACCGTAATATCAAAGAACTTTTTGAAAAACTTTGCAAAAAGAAAAAAATTGAAATTGACATGCAGTATTCACTTGTAGAGCTCGGTGAGCTTTGCGAAATAGATGTAGGTGCAGCTGTTGTCACAGTTTTAGAGTAGGTATATCGCTTTTTTAAGCTTTATATAAAATTTATACGCATGGAGGTGAAAGAATGCCAACATTTAACCAGTTAGTTAGAAAGGGTAGAGAAACATCTGTTAAAAAGTCTACTGCTCCTGCACTTTTGAAAGGTTACAACTCAATTAAAAAGACAGCAACCGATCAGCAGTCACCGCAGAAGAGAGGCGTTTGCACATATGTAAAAACAACTACTCCCAAAAAGCCTAACTCAGCTCTTAGAAAGATTGCCAGAGTAAGATTGTCAAACGGTATCGAAGTTACATCATACATTCCTGGTATCGGTCATAACTTACAGGAACATAGCGTTGTTCTTATAAGAGGCGGAAGAGTTAAGGATTTACCTGGTGTACGTTACCATATCATCAGAGGTACACTTGATACTTCAGGTGTTGCTAACAGAAATCAGAGTAGATCTAAGTATGGCGCAAAGAAAGCAAAGAAAAAATAATCACAAACTATGAATTAAGATAGTGCTTTAAGGGCATTTTATATATAATATATTTTGCCACTTTTTAGCGCTTGCGGCATTTTATGCCGAGTACCTGTGATTGATATCACAAAAAGGAGGGAAGAAACGTGCCAAGACGTGGCTTTATTGCAAAAAGAGAGGTTTTACCGGATCCTATGTACGGTAGCGTTGTAGTTACAAGACTTATCAACAACATTATGTTAGACGGTAAGAAAGGTGTAGCTCAGAAAATCGTTTATGATGCATTTGACATCATTAAGGAAAAAACTGGTAAAGAACCTTTAGAAGTTTTTGGTCAGGCTATGGAAAACATTATGCCTGTACTCGAAGTTAAAGCTAGAAGAGTTGGTGGTGCTACTTATCAGGTTCCAATGGAAGTTAGACCTGAAAGAAGACAGACTTTAGGCTTAAGATGGCTCACAGCTTACTCAAGAGCGAGAGGCGAAAAAACCATGAGAGAAAGACTTGCAAACGAAATTTTAGATGCAATCAACAACATGGGCGGAGCTGTTAAGAAGAAAGAAGATACTCACAAAATGGCTGAAGCTAACAAAGCTTTTGCACATTACCGTTGGTAATCTTTTTAACAATTTGAATTTATCTGATTTTTTAATAAAATCAACTATTCTCGAAAGGAGGAAATTAGTATGGGCAGAGAGTATTCATTACAGAATACAAGAAATATCGGTATCATGGCTCATATCGATGCCGGTAAAACTACCACAACAGAAAGAATTTTGTTCTATACAGGTAAAAACCGTAAACTTGGTGAAACTCATGACGGTTCTGCTACAATGGACTGGATGGTTCAGGAGCAGGAACGTGGTATTACCATAACATCTGCGGCTACAACTTGTTTCTGGGAACCTCAGGTAGGTCCTTTCAAAGGAATAAAGAACAGAATCAATATTATTGATACACCTGGTCACGTAGACTTTACAGTTGAAGTTCAGCGTTCACTTAGAGTATTGGACGGCTCTGTTACAGTTATGTGTGCTAAGGGCGGTGTTGAGCCTCAGTCAGAAACAGTTTGGAGACAGGCTGACGACTACGGCGTACCAAGAATGATTTATGTTAACAAAATGGATATTATGGGTGCAGACTTCTACAACGTTGTTAACATGGTTCATGATCGTCTTAAAGCAAACGGTGTTCCGGTTCAGCTTCCTATCGGTTCAGAAGATACTTTCAAAGGTATCGTTGACCTTATGAATATGAAAGCTGAAGTTTATTACGATGAAATGGGTACAAAGTACGGCACGGAGGAAATTCCTGCTGACATGCTTGATAAAGCTCAGGAATACAGAGATAAGATGGTTGAAGCTATCGTTGAAACAGACGAAGAGCTTATGGATAAGTATTTAGAAGGTGAAGAAATCACCGTCGATGAACTTAAAAAAGCATTAAGAAAAGCTACAATCAACAATCAGATTGTTCCTATGCTTTGCGGTACTTCATACAGAAATAAGGGCGTTCAGCTTCTTTTGGACGCGATTATTGAATATATGCCGTCACCAGTTGACGTTCCTGCTATCAAGGGTGTTAACCCTGATACAGAGGAAGAAGAAACAAGACCTTCTTCAGACGAAGAACCTTTTGCATCTTTAGCATTTAAGATTGCAACAGACCCATTCGTTGGTAAGATTTGCTTCTTCAGAGTATATTCAGGTTCAGTAAATGCAGGTTCTTACGTTCTTAATGCGTCAAAAGGACACAAAGAAAGACTCGGAAGAATCCTTCAGATGCATGCTAACCACAGAGAAGATATCGATACTGTTTACTCAGGTGATATCGCAGCTGCAGTTGGTCTTAAGAATACAACTACAGGTGACACACTTTGTGATGAAAAACATCCTGTTATCTTGGAATCAATGGAATTCCCAGAACCGGTTATCAGCGTTGCTATTGAACCAAAAACAAAAGCAGGTCAGGAAAAGATGGGTATTGCTCTTCAGAAACTTGCTGAAGAAGATCCAACTTTCAGAACTTATACAAACGAAGAAACAGGCCAGACAATTATTGCTGGTATGGGTGAATTGCACCTTGAAATTATCGTTGACAGACTTTTAAGAGAATTTAAAGTTGAAGCTAACGTTGGTGCTCCTCAGGTTTCTTACAAAGAATCTATTACTAAGACTGTTGAAACAGAATGTAAGTATGCTCGTCAGTCAGGTGGTAAGGGTCAGTATGGTCACGTTGTTATGACAATGGAACCATTAGAACCAGGTGCTGGTTACGAATTTGTTAACAAAATTGTCGGCGGTGCTATTCCTAAAGAATACATTCCATCAGTTGATGCAGGTATTCAGGGTGCAATGCAGGCAGGTATTTTAGCAGGTTACAACGTTGTTGACGTTAGATGTACTCTTACTTATGGTTCATACCATGAAGTAGACTCATCTGAAATGGCGTTTAAAATTGCTGCATCTATGGCATTTAAAGATGGTATGAGAAAAGCAGATCCTGTTCTCTTAGAACCTATTATGAAGGTTGACGTTGTTGTTCCAGACGAATACATGGGCGACGTTATGGGTGATATCAACTCAAGACGTGGTCAGATTCAGGGTATGGAAGCAAGAAACGGTGTTCAGGCAATTGCTGCATTTGTTCCACTCTCAGAAATGTTCGGATATGCAACAGACATGCGTTCAAATACTCAGGGTAGAGGTCAGTACACCATGCAGCCGAGTCACTTTGAACCTATTCCAAAATCTATTATGGACAAGATTATTGCTGAAAGAGCAAAGGCTGAATAATTCTATAAAATTATAGTTGCAATTTATGGAAAAATAGTTTATAATAGTAGTTACAATAATAATTAATTTTGTTTTTATAAAAAAAGGAGGAAATTAAAAATGGCTAAAGAAAAATTTGAAAGAACCAAGCCCCATGTCAACATTGGTACTATCGGCCACGTTGACCATGGTAAAACATCATTGACAGCAGCAATCACAAAAGTTCTCGGTATGAAAGGTCAGGCTGAATTTACAGACTACGCTAATATCGATAAAGCTCCAGAAGAAAGAGAAAGAGGTATCACAATTTCAACAGCCCACGTTGAATACGAAACAGATGCTAGACACTATGCACACGTTGACTGCCCAGGCCACGCTGACTATGTTAAAAACATGATCACTGGTGCTGCTCAGATGGACGGTGGTATCTTAGTTGTATCAGCAGCTGACGGTCCTATGCCTCAGACAAGAGAACATATCCTTTTGTCAAGACAGGTAGGCGTTCCTTACTTGGTAGTATTCTTGAACAAAGCTGACCAGGTTGATGATCCAGAACTTCTCGAATTAGTAGAAATGGAAGTTAGAGATCTTCTTAATGAATATGAATTCCCGGGTGATGATATTCCGATAACAATCGGTTCAGCTCTCCAGGCATTAGAATCAACATCAACAGATGTTAACGATCCGGTTTACAAACCAATCCTTGACCTTATGAATTCAGTTGACGAATTCATTCCTACACCTGAAAGAAAAGCAGACCTTCCATTCCTTATGCCTGTAGAAGACGTATTCTCAATCACAGGCCGTGGTACAGTTGCTACTGGTAGAGTAGAAAGAGGTCAGCTCAGAACTTCAGAAGAAGTTGAAATCGTTGGTCTTTCAGACGAATCAAGAAAAGTTGTTGTTACAGGTATCGAAATGTTCAGAAAACTTCTCGACTATGCTGAAGCAGGCGACAACGTTGGTGTACTCTTAAGAGGTATCCAGAGAAACGAAATCGAAAGAGGACAGGTTCTCGCTAAACCAGGTTCAATCAAACCTCATAAGAAATTCAAAGGCGAAGTATACGTTCTTACAAAGGACGAAGGTGGCCGTCATACACCATTCTTCAACAACTACAGACCACAGTTCTATTTCAGAACAACTGACGTTACAGGTGTTATCAACTTACCAGCAGGTACAGAAATGTGCATGCCTGGCGATAACGTAACAATGGATGTTGAACTTATCACTCCTATCGCTATCGAAGAAGGATTAAGATTTGCTATCCGTGAAGGTGGTAGAACAGTAGGTTCAGGTGTTGTTACAGCTATTAACGACTAATAACTGAATTTAAAAAAGCTTGGGTTTTGCCCAAGCTTTTTTTGTTTCTCAAATGTGAATATACATTCACATTTAGTTTTGCAAATTTGTTCGCATCTGTCTTGCGCCTCACTTCGTTCGACACAATCAAATTATTACAAAGTTTTTTGGGAAAGGGGTTAAAGGGGAAAAGCACTTTCTTTTAAGAAAGGTTTTTCCCTTTTATAATTTAATATAAAAATTAAAAGACGCGGGTTGCGCGTCTTTTTCCTCTTGATTAAAAACCCCAGTCGACTTTTACTTCTGCAGTTTTTTCGTACTCTTGTACAATGTTGTCAAGCATCTGTGATACTTCATCGCTGAAGTTCATTTCAAAGTATTCGTCAAATGTGATTGTTTCACTTTTTTCAAGGCAGTAAAGAATGTGATATCCGTAGTCAGATTTTACAATGTCTGAGAATTTACCTTTTGTAAGCTTTACTGCGGCTTCTTCAAATTCAGGTACAAAGCCTGAGCCGATGAATACTTCGTAGCCGGTGTCTGGCATACCAGGGTCATTTTGTTTATAGTTTTCTAAAAGCTTTTCAAATTTTTCACCTTTTTTTAGCTTTGCAAGAACTGATTTTGCTTCAGCTTCATCAGGGATTAAAATGTGCTTTACTGTTGCAACAGGAAACTTTGCCAAAGATTTGTTTTTGTCAAATTCGGCTTTTTTCTCTGCTTTGAAATTTTGAATTTCCTCGATTTCATTTATAAGAATTTCGGTTAAGGGAACCATTAATTTGTGTTCAAGATAATTTTTTATGTAAGCTTTTTTAAAATCATCTATCTTGAAATTGTTTGATGCAAGTAAAAGCTCTAATGCTTCAACTCCGCCGTAGCTTTCAACATATTCTGCATATGATTTTTCTGCTTCTTCTTTGTCTGCATCTGTGTTTTTAAGACCGTATTTTTCAAACATTTCTGTTTTGAAAGCAACCCATTTTACAGATTCGGTTATAGATTTTTTTATTTGTTCTGTAGTCATTGGCGGGTCGTATGCTTTGTATGAATTGTACAAGTCCATAATGTAGTCGTTGTCAATCTTTATGCCATTTACGGTCATTGTTGTTTCCTTGATAATAGGAATATCAATTGACTGCATTCCGTTTGACGGGAAAATAGGAGTTTTACCAGGCGATGTTAAAATTGCGGTTTGTGTTTCATCATCCCAGTCGACCTGAAGACCTAACAGGTTTCCCATATCGCGAAGTCCTAAATATGTTCTTCCATCATGAACAAAGTTTGCCACTTCAACTTTTTGTCCGTCTAACGTAACAGTAACGTAGTCAACCAAGACGTTAATTGATTTTGAAATGCTGTCTGCGACAGCAGGAACCATTGTTATTGAAAAAGCAACAACAGAACCTAAAATAAAGCTTAAAATTTGTTTTTTCATTGTATAATCCTCCTGTATGTAAACATTATACCATAAAATATGGTTAATGTCTATATTAATAAAGCGTTTCTAACGGAATAGGAAAATGCTCACCGGTTGCGTACCACATTTCATCAAAATTAAAATCAGTAAAAGTGCTTTTATCTGCAAGTTTTTGTTTTTCAACACTTGTTGCATGGCAAGTGCCTAAACTGCAAGGAGTATCTACATTGTTGTTATAATAGCAGTTGATTACGGCAGAGGTGTTGTTGGCACAAATTCCGCCATAGCTTTTGGCATTTACCTCATCTGAGGCAGAATAACAATTTACAAGCGTACCTGAGTTTGCACCCGAAATTCCGCCTGCCAATGTTTCACCGCTGGAAGAGGTTGTGGCATAAACGTTTAAAATGTTTGCACTATCTGATACAGTACCTGAGTTAGTACCGGTAACACCACCAGAAATAGTTAGTGCAGAGCCTTTGGAAGAAACACTTCCGTAATTTATACTTCCAGCAATAATCCCGTGATTTGCGCCCGAAATTCCGCCTGTAACTGAACTTGAAGAAGAAGCACAGATATCTTTGGTGTTGGAGCATGAAACTAACATACCGCCAGACTTATTAATCCCTGCAATGCCACCTGTACTTGTATATCCGTTTAAAATGTTTGAAATTTCAGACTGGTTGGAGCACCTGTAGATAAGACCGGTATTTAGTCCGCAAACGGCTCCTGAATATTTACCTGATATTTTAGCATCAGAAATTGTCAGGTCGTAAATTTCGCCGTGATTTTTTGCAAATAATCCGCCAAATTCACCGCCTGAAATTTCAAGACCTGTTATTTCATATCCGTTACCCAAGAATGTGCCAAAGAATCCAAAAATATTGTCGCCTATCGGTGAGAAGTTGTGTTCTTTTATATATTTTCTCATGTCAATATTGCCCATTAGAGTAAAGGTGCTTCCTAAATATTTTCTAACATTATCTAAATGCTCGGCAGTTAGAATTATATATGGGTTTGTAATGCTTCCGTTGCCACCTGCAAAGTCACGAACATTTTCTGAATAGGTTTTTGTAATGTGCAGATTTTCCTTTAGCTGAGGGTAGTAATACGTCCTGCTAGCTGGGGTCGTCCAGATATCTTTGGAAAAGTTTTTAAGGTTTTCAAGGCTTGAAAAATCTTCGGAAGATATTCCAAGTACAGATACTTCGTTAATATTTTCACCGCCACATGCAGAAGGCAGAGTGTGGTCATAATATGAATTTGAAACATAGCCGCTGCCAGACCCTACAATGGAGCCTACATAGCTTGTATTGCTTGAGGTAAGACCGTAACCGATATTGTAAACATTAGAAATTCTTATATCGTCTCCGCCACCAGCAATACCGCCTGCAAGTGCAATGGTTGGGGATTTTGAACTATGATCGCCTGTGTTGTAGCAGTTTTTTACCTGCCCTTCTAAAAGACCCGTAATACCGCCTGAGTAGGCAGCTTCTTTGTTTGAGAAAGAGAAAACTTTTCCGTTATTAACGCATTTTTCAATGGTTTCAAAGTTTTTACCGGAAATACCGCCCGCGTAGCTTGTTTTTTCTTCGGCAACAGATAAAACTCCGCCCCAGTTTGTAGAGGCAGCAACAGTTTTATGATTTACGCCCACAATACCGCCACCTGCAACAGAGGCAAAAATATCTGAGTAATTGGTACAATTTGTGACATTTCCGTAGTTTATACCGGACACCGAACCTGCATCTCCGGACTTTGAACCTATACGGGAGTCTAAAACTTTAATGTTAATGATATTTCCGTAGTTTATTCCACATACCGAACCGGCAGCTTTATCACCTTCAATTCTGACATTTGAAAAGCCAAGATCTTTTATTGTTCCATAGTTTTGGGTAACAAGACCACTGTTTTGTAAATCGGAATACAATATTTCAATTCCGTAGATGATTGAATTATTGCCCAAGATTGTTCCGTTAAAATTTTCAATTGGCGCAAACCCTTTACCACCATTGTTTAAAATGCCTTTTGAAGAAATATTACCTGCTACTATATCACTTAAAACAGTAAAGTGAGCGCTTGGGTACATTCTTATGTTGTAAAGGTCATTTAAGGTTAAAATAACAAACGGGTGTTCTTTACTTCCGTCACCTGAAGTGAAGTGTTCAGGAGTTTTCAATTCTGAATTTTGCATATCCTTCAGGAAAGGAAGTTTTCCGGGGACGTTTTCCCATATATCGTAAAAATTAATGCCCGGCAAAGATTTTTTAGAGAAAAGTTCAACAAATGTAACGTTTCCGTCCCATTTTTGATTATATCTGTCAAGGTAATAGCAATAGGTGTAGGCAGCATCGGAAACAGGGTAAAACTTTCCAATCCCGTTCTCAAAGTAAAGGTCAGATGTTGTTATTGAAGACAAGACGTTTCCGCCTGAGGCAATACCAAATATTATTGAAGAACTGTCGCTTCCGATAATATCACCTGAAAGCAAACAGTCAGAAATTTCACCTGTATTGACAACACAAATTCCGCCAACAGTATTCCCTTTTAAGTTTCCGTTGTTAACGCATCTTTGAATGGTGGAATTGTTTGCGTATGCAATTCCTGCAAGGTTTTGCCCTATAAGATTTGAGTCGTTTCTGCAAAGGGTAATAACACCATTGTTTTCAAGTACAAAAGAGGCAGAAAATTTTCCGTAAAGAGTAAATCCGCTTGTGGTAAGCTTTGTAATTATACCATAGTTCTTATCAATAAGAGAGCTTATGTTTTTTTGGTTAAGTCCTGAAATGGTATGATTATTACCATTTAAATAACCTGAAAAAGATGAAATTGTTTTAAATTCATTTGATTTTGATAAATGTGATAAATTTATGTCGTTTAAAAGTATAAAACATTTTGAGGGATATTTTGCAATATTGACAAAATGCATTGGTGTTACAATCTTAAACGGATTGTCAAAGCTCCCTGTTCCGCCTGCAAAATCGGTGGTGTTTTCAACTAAAGTAATTTCTTTTGGATTTTTTATAAGTTCAGGGAATGAGTCACTTAATCGCCACACATCAAAGTCTAAGAGCTCAAAAGAACCCTTATGTTTTGCCTGAACTTCACTTCTTGGAAATGCTTCAATATTTCGTACAGTAGAAGATGTGGCAGTTGTTCCTTCAAGGTAGTAGCTTTTGTGAATTTCGCCAAGGTTTTCAAATGCTAAAAGACCGCATTTGTTTCCGCCTACAAAACCAAAGCAGCAACTTGAAGTAATAGTGCCCTCGTTTTTATAAGAAATTCCGCCAGAAAAGGCTGCGGTAACAGTTCCGCTTGCTTCGCAGTTTAAAATAAGTCCTGCATTTAAATATGCAAGAAGAGCAGCACTCTTTTTACCCGAAACCGTTCCGTAGAACACATTGCTTTCCAAAGTTCCACTTTTTAAATTATTCATAACAAGCCCGCCGCCTGAAGCGCAGTTTATATAAGCATCTGAAGAGCAGTTCGTAACAAGACCTGAGTTGTTTAAAACAAGTGAAGATGCACTGTTATTAGCATAGATAATAAAATTGCGTATGTTAACATTTTTAATTGTGCCCGCATTGTTTTCAAAAAGCGAAACACTATCCCCAAGAGGTGAATAAATGATAAGGTTTGAAAGATTATAGCCACTGCCATCGTAAGTGCCCGAAAAAGGCTTGTTGGAATTTCCAATCATATCAAACTGATTTGTGTTTTCAAAAGAAATATTTTTTGTTTGCTTAAAGTTTGAACCCAGGTGATTTTTTATGTTAAGAAAGTGTTCTTTTTCAGATATTATGTAGGGGTTTGCTTTACTACCGTCACCGCCACCAAATTCTTTGAAATTTTCATTTTTAAAGTAAACGTTTGACTTTAAGGTTGGGAAATTGTTTTCATCGGTAAGTTCAAAATCACTTAAAGCCATAAAAATAGTTATTAAAGCATTTTCAGTTACCTTGTACTCGCCAGACGAAAACATTTTTGAACTGTAATAACAGTTTTGAGGAGTCTTTGGGGATTCTTTCATTGTAATTGCACGTGCCTTTGACCCAGAAATCACCCCTGTATTAAAACAGTTTTCCAAATTGCCGTAGTTAAGCGCACAAATTCCCACAGATGATATGTCGTATGAGTCACCTGTGTTAAAACAGTTTAAAATTTCTCCTTCATTGATCCCACATATTCCTGAGGCAATGCCATCCGAACACGAAATTAAGGATGTGTTGTAACAGTTTTTAATGCTACCCACATTTATATTACAAATGTTTCCAGTGTACTTTGTAGCAAGACTTTGGGATTTGTGATTGGTATTGGAAATATTGGCACAGTTTTCAATCAAGCCTTCATTTTTATGTGCAAAGGCAAAGTGTATATCAGGGTTTGAAAGCTTGATATTGGTAACCTTTCCAGAAGCTTTAATATTTTCAAAAATAACATTTAAAGATGATTTTGAGTCAAGTCCCGTTATTTTAAACCCGCCGCCGTTAAAACTACCGCCAAAAGATTTGATGGGGTAAAAAATAAAATCGCAATCTTTTAGATTAAGGTCAGATTTTAATTTATAGTGTTTATCGGGGTTTAATTCAATATTTCGCAAATGAAAAACCGAGCTTATTATATATGGTGAATCTTTTGTACCATTACCACCGCCGTAAAGATGGGTAGTCATTCTTGAAATAATGATTTTTGCTTGTTCTTTTGTAAGGAAATCATCACATCTGAAAGTAAAATCATCGTGTCCTGTGATGATTTTAAGGTCAGTAAGACTTTTAACAGCAGGTTTTGCCCAGATATGAATTCTGTCATCATCATTAAAACCGGTGTCAAGGCAAGGGTATGTACCCATAATTCTTCCTAGTATAACACTAGCTTCTGCCCTTGTGAGAAAGTCTTTTGGGTTTATATTTCCATTTTCATCTCCTAAAAGATATCCGTAGTCAATTCCTGCTCGTATGTCTTTGAAATATGGGGAACTAACAGGCACGTCGCTGACAGGAATGGAAGAATCTGATGATATTAAAAGGGCAGAGTTTATCATTTGGATAAACTCCTGCCTTGGAATGTTTTCATCAGCCGAAACCGATAAAGAAAAGAATATTAAAAATGTTAAAAGCAAAGCAAATAATACTTTCTTCATTTAAGAAACCTTCTTATTTTAATAATTTTGTCAATCGACTTTTTTTAAGATAAAATAAAAGTATAAGTCCAAGCCCAAAGCATGATACAAGCTGACCTAACCCAACCTGAAGTGCAAAAACTGCAAATCCGGCAAGTGAAAATCCGCTTTCAGACATAATAAAGCTTAAATATCCACCAACAACAATAGCGTTTAAAATGACAGGCGGAATAAGCGATATATATACGTTTTTTTTGAACTTGTATGTAAGAATAGCAGCAACCAAAGTTGTAAGACTGCCAAACACAATGTCAAACATCCCCATAGAGCCTATAATGTTTGAAATAAGGCACCCTAAAAAAAGACCTGGTATCGCATAGGGCGTAAAGAGTGGTAAAATACAAAGACATTCTGCCACTCTGCATTGCACGGGACCAAAGCTAATTGGAGCAAGCAAAAGTGTTAATGCTGCATAAAGTGCGGCAATCACCGCAGAGAGTGTAATTTTTCTTATAGCAAATTTCATTTTTTATCTCCTGTAGAACATTTTTAAATTTATGTTATTTTACAAATTTGTTGTTAAGTGCGGTAAATTCATCCGCAATTTCGGTAAGCATCATTATGTAATCACGTCCGTCTTTGAGTTTTAAAACTCTGTTCATTGCTTTTTTGACGTTTTTAACAAAGATAGGTTCCAAATCCGATACGTTTAAGCTTCTTGCAAGAGGACAGATTTTTTTTGCCATAGGATTCATAACAAGCGTTAACCTGCCATTTTTAAGGTAAGGCATAAGCGGGAAAATTCTGCATGCAAGGGGACGGAATTTTCTATTACAGATACCATCACAGAAAAAAAGCTTTGCAACGGAATTTTCACCGAATTCACAGTTCGAATTTTCAATGCGCGCAAATTCAACATTTTGTAATAGCTTTTCTTCGCAAGGGAATAAAAGCATACCTGTTTCTTCATCAGAATCCTTGCAACAGGCACCGTCGCATAAAAGACCACAGTCTTTTTTTAGGGGGGTTATTCCGTCAAAAAGTTCGTAGATGGGTATATAAAAATCGTAAATATTCATACTATACCTTCTTTCTATTTTAATTTTATACTATTTGCGGTAAAATGTCAATTAAAGCACTGCAATTGACAAAAAGTTAACTAACAAATATAATATATATGTTGAGGTGATAAAATGACTCAGGCAGAAACAATAAAAAATGTTGATATTGCAGTAGTAGGTGGTGGAGCATCAGGCTTTGCGGCTTCAATCAGCGCGGCTGAAATAAATAAAGGCATAAAAATTGCGATATTGGAAAAAGGTCAAAGAACAGGAAGAAAGATTTTAGCAACAGGAAACGGCAGATGCAATCTTTCAAACGAAGACATTTCCATTTCAAGATACCACGGAAAAAACAAGGAATTTGCACTCTTTGCACTTAAAAAATTTGACTTTGAAAAAACTATGGAGTTTTTTAAAGAAATAGGAATTTTGCCAACCTCATCAGAAGAAGGAAAAGTATATCCTATGAGCCTACAGTCATCGTCGGTAGTTGATATGCTCAGGATAAGAATTAAACAGCTCGGAATTGAAGAAATAACGGAATTTGATGTTATAGATATTAATAAAAAAGGCGCTGGTTTTACATTAAAATCAGCAGATGGACAAACAGTAAGTGCAAAAAAAGTTATTTTATGTACAGGAGGAAAAGCGGCTCCCGAGTTTGGCACAGATGGAAGCGCATATAAACTGGCACAAAAATTGGGGCATAAATTGAACGCTACTTTTCCTGCTCTTGTTCAGCTTAAATGTGATGTAAAAAGAGTGAGGGCATTAAAAGGCGTAAAGCTTATGGGCATGGCAACTCTTTTATGTGATAAAAAAGAAATAAGAAAAGAACACGGCGAAATAATGTTCACAGATTACGGACTTTCTGGTCCGCCGATTTTTCAATTGTCGCGAGGAGCGTCTGAGAACTTGTATAAAGGAAATAAAAATATTTTAGTAAAGATAGATTTGTTTCCGGAGTACAACTATATAGACATTGAAAACATTTTGTTTGAAAGAAGAAAAAATCTTTCTCAGGTTGAATGTGAACACTTTTTAAACGGAATGCTTAATAAACAAATTGCAAGGCAAATTTTAAAAGAGAGCGATGAAAATTTAAAACTTAACGTGCTTTCGGGAAAAATATCTGATAAGACAATTAAGATTTTAGCAAACAAGATGAAAAACTGGGAGTTTGAGATTATTGGAACTAACTCGTGGAAAAATGCACAGGTAACTGCAGGCGGAATTAACACGGACGACATAAACGAAAAAACAATGGAGTCAATCAAACAAAAAGGACTTTATTTTGCGGGCGAAATCCTGGATATTGATGGTGACTGCGGCGGATTTAATTTGCAATGGGCATGGTCAAGCGGTTTTTTGGCGGGGCAAAGTGCGGCAAAAAGTTTGGAGGGCAAAAATGATAATTTCTGATATAAGACTTCCTTATACGCATACAATAGACCAGCTTGAGCATAAAATAAAGAATAAATGTAAGCTTAGACAAATATACAAATATGAAATACGTAAAAAATCTATTGATGCAAGAAATAAAAGCAATATTCTATATGTATATTCTGTCGAAGTTTATGACAAAAAGGAAGAATACATTCAAAAAAAGATACTTTTGGATAAAATAAAGGAAACTACGTGCAAATATAGACCTGTTATCATAGGAACAGGTCCGGCGGGGCTTTTCTGTGGTTTGTACTTAGCAAAAGCGGGGCTTTGTCCCATTTTACTTGAACAAGGCAGGACTGTTGAACAAAGGGTAAAGGATATTGATGCCTTTTGGCAACAAAGAAAGCTTGATGAAACCTCAAATGTACAGTTTGGCGAGGGCGGTGCAGGAACATTTTCTGACGGTAAGCTTAACACAGGAATTTCAGGGTCACTTTCAAAAGAGGTTTTGGAAGTGTTTGCGCGTTTTGGAGCAGGAGAAGAAATAGTATATACTGCAAAACCGCACATCGGAACTGATGTCTTAAGAGATGTCATTGCCAATATGAGAAGCGAGATTATTTCCCTCGGCGGTGAGATTCGTTTTGGTTCAAAAATGACAGACTTTTCGGTGTCAGATGGAAAAGTAGAAAGTGTTTTTGCTGATAAAGAGTACAAAACGGATTGCCTTGTTCTTGCGATAGGTCATAGCGCAAGGGATACATTTGAGCTTTTACACAAAAAGGGTATGATGCTCGAACCAAAACCATTTTCTGTCGGTGTGAGAATTGAACACCCGCAGAGTTTAATCAACATTGCACAGTACGGGATGGCTAAAAGTACGCTTCCTGCAGCTGATTATAAACTTTCTGAGCATTTATCTTCGGGTAGGGGTGTATATACTTTTTGTATGTGTCCGGGCGGCTTTGTTGTAGGTGCATCAAGCGAGAAAAATGGCGTTGTGACCAATGGTATGAGTTATCGCAAAAGAGATGGCGAAAATGCAAACAGCGCACTGCTTGTGAGTGTATCACCCGAAGATTTTATGAAAAAATCTGCTCTTTCGGGAATAGATTTTCAACGTGAGATTGAAAAAAGGGCATTCTTTGAGGGCGGTGAAAATTACAATGCCCCGTGTCAGCTTTTGGGTGATTTTCTTAAAAATCAAAACTCGGAATGTTTTGGAAAAGTAAATCCAACATACCTCCCCGGAGTTAAAAAAGCAGATATTACGAGAATTTTACCTGAATTTGTGCGCGACTCTTTAAAACAGGCAATTGTTAAAATGGCAAACAAAATCAAAGATTTTGATTTGTATGATGCGGTGTTAACTGCGGCGGAAACTAGAAGCTCGTCTCCGCTTCGCATTTTGCGTAACGAAAGGTTTGAATCAAGTATTTCGGGTGTGTTCCCAGCCGGCGAGGGTGCAGGATACGCAGGAGGAATTACTTCAAGCGCTGTTGACGGCATTAAAATCGCACTTGAAATTATTGAAAGACACAGTAAATCATAGTTAAAGCAGATAAAAATGCAAATATTGCGGCGGTTACTTTAAACGCCGCATATTTTTTACCTGATTTCGCATTTTGACGTACGGCATATTTCTTGCTGAATTCGTTTACAATATTATTTGCTTCATTAACCAAAACGTCCTCACTGCTTCTTGCAGTGGCTTTTATATAAAATACCGCTTGTTCAAAGTATCCTGAGTCTAAATCCGACAGGATTATAACTCGTTTATTTGTGGTTTTTTTCAAATATTACAACTCCTTTAACTCGGAAATTAATTGTATTTATATTATTACATTTTTTTGGCATTTTAAACCTCTTTTTTTGGCTGTTTTTCTTGACTTTACGGCAGTTTTGGACTATTATATATATGTAGGAATTTTTAAAAGAAAGGTTGTTGAATATGACACATGCATTAGAACTTTACAACAAATGGCTTGCTTATGATAAGTTGGATGCTGAGCTTAAGGCACAGCTTGAGGAAATTAAAGATAGTGAAGAAGAAATAAACGAACGATTTTATTGCGAACTTAGTTTTGGTACTGCGGGACTTCGCGGAATAATCGGTGCCGGAACAAACAGAATGAACATATATGTGGTTAAAAGAGCAACACAGGGACTTGCAGATGTTATCTCAAAAGAGGGACAAGAAGCAAAAAACAGAGGGGTTGCAATTGCATACGATTCAAGACTTTATTCAGACCGTTTTGCAAAAGAGGCGGCATTGGTGCTTGCTGCTAATGGAATAAAAGCATATCTTTTTGACGAATTAAGACCAACTCCTGAACTTTCATTTACCATAAGACATTTAAATTGTATTTCAGGAATTATTGTTACTGCAAGTCACAACCCTGCAAAGTACAATGGGTATAAGGTGTACTGGGAAGATGGTGCACAACTTCCTCCTGAGTTTGCAGATGAAGTTTTGAAAAATATTAATGAAACTGATATTTTTGATGGTGTAAAGAGTATGCCTGAAAAAGAAGCACTTGAAAAGGGGCTCTTAACCATAATCGGCAAAGAGGTTGACGAAGCGTACTTAAACAGTGTTTTTGCACAGAGCATAAACAAGGATTTGGTAGAAAAAATTGCAGATGATTTTAAAATTGTTTACACTCCGTTTCATGGTGCGGGCAATAAGCCTGTAAGGAAAATTCTTGAAATGATAGGAGTAAAGAACGTTTACGTTGTTAAAGAACAGGAACTTCCTGATCCTATGTTTTCAACAGTAAAATCGCCTAATCCTGAAAACCCCGAAGGTTTTTCTTATGCAATTGAACTTGCAAATAAGGTTGGCAGTTCTCTTATAATTGCAACAGACCCTGACAGTGACAGAATGGGAACAATGGTAAGAAATTCTGAAGGACAGTTTATTCCTATTTCCGGAAATCATATGGGCGTTTTACTTATAAACTACGTTTTATCACAAAGACAGCAAAAAGGATTGTTGCCACAAAATCCTGTTGTTATAAAAACAGTTGTTACAACAGAGCTTGCGGCAAAAGTATGTGAAAAATACGGAATTGAGATAACAAATGTTTTAACAGGGTTTAAATTCATCGGTGAAATTATAAAAGGCCTTGAAGAGAACGGAAGAGAACACGATTTTGTGTTTGGTTATGAAGAAAGTTATGGTTATCTTTGCGGAAGTTATGCAAGAGATAAAGATGCAGTTGTTGCATCAATGCTTGTGGCAGAAATGGCAGCATATTATGCACAAAGAAATATGACCCTTTATGATGGTCTGGTAGAGCTTTACCAAGAATTCGGATATTTTAACGAGCTTCAGCACTCTGTTGTTTTAGAGGGTATGGAGGGTATTAAGAAAATTGCGTCTATGATGCAGCAACTTAAGGAAAATCCTATAAAAGAAGTAAACGGCGAAAAAGTTATAAGAATTGATGATTACAGCAAAGGTGTGACGACAGACTTGTTAACCGGAGAAACAAAAGAAATTAACCTTCCTAAGTCTGATGTTTTAGCATTTTATTTGCCAGATAACAAAAAATTTATTGTACGTCCTTCGGGAACTGAGCCAAAGATTAAATACTATTTCTTTGTTAAGGGAAACGATGAAGCGGATGCAAAGCAAATTATGGATAAATTAAGCAAGGCGGTTCTTGATATAACAGGTGATTTGCTTAAGTAAGAAAGAGGTTTAAAAGTTGGAAACAGTAATGAAAAAAATATCATATCCGGTTATAGCACTCATGCTTGCGCTTCCGGTTATGTTCAGGGGTTTGTTTTTTGAGTATGATTTTTCGGTCTATGCGGTAATTGCACTGATTGTTGTTGCGGTATTGGCTTTATTGTCAAAAGGCATAAAATTTAATGTATTAACTGATACAGCTCTTGCAGTTTTTGTCGGACTTTACGGACTTTTGTGCCTGTTTGGCGTCAATAAAGGATTGGCAATTACGGAGTTTTTGAAATACTCGGCAGTATTTTTAATTTATTTTGCGGTAAAAGGTGTTGCAAAAGATGAAGGCGGCAAGGTTAGTGTGATGTATGCCGTTGTTCTGGCGGCGGGTGTATCATCAATAATTTCGCTTTTAACTGCGGTGGGTGTTGTAAACTATGGCGGCGCATATTCAGCATCTGAAATCGAAAAGTGGCTTAATGGTACCGTTCAGTATCATAATGCGTTTGGTGCACTTACAGTTACGGCACTTTTTATGAGTTGTGCACTTAATAAAAATAACTCAAAATGGATTAAAGGCACAAATGCTGTTTTCGGATATTTCATAGCATTTGGTATGCTTATGTCATATTCAAGAGGTGCGTGGGTTACCGCACCTATTGCATTTATCGTTTATATGATTTTTGCAGATAAAGAAACAAGACTTTCGTTTTTTGAAGTTGTTGTGCCGGGTATAGTTGCATCAATTGTTGTGCTTGGAAAATTTGCAGCTTTTGTAGAGCTTGGAAACAAGGGCTATGCAATCTTGTGTCTTTTAGCAGGATTTGTGATTTATGCAGTGCTTTATATTTTAGTAAATGTAATCTTTAAATTCTTTAAGGGTATGAAATATTTCAACGCAGTAGCAGTGGGTATTGTTGCTGCGGTTGTGGCACTTGCAGGTGCGATTGTGCTTGTTCCGCAAGCTTTTTCGGGCATTTTGCCGGCTCAGCTTATGGAAAGACTCTCAGGAATAAGCTTTGGTGCAGAAACCGTAAAAGAACGTTTTGTATTTTATAAAGATGCACTGAGTATTGCAAAGCAAAGCCCTGTTTTCGGATTTGGCGGAGGCGCATGGCAGGACCTTTATGGTGCGCACCAGTCATACTACTATAGCTCAAGTCAGGCACACAGCTATATTATGCAGGTGCTTGTTGAAATAGGTGTGTTAGGTCTTTTGGCATGGCTTTTGACCATAGTTATTTTCTATGTAATTGCAACAAAACTTTTGATTAAAAAGCAAGCAGACAGAAAAGTTTTAGCAGGTGTAGTTTCTGCTGTGACTGTTTTAGTTGCTCATAGCTTAATTGACTTTGACCTTTCAATTACTGCAATTTTAATTATTTTATTTGCACTTTTGGCAGTTGTTTTTGCATATAACGAAGAAACTGAATATAAAATCAGCAAATATGTGGGTGTAGGTGTATGCGCAGTGTTAATAATTACTTTTATTTTAAACATTGTAGCTTTGAATGCGTATACAAAGGGTGGAAAGTTCCTGGAAAATCAGCAGTACAAGTTGGCATATAACGAATTTGCAAAAAGCTCTGCTTTAAGGCCGTTTGATGCTAATGCACTTTCTTACAAGGCGCTTGCTATGGCATACAAAGCAGAAAGTATTGCAGACCGTGAGCAGATTGTTAAAGATATGGACAAGGCAGAAGCTCTAGCGCCTAAAAATATTCTTACAAATCAGAATGCACTTTCGGTATATTCAAAACTTGGTGCTTATAGTGTTGCTATGGATTATGCAAGAAAAATTGTAGAACTTCAGCCTATGAATTTTGAGAACTACACTTCGTACCTTATGTCAGGGTATCAGGTTGTTCAGTTCTATTACAGGGGCGATAATCCTGCTTTGGCAAAGAAAATTTCGGACGAGGTTCTTACCATAAAGGATTTTGTTGATGATTTAAACTCAAAACGACTTGAAAAAATAGAATTTACTAAGGATATGCAAGAAGTTCTCATGTATTTTCAGGTTGTAAGTTATAACGTAAAATGATTTCTGTAATAATTGTAAATTATAACACAAAAGAGCTTTTGAAAAGGTGCGTTGAAACAGTAAAAAACACTTGTCAAAATGCCGAGATAATTGTTGTTGATAATGCCTCTACAGATGGAAGCAGTGAAGTTATCAAAGCACTTGGGGTAAAGTATGTTTTACTTAAAGAAAATCTTGGTTTTTCAAAAGCAAATAATATAGGCATCAAAGAGGCAACAGGAGAAGCCATTTTGTTTTTAAATCCCGATACGGTGGTTTTGGGCAAAACTCTTGACAGATGTTTTGAATTTTTACAAAAAAACCAAGATACAGGCGCAGTTGGGTGTAAGGTGGTTTTGGCTGAAGGCGGTATGGACAAGGCTTGCAAAAGAAAGTTTCCAACGCCCTTTAATTCGTTCTGTACACTGTCAAAAATAAGCAAAGTTTTTCCAAGACTTGGCTATAACCTCACTTATTTTGATGATAATGGAGTTTACGAGGTTGATTGCTTAGTTGGCGCATTTATGATGTGCTCAGGAAAAGCAATTGAGGTAACGGGCGGATTTGATGAAGACTTTTTTATGTATGGTGAAGACATTGACTTATGTCTCAGAATTAAAAAGGCTGGTCTTAAAATCTGGTACCTTGGAGATGTTGAAATTATTCACGTTAAGGGTGCTGTCGGAAAAAGGAGCAAAAAGGCGAAAGAAGCCTTTTACGACAGTATGAGTATTTATTATAAAAAACATTTTAAAAAAGGCATATTTACTGCTTTGGTTGATATTGGTGTTAAAATTTTAAAGAAGGTTTGATTAAATGCTTAGACAAAATGCGATAATACTTAATGCAGTTAAAATAATATTGGACTGCCTATTTGTTGTGTTCTCATTTTTTGTTTCGTGGACAGTGAGGTTTGGTACGGGGCTTTTTGCAGACGTTCCCCATCTTCCTTTTGAAAGATATATTGCACTTTTGTACGTCGCACTACCTGCGTTTGTTATATGTCAGTATGCTTTCAAAATGTACTCTTCGGTCAGAAGGACAAGCATTATAAATGAGTGGTATAACTGCTTTAAAAGTGCGTTTGTTACAGGGTTAATCATTGTAGGCGGAATATTTATTTTAAAGCTTTCTGACTTTGCACGTAGTTTTGTGGTTATTTTTGCATTTTCGAGTGCTTTGTGCGTTGCAATTCAGAGAGGATTTTTAAGGCTTATTCTTAAAATGTTCAGAGAAAAAGGGTTTAATGTCCGCTATGTTGTGGTAATAGGTGATACAGATTACGCGGATAAATATATAAAGGCAATCTCAAAGCACAAAGAGATGGGTTATAAGATTTTTGAGGTTTTAAAAAAGGCGGATTTTGTTTTGCTACAAGATTTGCTTACGAAGAATATTATTGACGAAGTGGTAATTGCCATTGATGTAAAAGAGTATGAAAGTCTTGGTAAAATTCTTGCTATTTGCGAAAAGTGCGGTGTTAAATCTTCTATTATTCCAAGCTATACAAATTATGTTCCGTCAAAGCCTCAGATCGATGAAATTGACGGTATACCTCTTATAAATACAAGATATATCCCGCTTGACAATATGCTTTATTCGTTCGTTAAAAATGCATTTGACTTTTTTACAGCTCTTGTTTTGTGCGTGTTACTTTCTCCTGTTATGCTTGTAATTGCAATAGCAGTTAAGCTTTCAAGCGAGGGTGAAATTTTGTTTAAACAAGAGAGAGTAGGCTTTGGCGGAGAGAAATTTACTATTTACAAATTCAGAAGTATGAAAGTGGGGACATCAACTGATGGGTGGACAGTAAAAGACGACCCAAGACGCACAAAAGTGGGCGAGTTTTTAAGAAAAACCAATTTGGATGAACTTCCTCAGCTTTTTAATGTATTAAAGGGACAAATGAGTTTGATAGGTCCGCGCCCTGAACAGGTTGGTTATGTGGAGCAGTTTAGAGAAGAAATTCCAAAATATATGATAAAACACCGTGTAAAACCCGGCATTACGGGTTGGGCACAGGTTAATGGCCTTCGCGGTGACACATCTATTGAAGAAAGAATTAAAAAGGATATTTATTACATAGAAAACTGGAGTATAGGATTTGATATTAAAATTCTTTTTATGACAGTTTTCGGTAAAAACAAAAATGCGTATTAAGGAGGTAAAAGTGGTTAAAAAACTTGCGTTGGTTTTGCTAGCATTTTTAGTGGCAGCAGGTACAGTACAAGCAAAACCTATAAAAACAATTCATGCACCGACGTATCTCTTAATAAATGCAGATGATGGAGCAGTTTTGGTGCAGGAAAATTGCACAACAGACGTAAAACCGGGTGATTTTTCAAAAATTATGACGGCTGTTTTGTCGTGCGAAAAATTTCAGTTAACAGATCTTTTAACCTTTAAGAACGAGCTTTCTTTCAACAACAATTTTGGGAATATAGCATATGTAAAAAACGGATACAGACTTACTGTTTTGCAACACCTTCAAAATATGTTGCTTTTATATTCTGATGCGAGCGCAAACGAACTTGCAATAGCGCACAGCGGTTCAATAGAAAAGTTTACCGATGAAATGAATAAAAAAGCAAAAAAAATAGGTATGACGGACACTGTTTTTTCATCACCATCTGGATATGATCCTGATGGCATAAGCAAGACTACCGCCAAAGATCTGGCAACTTTTGCAAGATATGTTTGCGATATAAAGGACATAATAGACATAACTTCAACAGATGTATTCTATCTTCCTCCGCTAAATGCAGGCGGTAGCGACAGAATGTTTTCAAGCAGAAACCATCTTATCAGCAGATATACCTTCAGCTCATATACCTACAGTGCAGCAAAAGGACTTATGAGCAATATTGGCAAAGATACTTCAAGCTTTTTAGGTATAGCTGAAAAAAATGACAGAAAGCTGATAGCAGTTGTTTTGAACAGTCCCGATACTCAGAATATGACAGTTTACAAAGATGTTATAAATCTTTATGAAGAGGGATTTAACCGTTTTATTAATGTAAGCATTGCACAGGAAAATGAAATTATTTCCGAGGTTAAGGTAAAGGGCTGCTGGAGCGGGAGCGCAGTTTTGTGCATTGATACTGCGGTTAAAGCATACATTCCCATTGACTATGACAAGGAATTGATAACAAGTGAAATTTCTGTACAGGAGGGTAAATGGGCGCCTGTTAAAAAAGGTGAAAAAATGGGAACTGTTCGTTACTTTTATGATGGAAACTTTATAGCAGAAACTAACCTTGTTGCAGTGAAAAATGAAAACTTTAATCTTTTTGCAATTTTAAAAAATACTTTGTTTACAAAGCTTAATGCGTATATTCTTTTTGTTATACTCCTTGTGGTGGCGGTATTTTTATATTTAAGGTACAGTGCGATTTTGAAGAAGGAAAAAAGGAAGAAAAAAAGACGCGAAATTACAGGAAGGAAAAATTAAGAATGCTTTTTGATTCACACGCACATTTAGATGATGACAAATTTTGTGATGATCGCGAAGAAATTATAAATGGTTTAAAAAACAGCGGAGTTTCGTATTTGGTAAATGTTGGCGCAGACTACGAGACTTCGCTTAATTCTGTTAATTTGTCAGCAAAATATGATTTTATTTATGCTTCGGTTGGGGTTCATCCTTATGATGCAAAAACAGTTACAGACGACCTTATGGATAAGTTCAGATCTATGGTAAAAGAGAATAAAAAAATTGTTGCAATAGGCGAAAGCGGGCTTGATTATTCTTATGAGGAGACGGATAAAGAGACTCAGAAAGATGCGTTTATAAAACACATAAAGCTTGCAGATGAGCTTGGTCTTCCAATCATTGTTCATAACAGGGATTCTCATAAGGATATGCTTGATATATTAATGCAGCATAAGCCTCAAAAGGCCATTATACACTGTTATTCGGGAAGTCTTGAAATGGCGAAGATTCTTGTTAAAATGGGGTATTATATATCGTTTTCAGGAACGGTTACATTTAAAAATGCAAAAAATTTAAAGGAAGCGGCAAAATGGGTTCCGCTTGAAAATCTTTTGATTGAAACTGACTGCCCTTATCTTTCACCTGAGCCTGAAAGAGGAACAAGAAATAACCCGGCAAAAGTTAGATATACGGCTGAAGTGATAGCTGAACTTAAAGGAGTAACTTTTGAAGAAGTTGCGCAAAAAACACTTGAAAACGCGAAACGTGTTTACAACATAGGAGAAATATCATGAAAGAACTTTTGAAATTATTTTTACTGTTTGCCAAAATAGGCAGTTTTACTTTCGGTGGTGGATATGCTATGCTCCCTATGATGAAAAGAGAGCTTGCCGAAAAAAATGACTATGTTACAGAAGAGGAAATTTTAGATTATTATGCAATAGGTCAGTTAACGCCGGGAGTTATTGCTGTTAATGTTTCTACTTTTGTAGGATATAAAACTAAAGGTTTTATTGGTGCAATATTCTCAACTGCAGGTATGGTTTTTCCGTCTATTGTTATAATTACTTTAATTGCGGCACTTATTTCAAATTTTAATCAAATTCCGGTTGTGCAGTCAGCACTCTCAGGTATAAGACTTGCGGTTTTGGCGATGATCGTAAAGACAATTATAAGCGTTGTAAAAAAAGGAGTTGTTGATGTGTTCACACTCCTTGTTATGCTGTTCACTCTTACAATAATGATTTTGGGATTTCCTGCGGCATTTATCACTGTGATAAGTATTTTAGCGGGGGTTGTTTACAAAACCGTTAAAAAGGGGGAAAGTAAATGATATACTTAATTTTGTTTGTTGAGTTTTTTAAAACGGGCCTTTTTGCTATAGGCGGAGGGCTTGCAACAGTTCCCTTTTTATTTGAAATTGCGAATAAATACCCTTGGTTTACACCAAGCGAGCTTACAGATATGATAGCGGTAGCAGAATCAACCCCTGGGCCAATAGGAGTTAATATGGCAACATATGCGGGTTTTAGCGCCGGTGGGGTGTGTGGTGCGCTTATTGCAACGATAGGCCTTATTATGCCATCTGTTATTGTTATTATGATTGTTGCAAAAATCCTTGCAAAGTTCAAAGATAACAAGTTTGTAAATTATGCATTTTACGGAATAAGACCGGCTGTTGCTGGAATGATTATTGCCGCGTGGAGCAGCCTTTTTAAAATGTGTATTATAAATGATGCTTTCACGGGTATAAATGACATCTTATATTTGAAAGAACTTGGTATATTCCTGGTTTTTGTATTTTTTAACTTAAAAACCAAAATGAACCCTATTTATTACATAATTATGGGTGCAATTGTGGGAATTTTATTCCAACTTTGAAATAATTTAAAAAGAAACAAAAAAACAAAAACGGCTTTAAATAGCCGTTTTCTCTTAAATTGTTAAAAAAATGTTACAAAAAATGTTAAAATTCCTTGACATATTTATCTTGTTGTTGTATAATAATTAACGTAAGATAAAAAACTTATGAAAGGATTTTTGGATGAGTTACAAATTTTCACTCAAAAAGATTCTGGTTGCAGGTGCAGTTCTTGCGACTATGACAGTTTCTTCAATGAGTGCATTTGCGTACGATTACATAGGAAAAGGCACCGTTACAGGTGGAATAGTTAATATAAGAGAGAGTGCAAGCACCGATTCAGCAGTTATCGGTACTGGCGCTAAAGGAACAGAATACAGCGTTATTTCTCAGGAAAACGGCTGGGCAAAGGTTGAAACTGCAGATGGTCTTATAGGGTATATGAACTTAGGCTACTTCTCGGTTATGGCAGGCGAAAGAATGACTGCAACAATCACAGGCTCTGTTGTTAATGTAAGAGAGGGCGCGGGAACAGATTTTGCTGTTATCGGCACATCATACAAAGGACAAAGCTTTCCTATATTAGGAAAGGAAAACGGCTGGTATAAAATAAGTTTCAATGAAGCAAGCGGATTTGTAAGTGGTGATTATGTAAGTGTTGACGGGGTTGTTTCTACTGCCAAGTCAAAGGGTGAACAGGTTGTTGACTTTGCAAAGAAGTATATCGGCAAACCATATGTTTATGGTGCAGCAGGACCTAATGCTTTTGACTGTTCAGGATTTACATCTTATATTTATAAGCAGTTTGGATATTCTTTAAACAGAACAGCTGCCGGTCAGAATTCAAACGGTGTGTCAGTTTCTAAAGACAATTTGCAACCAGGAGACCTCGTAATGTTTACTTACAGAGGAATGTATGGAATAGGACACGTTGGAATATATATGGGTGACGGCAAAATGGTACATGCCGGAAATTCTTCAACAGGCGTAGTAATTTCTGATGTATTTTCAGGTTATTATGGCGCAAGATATGTTGGAGCAAGAAGAATCGTGTAAGTAAAAAGAAGACCAATATACGGTGTTTCTCAAAAGGATGTTTACGAAAGAAGCCGATTGAGAGAGAAATAAGTACAGTTGTTGAAAAATAGCTGTACTTTTTCTTTTGCTCAAAAAGGCTTTAAGTTAATAAGTTATTAAGTCGTATCAAAAGGATGCGACTTTTTTATTTCGAGAAATGGAGGATTTTCAAATGATGAAATTAAAAGGTAAATTCACAACTATACTCAATAAAATTATCACCGATAAAAGTATCAGCGGAAACGAATTTAAAATACTATGTTACCTCTGTATGAGGTCAGGTAATGACAACTCTTGTTTTCCTTCTCTTGATACTATACATCAGGATACAGGTATTGGTTTATCAACTGTTAAAAATACGATACCCAAGTTGGTTGAGTCAGGTTACATAATCAAGGCAAATCGCAAAAAGAGCAATGGATGTTCCACCTCTAATCTCTATCGGTTAACTGATAAAGTGCTTGAATAAATGGTAGTTGTTTTTTGACTTAGGTGGTGTAAAAAACGGCTACAAATAATACTAAGTTAATAATAACATAGGGTTATTGGATAAGAATATTATAGGCAATTGAATAAGACGACGAATTAATTGATTGGCTTCTCTTATAGGGAAATGCAAATCAATTATTTTTTTGTTCCAATATCCCTGAAAATTCTCGGGTCGAGAATTTGAGAATTTCCTAGACTTAGGTCTGGGGCAAGCATAGCGTCCGGCTGTCTGCCTGCCGCGAAGCGCCTCCCTGAAGGCGCTTTTTTCTCGGGCAGAAGCCCGGACCCACTTACTATATTTTTAAGTTAGGAGAGATTTATATGAAAGACAACAGAAGAAGAAATACGACATTGACGATAAGAGTTACGGAGAAAGAAAAGCAATATATAAAGAAGCGTGCTAAAAAAGCAGGCCTCAGTATTACAGATTATATAGTCAGACTTTCTCTCGAAACGCCTATCTTTATTCCCATCAATATGCAACCGTTTTTGTTGGAGCTTAAGCGCATTGGTAATAACATTAATCAGTTGACAAAGAAGGTTAATGCTAAGGTTTTTTCATCGTATAATTTCGAAGAATTTATCAAAGCGATTGACAAATTAACTGAGCGTATTGGCGAAGTTGAAAGGAGGCAATGATGGCAATATTAGTTGCAATTCGTTCAACCAAACAAAGCCCGAGTGCAATGCGCGGACTCATCAATTATTGTCTTCAGGAGAAGAAAACTTTTGATATAAATTCAGATAGAAAACTTATCACCGGAGTGAACTGTATCCCTCAAAATGCTTA
>JAZNOU010000015.1:0-47743 GCA_045589295.1 Clostridia bacterium
CTTAAAGTGATACCTTTTTCGTTTAAGCGTGCGACCAATTCCGCCATCATAATATCAATAATGCCGTTGAGGTTCTCTTTGGTAAGCGGTTTGAAGAAAAGGATTTCATCCAAACGGTTGAGCAACTCCGGTCTGAAGTAGTGTTTGAGTTCGGCAAGCACTGCTTTTTTTGTACTCTCGGCAAGTTCGCCGTCCTCACCGATACCCTCTAACAACTCTTGCGAGCCGATGTTGGAAGTTAAAATGATGATGGTGTTTTTAAAATCAACCGTTCTGCCCTGTGAGTCAGTGATTCTGCCGTCATCCAAAATCTGCAGCAGAATATTAAACACATCGGGGTGCGCTTTTTCAATTTCGTCAAATAAAACTACAGAATAAGGGTTTCTTCTCACCTTTTCGCTTAATTGCCCACCCTGCTCGTAGCCAACATAACCAGGAGGCGAGCCTACTAAGCGTGATACCGAGTATTTTTCCATATACTCTGACATATCAATTCTTACAACTACATTTTCATCGCCAAAAACCGCCTCAGCCAGCGCTTTGCATAGCTCAGTTTTACCAACACCTGTAGGACCTGAGAATATAAACGAGCCTATAGGACGTTTTGGGTCTTTTAAACCTGTTCTTCCTCTTTTTACAGCCTTTGCGATTGCCTGCACCGCATCATGCTGGCCTACCACTCTCTGATGCAGAATTTCTTCCAGCTTTAAAAGTCTTTCGCTTTCGGTCTCGCTTAATCTTGATGCGGGAATTCCTGTCCAGCTGGAAATTACACCCGCAATGTCTTCTTCGGTTACAAGCATTTTTTTAATCTGAGTTTCTTTCTGCCAGTTTTCTTTTCTTTCCTTTAATTTGTCAGCAACTTCTTTTTCTTTATCTCTGAGCAATGCTGCTTTTTCAAAGTCTTGTGCTGAAATTGCGGCTTCTTTTTCATTCTTAAGCTTTTGCACCTCATCTTTTAAATCCGAAATATCATCAGGTGCGGTACATGTCTCTAGTTTTACTTTCGACGCCGCCTCATCTACCAAGTCAATTGCTTTATCGGGCAAAAATCTGTCAGTTATATATCTTGCTGAAAGCTTTGCCGCTGCAATTATTGCTCCATCAGTGATTTCCACCTTGTGATGCGCCTCATACTTATCACGCAATCCCATTAAAATCATCACTGTCTGGTCTACTGTTGGCTCACCCACCGTTACAGGCTGAAATCTTCTTTCAAGCGCCGCATCTTTTTCAACGTGTTTTCTGTATTCGTCAATTGTGGTTGCACCGATTATCTGTATCTCGCCACGTGCAAGCGACGGCTTTAAGATATTTGATGCATCGATTGCGCCCTCAGCCGCCCCTGCTCCGATTATTGTGTGAATTTCGTCAATAAAAATAATGATATTGCCGTCATTTTTTATTTCTGTCATGCATTTTTTCAGGCGGTCTTCAAATTCGCCTCTGTATTTTGCGCCCGCTATCATTGACGATAAATCAAGCGATACTACTCTTTTGTTTTTCAAAATTTCAGGGACTTTTCCAGAATGGATTTTTTGTGCCAAGCCCTCTGCAATTGCAGTTTTACCAACACCGGGTTCACCAATTAAGCACGGATTGTTTTTTGTTCTTCTAGACAAAATCTGAATTACTCTTTCAATTTCTTTATCTCTTCCGATTACAGGGTCAAATTTTCCTTCCCCCGCCATTTTGGTTAAATCTCTTCCAAACTCGTCAAGTGATGGCGTTTTCTTTCCTGGAGAATGAATGGGTTCTGCAGGTGTATCCATTTCATCCTCTTCAAAATTTCCACCAATATTTCTAACAGTTTCGTTATAAAGCTTTTGTCGGTCTCCTGAAAGCTCGGAAATTATTCTTGTAGCAACGCTTTCGCCCTCTCTTAAAAGTGCCATCAATATATGCTCTGTACCTATATAACTATGCCCGAATCTGCGAGCTTCAGCATAGCTTAATTCTATGATTCTTTTTACTCTTGGTGTAAATCCCATTACCCCCTGTGATGACGGCGCCATTCCAACAATATCTGAAATTTTTTGTGCTATTTTCTCTTTTGTTATTTCATTGTCTGCCAAAACTGCTCCTGCTACGCTTTCATCATCAAGGGAAAGTGCATATAAAATATGTTCTGTTCCAACATAACGGTGTCCCCATCTTGTCGCCGCGCCTGAAGCGTTTCTTAAAACATTTTCTGCCTTGTCTGAAAACTTATTGTCGAAAAACGGCATAAAATTACCTCCTCCACTGTCATTTGCTCCTCTTTTTGCAGCACATTCACTGCACATATAGGTTTCTCTTGCAACTCCGTTTATTATAGTCTTAAAATGGATGTTAGCTAAATTCTTCCCGCAT
This sequence comes from Clostridia bacterium, assembly GCA_045589295.1. Lineage (GTDB taxonomy): Bacteria > Bacillota > Clostridia > RGIG6154 > RGIG6154 > RGIG2094. Next base: position 2,353 of record JAZNOU010000015.1, read on the forward strand.
ATCTGACAAATCATACCTTTTGCCTCCTATCCCATTATACTTATTATCATATTTTTCAATATATCAGCCCTTACCTTATCTTTTTCGGGTTGACAAACAGTCGACAGCGCCTTATCAGACACTGCTGCTGACATTAATTTTGCCTGCTTTAAATCTACCGCATTGTAATCCAAAAAGTTATTTATAAATGTAAGCGCAGCGCTTTGACCAATTGAATTACCAAGTGATAAAACTATATGCATCAAGTACCCTGTCCTATCCATTGGAATTCTTGTAATTTTTATACTTCCTCCGCCACCCCGATGACTTTCTACCATATAGCCGTGATTGGATGTAAATCTTGAGTTTATGACATAGTTAATTTGTGACGGCACGCAGTTAAATCTGCTTGCAAGCTCTGACCTTTGAAAACGCGCCGTACCTTGTTCTTCTTCTAACATTTCTTTTATAAACTGTTCTATGATATCGCTTATTTTCATATTGTACCCCTTTTTGACTTTGACTATCTTTGACTATAATTATACTCCTTTTATTTTAACTTTCAACCCTCTATTTTAGTCAGTAAAGGTTAAAAAATTAAATCTTATCACTAATTCCTTTCGTTTTTGCCCGTTTTCGCTAGTTTTTAAAGTGTTTTGCTCAAAATATTAAAAAAAGACGGGTAATCCCGTCTTTATTCGCTTTTAAATTCTCTGTTCATCAGCTTTTTAACTGCCACTTCCGGTGATATTCCACCAAATAGAACCTCGTATGCAGTTTGAACTATCGGCATTTCAACATCATATTCATCCGCGAGTTTTTTTGCACAAACACAGCTTTTTACTCCTTCAACCACCATGCCTATCTCTGAAATAGCCTCATCTAACGATTTGCCTTGTCCTATTAAAATTCCAGCACGGCGGTTTCTTGAATGCATACTTGTACATGTAACAATTAAATCACCTATACCCGTTAGTCCTGTAAACGTTTCTGCCTTACCGCCCATTTTAATACCTAATCTTGCGATTTCTTTTATTCCTCTTGTCATAAGTGCTGCTTTTGTATTATCACCATAGCCGCTTCCGTCAGTAATTCCTGCGCATAGTGCGATAACGTTTTTAAGTGCACCGCAAACCTCAACTCCTACTACGTCGGTGTTGGTATACACTCTTAAAGTTTCACACCCAAACGTCTCCTGGACCAATTTTGCAGCATTTATATCTTCTGCTGCTGCAACTATTGTAGTTGGGATCCCTACTGCGACTTCCTCAGCATGAGTAGGACCAGATAAGACAACGCAGTCTTTTCCAAGTTCATTTTTTATAGTAACCGAAAGTCTTTGGTTTGTTTCTTCATCAAATCCTTTTGCAACATTTATTATCAGTGGCAGATTTTCATATTTTTTAAGACTTTTACATGTAGATTTTACTACATGTGACGGCACCGCCAGAACAAGCATATCAGCATTTACCGCTTCGTCTAAGTCACTTGTCAATTTTATTGTTTCGCTGACTTTTATACCAGGCAAAAACTTATGTTCTCTTTTTTGTGCAATTTCTTTTATTTCTTCTTCAAAGAAAGACCACAATGTAACATCATAACCTTTTTTATCCAAAAGCATGCCAAGGGCTGTTCCCCATGTACCTGAACCGAGAACTGATATTCTCATTTTGCCTCCCCCTTTTTCTTTTTGCCAAATGTATTTTCTGTACCGTTTAACAAACGTTTTATATTACTTCTGTGAGTATAATACATTAACAACGTAAAAGCTGCAGTGATGTAAACATTTATATTGCCCTCACCGCTATTTAAAAAATATGTTGTAAGCGGCAAAAACGCAAAGCAGATAAGATTACTTAAGGACATAATCTTTGTAGTAAATAAAAGAATCAAAACCGCCGCACCTATTATAATGCCTATGCGATAATCAATTGCAAGAAGTATCCCAAAGGTTGTTGATACCCCTTTGCCGCCTTTAAACCCATAATAAATTGGGAAATTATGTCCAAGTATGGCAAAAAGCCCTGAAAGGACCGCGTATTCCTTTAAAATTAAAGTTGAAATCCATACAGCTATTGCACCTTTAAAAAAGTCAAACAAAAATACTGCAACGCCCTGCCATTTGCCTATGCATCTCGCAACATTTGTAGCTCCTGCATTTCCGCTTCCAACTTTTTTAATGTCAATCCCATAAATTTTGCCCATTGTGATTGCACTGCTTATGCTACCAATAAGATAACCTATTATTATAATTAACACAATTTTAAAAATCAGCATACAAATCCCTCACTTATTTATCACGTGTTTTTTCACGCACCAAGAATTTAAGAGGTGTTCCTTTTAACCCAAACGCTTCTCTTATCTGATTTTCAAGGTAACGGATATAAGAAAAGTGTGCAAGTTCCACATCATTGACAAAAACCACAAATGTTGGGGGTTTAACCGCAACCTGTGTCATATAAAGAATTTTCAATCGTTTCCCCTTATCTGACGGTGGCTGAACTTTTAAAATCGCCTGATTTAAAACATCATTTAGCACGCCTGTTTGTATTCTCATACAATTTTGTTCATTAACGTACTGAATTGTTTCAAAAATCTTATCAACTCTTGAGCCTGTTTTTGCAGACATAAACAAAATAGGAGCATAGAGCATAAAGTTAAAACCTTCCTTGACTTTAAGTTCAAACTCTTTCATTGTATTTGTTTCTTTTTCAACCAAATCCCACTTGTTTACAACAACAATCATAGCTTTACCCTGGTCGTGGGCATAGCCTGCAATTTTTGTATCTTGTTCTGTAACGCCCTCTGTCGGGTCAATCATTATAACAACAACGTCACTTCTGTCAACTGCAAGTAAACTTCTCACAGAACTGTAACGCTCAATATTTTCATCAATTTTTCCTCTTTTTCGAAGCCCTGCAGTATCTGTAAAGATATATTTTTGTCCATCTTTTTCAAATTCAACGTCAATAGCATCTCTGGTAGTTCCAGGAATGTTGCTTACAATAACTCTGTTATCACCTAAAATTCTGTTAACCAAAGAGGATTTACCTGCATTTGGTCTTCCTGTAACAGCGATTCTTATAACATCTTCATCATCATCTTGCAAAGCACTTTCAGGAAAATGCTTTACAACCTCGTCAAGCATATCACCCATACCAAGGCCGTTGATTGCTGAAATACACATTGGGTCACCCAGCCCCAAATTGTAAAACTCATAAGCTTCCATTGGCATTTCACCACCGTTGTCCGCCTTATTACAAACCAAAACGACAGGCTTTTCAGACTTTCTGAGCATTGTTCCTATCTCATGGTCGGTTGCAGTAAGTCCGCATTTAACATCAACCACAAACATAATAACGTCAGCAGTTTCAATTGCAATTTCGGCTTGCATTCTCATCTGAGATAATATTATATCGTCGCTTTTTGGTTCAATACCACCTGTATCAATAATTGTAAATTTATGTGAAAGCCACTCGCAATCAGCATAAATTCTGTCGCGGGTAACTCCAGGAGTGTCTTCTACAATAGATATTCTGTGCCCTGCAAGTTTATTAAAAAGAAGACTTTTACCTACATTAGGTCTTCCTACTATTGCAACAACAGGTTTCATAAAATATCATTCCTTTCTGTCAGATTTCGCCTTTAAGTTTAAGTGCAAGTTCTCTTGCGTCATTTATAACTACTACCTTAACACCAAGTTCTTTTTCTATATCAGGAACTGTAATATCATCTAAAAACACATCTGTGTCCGCGCGTAGCATATTAACAGGAATAAATAAATAATCTCCAAGTTCTTTACCTTTAAGCTGATTTATTATATCCCCGCCCGTAACAAGCCCCGATACCGTTATTAAAGGTCCAAAAAATTTATTTTCTATTGCAAAAACCTTTGCATCAATTCCGTCGAGTCTTGAAACCAGACCTTTTATAAGTTTCTCACTTATTTTGCCCGTAACTAAACTTACTTTTTTATAAACTGTATCTTGCACTTCCTGCAAGGCATCTGAAAAATCATCAATGGTAAGGCGTGCCATTCCAACACCATTTTCAAGCTGAGGAAAATCCTCGTAGTGTTCATACGGTGGAAACTCTTTTTCCGCCATAATATAAAATTCATCAGCTAAATATACTTTAACACAACCATTTTCTTTTATGAATTTTTCCTGCCACGCACTCACCTGTTCAATCACTTTTAAGCTTTTTTCTTTATCAAAAGGCGTAAGCGGATACAATCCTTTTCGGTGTTTTGTAATTCCAACCGGAACAATTGAGGTGCTGTAAACGTTTGAAAATCCGGATAAGTCCGAAAGTGTTTTGTCCAAAACTTCGCCGTCATTAATCCCCGGGCACAACACAATCTGGCAATTCATTAAAATTCCTGCATCGTTTAGCTTTTTCATCTGGTCAAGCAGTCTGTCAGCCCTTTTGTTACCAAGCATAAACTTCCTTGTTTTACCATCGGTACAATGCACTGAAATATTAACGGGCGACATTTTTATATCGGTAATTCTTTTTAAATCTTTATCCGACAAATTTGTCATAGTTATATAATTGCCCTGTAAAAATGAAAGTCTAGAATCATCATCTTTAAAATAAAGAGTTTCACGCATACCTTTTGGCATCTGGTCAATAAAGCAAAAAACACATTTATTGGCACAAGACTTTGCCTTAGATAAAAGTGCATCTTCAAATTCCAAGCCCAAATCCTCTGCGTACTCATTTACAATTTCTATAACTTCAAAACTGCCGTCTTTCTTTTTTATTGTAATATTATAATTAACATCAGCAGTAATGAATTTATATTCTAATATATCGCATACTTTTTTCCCGTTTAATTCAACCAGGAAGTCCCCTTCCTCAATTCCTGCATCATATGCAATTGAGTCTGGCTGAACATAAGTTATTTTAGTCATTTTTAATTCCTAACTTTTTTAATATCTATACCTATATTATCCAATAAAATACGTTTAATGTCAAGAAAAAGATAAAGCCCCGTACCTTAATAAGAGGTACGGGGTAGCCTTGATTTTTTACGCTTCTACTTTAATTACTTCTCTTCCCTTGTAATAACCGCATTTAGGGCAGAGTCTGTGCGACATAACGAGTGCTCCGCACTGAGGACAAGCGATCATGCCCGGTACTGCCAATTTCCAATTAGCTCTTCTCTTATCTCTTCTTGCTTTAGATACCTTTCTCTTTGGAACTGCCATTTTTACACCTCCTCATAAACATCCTTATATGATGTCAATCAAATAATCCTTTTAATATTTCAAATTGCGGGTTAAAATACTCCTCAACGCAATCGCATTCTTTTTCATTGAGATTTGTTCCGCATTGTTGACAAATTCCTTTGCAATCTTCTTTACACAACTGTTTGAGCGGAAGATGTAAGACAATATTTTTACAAACAATGTCTTTTAAGTCAATAGTTTTACCTTCTAAGGTAAGAGCATCTTCAGCCTCGGCAGTTTCTTGTTTAACATAAGTCTGTTCAAAATCAAAAGAAAAACTTTTTATAAGTTCGCTGCCGCATCTTGAACAATTTGTGTTATAGTTGCAATCAACGTGTGCCGAAAGTTCAACCACTCCAACGACATTTTTAACATGACCTGAAACTTTAACATTTTCTGAAAAGAAAGCATCAAACTCTGAAAAATCGGCGTCGCTTACGTCCACCTCATTTTCAAAAACAAGCTTTTCCATGCTGCTTTTAAGTACATTTGAAATGTCTAGAAGCAAATCCTATACCTCCAATACACACAGTACAAGCTATTATACAAGATTTTTCGTCATTTGTCAAGACAAATTTTTAAAGATTTTCAACAATTTCTTTTGTATCAAGTGCAATCATAAGTTCTTCGTTTGTCGGAATAACCAATGTTTTAACTTTTGCACCACAAGCAGAAATATCCAATTCCTCTCCGCGCTTTGAGTTCTTTTCATCATCAATTGCAACACCTAAGAAAGAAAGACCTGATGTAACTTCTTTTCTTAATGTCTTGTCATTTTCGCCGATACCTGCAGTAAATACAATTGCATCAACGCCGTTCATTGCAGCAGCGTAAGCGCCAATGAACTTTTTGATTTCATAGTAGAACATAGAAAGTCCAACTTCTGCTCTCTTGTTACCTTCGTCAGCTGCAGCAGCTACATCTCTGAAGTCGCTTGATACACCTGACACGCCGAAAATACCTGATTTTTTATTCATAAGAGCATCTACTTCCTCAGCAGTTTTGCCCTCTTTGTTAATGATATAAGTTACAATTGCAGGGTCAATATCACCGCATCTTGTACCCATCAAAGTACCTGCAAGCGGAGTAAAGCCCATTGTTGTATCCATACTTTTTCCGCCGTTTACAGCGGTAATTGAAGAACCATTACCAAGGTGGCAAGTAATAATTTTAAGATCTTCTGCCTTTTTACCAAGCATAGCAGCTGCACGCTGTGTAACATACTTATGTGATGTTCCGTGGAAACCATATCTTCTTACCTTATACTTTTCGTAGTATTCATAAGGAAGTGGATAAAGGTATGATGATGCAGGCATTGTCTGATGGAATGCTGTATCAAAAACTGCTACCTGAGGAACACCAGGCATTGCTTTTTCACAAGCTGCGATTCCTGTAAGGTTTGGAGGGTTGTGGAGCGGAGCAAGTTCAATGCAAGCTTCCAACGCCTTTTTAACTGCCTCTGTAATAATAACAGAACCGCTGAATTCTTCACCACCGTGAACAACTCTGTGACCAACTGCGGTAATTTCGCTCATATCAGCAATAACACCATGCTGTTTATCAAGTAAAGCTGCGATAACTGCATTAATTGCATCGCTGTGGTCTTTCATAACGATTTCGATAGGATATTTTTCGCCGTTTGCCTGATGAGTTAAAAGTGAACCTTCAATCCCTATTCTTTCGCAAAGGCCTTTAGCCATTACATTATTTGAATTCATATCAATAAGCTGATACTTAAGTGATGAGCTTCCTGCATTAATAACTAAAATTTTCATATTAATCCTTCTTTCAAAAATTATTTTGCCTGTGCCTGAACACAAGTAATTGCAACAACGCCAACAATATCTTCTGCTGAGCAACCTCTTGAAAGGTCATTAATCGGCATGGCAATACCCTGAGTAACAGGGCCGTATGCTTCAGCTTTAGCCAATCTCTGAACGAGTTTGTAACCAATATTGCCAGCATCAAGGTCAGGGAATACCAACACGTTAGCTTTACCTGCAACTGTTGAACCCGGAGCTTTTGACTCTCCAACTGACGGAACAATAGCAGCATCAAGCTGAAGTTCTCCGTCAACGTTAAGCTCAGGTGCGTTTTCTTTAACAATTCTTGTAGCTTCAACTACTTTATCAACATCTGCATGCTTTGCGCTGCCCTTTGTTGAGTGTGAAAGCATTGCAACATACGCTGGCTTTTCTGTTAAAAGTTCAAAGCTTTCAGCTGAGCACTGTGCAATAGCAGCAAGTTTTTCAGGATCAGGATTCTGCTCTAAACCTGAGTCTGCAAACACAAACACACCGTCTGCGCCATATTCACAGTTTGGAACAACCATCAAGAAGAAAGCTGAAACAAGCTTAATTCCTGGTTTTGTCTTGATAATCTGAAGACTTGGGCGAAGTGTGTTTGCTGTTGAATGGCAAGCACCTGAAACTACGCCGTCTGCATCGCCCGCTTTAACCATTAAGCAAGCATAGTACATATAATCTGAAAGCGCTGTCTTTTTAGCTTCTTCGTATGTAAGGCCTTTTGATTTTCTTAATTCAACAAAAAGGTTTAAATATTCTTCTGTTTTTTCATAAGTAAATGGGTTGATAATTGTTGCTTTTGAAATATCAAGACCTTTACTGTTTTCAGCTACTTCTTCATCTGTGCCGATAATAATGATATTCGCAATATCCTCTTTTAAAATAGTTTCTGCCGCTTCAAATGTTCTTCTGTCCATTGACTCTGGAAGAACGATAGTCTTTTTTTCTGCTTTTGCACGCTCTTTAATTCTCTCTAAAAATGTGCTCATAAAAATACCTCCTATGTAAATGTTAAATTTATTTTCTTATTAACTCATATATTATACACCTATTTTATCACTTTTTCAAGTGATTTATATATTTTTCTTTTAATATTGAACTTTCGAATAAATTATGATAAAATATTTTAAGAAACGGAGGCTTTAAAATATGAATTTATCAGAAAAATGGCTTTGCCTTAAAAACGGAAGCGACATAAGAGGTATTGCATCCGAAGGTGTCCAAGGATTACATATAAATTTAACAGACGATGTGGTTTTTAGCATTGCCGCAGGATTTGCAAAATATGCAAAAGAAAAACTCGGCAAGAACGATATTACAATCGCAATAGGCCACGACAGCAGAATTTCTGCTCCAAGACTTAAAGAATGTTGCATAGACGCATTTTTAAAAAGCGGCGTTGATGTAATCGACTGCTCTCTTTCAACCACACCTGCAATGTTTATGATAACCGTAGACGAAAGTTATAATGCAGATGCATCTGTTATGCTTACTGCAAGCCATCTTCCCTTTAATAGAAACGGGCTTAAATTTTTCACGAAAGATGGCGGGTTTGAAGGTAGCGATATTACAAAAATTTTAGAATACGCAGAAAAAAATGAGTTTGATTTATCAAAACAAGGCTCAGTTAAAAAAGTTAACTACCTTGAAAAATATTCAAGCGACATTGCGCAAAAAATCAAAAAAGACACAAATTCAGATAAGCCCTTTGACGGCATGAAAATTGCAGTTGATGCAGGCAACGGAAGCGGCGGATTTTATGCAAAAATGTTAGCGGACTTAGGTGCAGACACGAAAGGAAGTAAATATTTAGAACCTGACGGCACATTCCCCAATCACATCCCAAACCCCGAAAACAAAGAAGCTATGAAAGCAATCTCAGATGCGGTTTTAGAATCAAAATCAGACCTTGGAATTATTTTTGACACAGATGTTGACCGTGCAGCAATAGTTGACCAAAACGGCAATGAAATTAACAAAAACAGACTTATAGCACTTATTTCAGCAGTTTTGATGGAAGAAAAAAAGGGTACAATAGTAACCGACTCTGTTACAAGTGCAGAGCTTAAAAGCTTTATTGAAAACACTTTAGGCGGCACTCATCACAGATTCAGACGCGGATACAAAAATGTTATAAACGAGGCAATCAGGCTTGAAAGCGAAGGCATTTATGCTCCACTTGCAATTGAAACAAGCGGGCACGCCGCATTAAAAGAAAATTATTTCTTAGATGACGGCGCATACTTAGTAACACGCCTTTTGATAAAAGCAGTATTAATGAAAAAAGAAGGCAAAAATCTAACAGACTTAATTTCTGAATTAAAAGACCCACAGTTTGAAACAGGCTATCGTTTAAACCTTTTAAATAAAGACTTTAAGCCTGACGGCGAAAAAATCCTGAAAGAGCTTAAAAAAGAAACAGAAAAAACTGATGGATTTTCTCTTGAAACACCAAATTACGAAGGTGTAAGAGTAAATGTGGAAAATGGTTGGTTCTTATTAAGACTTTCACTTCACGAGCCATTAATGCCTCTTGATATTCAGGGTAACACAACCGAGGCTATGAACAAAATGATTTCATTTATAAAAGAATTTTTAAATAAATTTGACTGCATAGACTCATCAATAATGTAAACAGCAAAAGCGGACCATAAGGTCCGCTTTTATTTATAAATCACTGAACAATCCGTTTTTTAAATCTTTTTCACTCAAGATAAACTCACCGTCGTAATATTCGTTCCAGTTGATGTTAAGTGTTGGGTCGTTATAAATTATCGCACCCTCATCGGTTGGGTCATAATAATTTGTGCATTTGTACGCAAAGGTTGCACTTTCTGATACCACCAAAAATCCATGAGCAAACCCTTCAGGCACATAAAACTGCTTTTTGTTTTCTTCAGAAAGCAAAACACCATACCACTTGCCGTAAGTTTTTGAGTCTTTTCTTATGTCAACCGCAACATCGTAAACAGCACCCTCTAAAACTCTTACAAGTTTGCCCTGAGGATTGTTTTTTTGAAAATGAAGTCCTCTTAAAACACCTTTTTTTGATTTCGATTGATTATCCTGAACAAATTTTGCGAATACACCGCCTTCGATAAATTCTTTTTCCCGGTAGGTTTCCATAAAATATCCCCTGTCATCACCAAAAACCTTTGGTGTTATAACAACAAGTCCCTCTATGGGAGTTTTTTCAAATGTAAAATTACTCATCATAAGTTCTCCTTATCAACATTCTGAGCAAAACACAAAAGCGCCTCTCTCCAGTCACGCATATAATCTCCCACTGCATTTTCTAAGTTCTTATGTGAAAGTGCAGAGTTTTTCGGTCTTTTTGCAGGTGTAGGATATTCTTCTGTAGTACATTTTTTAACCTCACAAAAAATTCCGAACACCTTTACAATTTCTGTTGCAAAATCATGCCACGAACAAGTGCCTTTACCTGTGCAGTGGTATATTCCATACTTATCACTTGCGCCAAGCAAAAGCATATGATGAGCTAAATCATTGCAGTTTGTAGGATTTCCAAACTGATCTGCAACTACTTTTATACTTTTATTTTCTAATGCTATTTTTCTTATAGTTTTAACGAAATTATTGCCATAATAACCATAAAGCCACGCAGTTCTTACAATAAAGTATTTATCACAAGATTCAATTATTTTTTCTTCTCCAGCTCTTTTGGTTCTTCCGTATGCACTAACAGGACCGCACTCATCATCTTCAAAGTAGACGCCTTCCTTTTGACCATCAAACACATAATCTGTTGAAATATGTACCAGTTTTGCACCTGTTCTGTTTGCTAAAAGCGCAAGATTTTCAGCACCTGTTGCATTTATTTTATAAGCAAACTCCTCTTCATCTTCGCACTTATTTACATTTGTGTAAGCAGCACAGTTAAATATTATATCAAACTCTCCGAAATTTAAAACTTCATCTTTGTTTGTAATGTCAAGCACATCAACGTCACACTGTATAATTTCTGCGTCATCATAAATGCTTGGGATTTCTCCAATTTCAGATTTTTTTGCCTTTATTATTTTAACAAGCTGTGTACCAAGCTGACCCTTTGCACCTGTAATTAAAATTTTCATCTGTTTGCAATTCCTTTTAAATATACTCCGTAGTCAGTTTTATATAATGGCTCTGCCAGTTTCAAAAGCTGCTCTTTATCTATAAAGCCTTTTTTGTATGCAATTTCTTCTAAAGCCGCAATAAAAAGTCCTTGTCTTGTCTGCACAGTTTCTACAAAGTTTGATGCTGCAAGCATCGCTTTATGTGTTCCCGTATCAAGCCATGCCATACCTCTGCCCATAAGCTCTACTTTAAGGTTTCCTCTGTTTAAATACTCCATATTAACATCTGTAATCTCAAGTTCGCCTCTTTTTGAAGGTTTGATATTCTTTGCAATTTCCACTACCTGATTATCATAAAAATAAAGCCCAGGAACTGCATAATTTGACTTTGGATTTTCAGGCTTTTCCTCGATAGAAATTACGTTATTATTTTCATCAAACTCAACAACACCAAAATCTTTCGGATTTGATACGTGATAACCGAAAATTATGCCGCCCTCTTTTAAAGCCGCACTTCTCTCAAGTCTTTCAGAAAATCCGTAACCATAAAAGATATTATCACCCAAAACAAGACAAACACTGTCATTGCCTATAAATTCCTCGCCTATTACAAAAGCTTCAGCAAGACCTTTAGGCTCTTTTTGCACCGCATAAGAAATATTAAGTCCTAAATGATTTCCATCACCAAACAGTCTTTCAAAACCGCCAATATCGGTTGGAGTTGAAATAATTAAAATGTCTTTTATGCCTGCAAGCATTAATGTTGACATTGGATAATAAATCATAGGCTTGTCATAAACACAAAGCATTTGTTTTGAGCACGCAAGTGTTGCAGGATAAAGTCTTGTTCCTGCGCCGCCTGCTAAAATTATACCTTTCACCCAAACCACCTCTTAGTTATTTTATCACACATTACACCATTTTTCAACAGCAAATATGTTTTGGCTTGAAAAAGGCAAATGCAAAGCTATAGGCAAAACTGAAGAAATTTGTAATATGTATAAAAGCAATTAATAAAAAGCGGACATTTAATTTGTCCGCTTTTACCATTTTTGTATCGCCCTTATACCTTGTGTTATCCGAACAAGAGGAAAGTAATATACAAATTAAAACAACCACAAAAATTTTTTTCAAGTTATTCACCTCTGAATATTATTATGAATATTTTCTTGTAGTTGTATACAAAAAACCGCACTCATTACGAGTGCGGTTTAATTTTTAATTTAGATGATACCAAATGCCATCATAGCCTCTGCAACTTTCTTGAAGCCCGCAATGTTTGCGCCTGCAACAAGGTCGTATCCAAGACCATATTCTTCAGCTGTTTCCATAGAAACGTTGTGAATGTTAACCATAATAGCTTTAAGTTTTTCATCAACTTCTTCAGCTGTCCAGCTGTATCTCATTGAGTTCTGGCTCATTTCAAGAGCTGAAACTGCAACACCGCCGGCATTAACAGCCTTTGAAGGTCCAACAACCAAGCCTTTGCCTCTGATAAGAGCCATTGCATCAGCTGTTGTAGGCATGTTAGCAACTTCGATGTAATATTTTACGCCGTTAGCAATAATTTTTTCTGCTTCTGCAGTTCCAACTTCGTTCTGTGTTGCGCAAGGCATACAAATATCAACCTTAACGCCCCATGGTTTTTCTTTCGCGTGGAATTCGCAACCAAATTTTTCAGCATAATCCTGAGCACGATCTCTGCCTGAACTTCTCATTTCAAGCATATAGTCGAATTTTTCTTTAGTTGTAACACCTTCAGGATCGTAAACATAACCATCAGGACCTGAGATTGTAACAACCTTACCGCCGAGTTCTGCAACTTTCTGGCAAACACCCCAAGCAACGTTACCGAAGCCTGAAACTGCAACTGTTTTGCCTTCAAATGTTTCACCAAAATGTTTTAATACTTCGTTTGCATAATATGTAGCACCAAAGCCTGTAGCTTCAGGTCTGATTAATGAACCGCCGTAAGGAATACCTTTACCTGTTAAAACGCCGTTTTCCCAGCATCCTTTAATTCTCTTGTACTGGCCGTAGAAGAAACCGATTTCTCTTGCACCAACACCGATATCACCTGCAGGAACGTCAACGTCAGGACCGATATGTCTGTAAAGCTCTGTCATAAAGCTCTGGCAGAATCTCATGATTTCTGCATCACTCTTACCTCTTGGGTCAAAGTCAGAACCACCCTTACCGCCACCGATAGGAAGACCTGTTAAAGAGTTTTTAAATGTCTGTTCAAAACCTAAGAATTTCATAATGCTGAGGTTAACTGATGGATGAAGTCTTAAACCACCTTTGTAAGGACCGATTGCACTGTTAAACTGCACTCTAAAACCTCTGTTTGTATGGGCAACACCATTGTCGTCAACCCATGGAACTCTGAATGTGATTGATCTTTCAGGTTCTACAATTCTTTCCATAAGTCCTGCTTTTTCATACTCAGGATGTTTTTCCATAACAGGCTCTAATGATTCAAAAACTTCTTCTACTGTTTGAAGAAATTCAGGTTCATTTTTGTCTCTTGCCTGCACCTGTTCAAATACTCTTTTTAAGTATTCGTTTTTTAATGCCATTTGACACATCTCCTTTTCTTTGCTAAAAAAGCAAAATTAATTTTTTTCACTTAAATACTCCATAATAGCCTTTGCCGCTTTTTTGCCTGCACCCATTGCAAGTATAACTGTGGCAGCACCTGTTACCGCATCGCCGCCGGCATAAACGCCCGGGATTGAAGTTTTTCCCGTTTCGTCAGCTATTATTCCGCCCCACTCATAAGTTTCAAGACCCTTCGTGGTTTGTTTTATCAAAGGATTGGGGGTCTGACCAATTGCAATAATCACATTTTCAAGCTCAATTTCAAACTCAGAATCTTTTATTGCTACAGGTCTTCTTCTGCCTGATTTATCAGGCTCACCCAATTCCATTTTAACACATTTAATTGCTTTTACCCATCCGTTTTCATCACCAATGATTTCAACTGGGTTTGTAAGAAGATTAAATAAAATATTTTCTTCTTTTGCATGCTCAATTTCTTCTTTTCTTGCAGGCATTTCGTCTTCACCGCGTCTGTAAATTATATACACATTCTCAGCACCCAGACGTTTTGCACAACGCGCTGCGTCCATAGCAACATTTCCGCCGCCTACCACCGCAACGTTTTTCCCTAAATAAACAGGAGTGTCGTACTCAGGGAATTTATAAGCTTTCATAAGATTTACTCGAGTTAAAAACTCGTTTGCAGAATAAACACCGTTAAAGCTTTCGCCCTTTATTTTCATAAATGACGGAAGTCCTGCACCTGTGCCGATAAACACCGCCTCAAAGCCAGCTTCAAAAAGTTCTGAAACCTCGATGGTTTTACCTACGACAGTATCAAGCTCTATTTTTACATCCAAATCTTTCAATTTATCTATTTCTGCCTGAACGATATTTTTGGGTAAACGAAATTCAGGAATACCATAAACCAAAACACCGCCAGCCTTGTGAAATGCTTCAAAAATTGTAACATCGAAGCCCGCCTTTGCAAGATCACCTGCACACGCAAGCGAAGCTGGACCCGCGCCTATAACTGCGACTTTTTTGCCGTTTTTTTCTATTTTGAGCTGTTTTTCTTTGCAGTTTTGCATAAAATAATCTGCAGCAAATCGTTCCAATCTTCCGATTGCAACACTTTCGCCCTTTATTCCTCTTACGCAATATTTCTCACACTGCGACTCCTGAGGACAAACTCTTCCGCAAACAGCAGGAAGCGAACTTGTTTCTTTTATTTTATAATATGCCCCTTCAAAATCTCCTTTTTTCACAAGATCGATGAATTCAGGGATTTTAACATTTACAGGGCACCCATTCATACAAGGCTTGTTTTTGCAGTTAAGACAACGTTCAGCCTCTTCAATTGCCATTTTTTCATCATACCCAAGAGCTACTTCATCAAAGTTTTTGTTTCTTTTGTCAGGCTCTTGCTGAGGCATTTTAACTCTTTCATTTGACATATTAGGCATTACAAAGCGCCTCCAAATCTTTTGCAAATATGCTCTTCTTTTGCTTGCTGTTCTTGTTTATTAAAAGTTTTAGATCTCATAATTGCCTCATCAAAGTCAACCAAATGTCCGTCAAAGTCAGGACCGTCAACACACGCAAATTTTGTTTCACCGCCAACGGTTACTCTGCAACCTCCGCACATACCTGTTCCATCTATCATAACGGGATTCATACTAACAATTGTTTTAATACCATACTCTTTTGTAAGTTTTGATACAAATTTCATCATAACCAAAGGCCCGATTGCAATTACAAGGTCGTAATTATTGCCCTCTTCTATCAACTCTTTTAAAACATCTGTAACAAATCCCTTTTTGCCGTTTGAACCATCGTCTGTTGCAACAATACATTTATGGCTTACTTTTTTACATTCATCTTCTAAAATAACAAGCTCTTTATTTCTAAAACCTGTGATAATATGAACCTCTGAGCCAAGTGCAAAAAGTTCTTTTGCCTGAGGATATGCAATTGCAGTGCCAAGGCCTCCTCCTACAACTGCAACTTTTTTATACCCCTCTAAATGCGAGGCAGTACCAAGTGGGCCTACAAAATCTAAAATACAGTCACCTGTTTCAAGTTCAGCAAGACGCATTGTTGTCGCTCCAACCTGCTGAAAGATTATTGTAACTCCGCCTGTTTTTCTATTATAATCTGCAATTGTAAGCGGTATTCTTTCGCCCTTTTCATCAATTCTGAAAATTATAAACTGTCCCGGTTTTGCTTTTGCAGCAATTTGGGGAGCATAAATTTCTAAGAGCGTAACTTGCTCGTTAAGCACTTGTTTTTTCATTATTTCAAATTTTTTAAAGTCCATAAAGTGCCCCTCCTTGAAATTTATTTTTTTATTTTACCACACTTTTTGATACAAATCAATATTTTTCAATGTTTTTTGCGAAAAAAATGAAATTTTAATTCCTAAAACTTGCAAATTATCTATCTGAATACATTTTATCATAGTAATTCTTATACTCACCACTAACAATTTCCTGCCACCAGTTTTTATTTTCAAGATACCATTTAATTGTTTTTTCAATACCATCTTCAAATTTTGTTTCAGGACTCCAACCAAGCTCATTTGTGATTTTTGTCGGATCGATAGCATATCTTAAATCGTGACCTTTTCTGTCTGTAACATAGGTAATAAGTTCTTCGCTTTTCCCAAGTCGGTCAATGATAATTTTAACAATTTCAATATTTTTCTTCTCATTATGACCACCAACGTTGTAAACCTCACCCGCTTTACCTTTATGTATAATTACATCAACTGCTTTACAGTGGTCTTCAACATAAAGCCAGTCCCTTACATTTTCGCCTTTTCCATAAACGGGAAGCGATTTTCCAGCCAAGGCATTTATTATCATAAGCGGGATAAGCTTTTCAGGAAAATGAAAAGGCCCGTAGTTGTTTGAACACCTTGAAATTGTTACAGGAAGTCCGAATGTCCTGAAATATGCCTGACACAAAAGGTCAGCCGATGCCTTTGATGCAGAGTACGGACTTGATGTGTGAACAGGTGTACTTTCGGTAAACATAAGTTCAGGTTTGTCAAGCGGTAAATCTCCGTAAACCTCATCGGTGGAAATCTGATGGTATCTTTTTACATTATATTTAAGTGATGCATCCATCAAAACCTGAGTTCCCAAAATATTTGTTCTTAAAAACACTTCGGGATTTTCAATAGATCTGTCGACATGGCTTTCTGCAGCAAAGTTTACTACGATATCAAATTTTTCGCTTTCAAACAATTCAAATATAAGCTTTCTGTCGGTAATATCGCCTTTTACAAACTTAAATTTCGGGTTTTTAAGTGCATTTTGGAGTGTGCTTAAATTCCCTGCGTATGTAAGTGCGTCAAGACATACTATTTCATAGTCTGCATACTTATTAAGCATATAATAAACAAAATTACTACCTATAAATCCAGCACCGCCGGTAACCAAAATCTTCAAAGATTATTCCTCCGTTTTCTTAACAATAAATTATACAATATTCTGCATAATTTGTCAATAAATCTATCGTTTAAAAAACACAAAGAGAGCCGTACGGCTCTCTTTAAATATTTAATATATATGATGCAATATTGAAATAAATTACCAAAGAAAGTGCATCTATTATTGTTGTAATAAAAGGTGATGCTACAACTGCCGGGTCGAGCTTTAATTTTTTTGCCATAATAGGAAGTGTGCATCCTATTATTTTTGCAAAAAACACTGTTGCAATAAGAGTTAAGTTTACAACCATTGAAACCTCAAGTCCTACCCTGTCAATAATTAAAAGCTTTAAAAAGTTGACAATCGCAAGAGCTATTCCGCACAAAACACCAACTCTTATTTCTTTCCACGTTGCGCGGAGCAAATCACTGAATTCAATTTCACCCAAAGAAATACCACGGATAATTGTAACTGATGACTGACCACCTGCATTACCGCCCGTTCCCATAAACATGGGGATGAATGATGTTAATATCACCATTTTACCAAGAGCTTCCTCGAAATGTGAAATAATTGCACCTGTAAATGCCGCAGAAATCATAAGAAGCATAAGCCACGGGATACGTTGTAAAAAAGTTTCAAAAACGCCTGTTTTGAAATACGATTTATCAGACGGAGTAATAGCCGCCATTTTTTCAATATCTTCGGTGTTTTCTTCCTGCAAAACGTCAATAGCATCATCAATTGTAACAATACCTACCAACCTTGATTCTTTATCAACAACAGGAAGAGCTAAAAAGTTATATTTACTTAAAGCATTTACCACTTCTTCTTTATCATCATCCGTGTTGACAGAAATAACATTTGTGTCCATAATATCGCCTACGATATCGTCATAACTTGCTAAAAGCAGGTCCTTAACAGACAAAACACCTTGCAATTTCCTGTTTTTGTTTGTAACATAGCATGTATAAATAGTTTCTTTGTCAACACCTGTTTTTCTTATGTGCTCAAACGCCTCTTGAACTGTCATCTCTTTTTTAAGGTCCACAAACTCAACTGTCATAACACTTCCTGCACTATCATCTTTATATTGCAGCAAATGATTTATAAGCTTTCTTGTGTCAGCATCTGTGTTTTTAAGTACTCTTTTTACAACATTTGCCGGCATCTCATCAATAAAGTCAACCGTATCATCTAAGAAAAGCTCATCAATAATTCCTGAAAGTTCTCTATCTGTAATTGCCTCAACTATGTTTTGTTGCATATCGGGTTCCATATACGAAAACGTTTCTGCTGCAAGTTCTTTTGGTAAAAGTCGGAAAACTCTTACAATATCATCATTCTCTAACTCCTCAAAAAGGCCCGCAATATCAACTGCGTTTTCTTCCAAAAGGCTTTCGCGAATTTGATTGAAATTACTTTTGTTTAATATCAACTCTTTTATTTTATCTTCCATTAAAAAAGACCCCCTTTAACAAGGCGGTCTTATACTATATGAACCGCCCCACAGTATTCAATTCTATTGTATCGCCCGGGATACGCGTCCATAAAGTTTCACTTCCTTTTTATTAGTATGGTTATATATTATCATAAAAATTTAAATTTGTAAACAAAAAAGAGGCAAATGCCTCTTTTTATTGTATAACGTACTTTTCCTTGTATGCTTCATACATACGACTGAACTCTTTTTCTTCGCCTGCTTTAAGATGGCTTAAGTATTCGTGAGTTTCAAATGAATCATTTGCAATTTCAATAAAGCAAACCGCAATATTTGAGCAATGGTCAGATACTCTTTCATAGTTTGTAAGAAGATCTGACAAAATAAAACCAAGTTCCATAGTGCAGTCACCCTGACGCAATCTTTCGATGTGCCCAGCCTTAACCTTTCTGTTAAGTGAGTCTATAACTTGCTCTAAAGGTTCAACCTTTTTGGCTGTTTCGATGTCGCCCTCTGTAAGTGCCTTAATTGCAAGCCCTAAAATCTCTGTTGCAGCAGCTGTAATAACACGGATATCCTCTTTTGCTTTTTCAGAGAAATTGATTTTCTTGTCATAAATTTCTTTTGCTGTTTCAGCAAGGTTTAATGCGTGGTCAGAAATTCTTTCCAAATCACCAATACAATGTAAAAGTTCTGTTACAACTTTACTATCGCTTGAAGACATATTATTTGCCGCAATTTTAACTAAATATGTACTTGTCTTATCTTCATATTTATCAACAAGTGACTCTAAGCTGTCAACTTCGTTAAATACACCAATATCAAAGTTATCCAAAAGACCTGTTGCTTTTTTAAACGCATCACCTGAGATTTTTGCCATATCACAAACAAGATCACGACACTTTTCGACCGCAAATGACGGCATAGCCAAAAATCTTTCATCAAGGGTATCAAACACATCGGTTGCACGTTCTTGTTTGTTTGGCTTAATTGTTTTTACAGCAAGTTTTTCAAACGCCTTGGTAAATGGAAGAAGAATAATGGTCGAAACAATATTAAAAAGTGTGTGAACAATAGCTATTCCTGATGCACCTGCATTTTGTGTCAAAAATTCAAAACCTAAAAAGCTATTTAAAATATAGAACCCGCCAGCAACAACAACCACGCCAATCATCTTAATATAAAAACAAGTAATTGCAACTCTTTTTGAGTCCGTGTTGCCACTCACTGACGAAATAATAGGTGTAATTGTTGTGCCGATATTTTGTCCCAAAATAACAGGAAACGCTGTTGAATAAGGAATTGCACAAGTAAGTGAAAGTGCCTGCAAAACACCGACAGATGCAGATGATGACTGAATGATGGCGGTAAAGATTGTACCAACCAAAATACCAAGCACAGGATTTGCAAACGCTGTGAGCATACTTGTAAATGCCGGATTGTCTTTAAGCCCTGAAACAGCCTCGCTCATTGCGTCCATACCGAACATTAAAATTGCAAAGCCAAGCAAAATCGAACCTGTATTTTTTCTTTTATCGTTTTTAGCAGTCATTGTCATTAAAAATCCGATAGCCGCTAAAATCGGGGTAAATGAATCGGGCTTGAAGAATTGCAAAATTGAACCTGCACCATCAATTTCCGACGTACTCAAAAGCCATGAGGTAACAGTTGTACCAATATTTGCGCCCATAATAACGCCAACAGTTTGAGAAAGCTTCATAATGCCTGAATTAACAAAACCGACAAGCATAACAGTCGTTGCCGATGATGACTGAATAATTGCCGTTACAATAAAGCCAAGTAAAAATCCTTTAAATCTGTTTGAAGTAAGTTTAGCTAAAATAGACTCGAGCTTTCCGCCTGCAAGTTTTTTAAGGCTGTCGCCCATAAGGTCCATACCAAACAAAAATAATGCAAGTCCGCCGACTAAACCCAAAATTTCAAAATAACCCATAATATCTCCCTTTCATTTCAAGTTACGTCACTATAATGCTACCATAAATAGCAAAAAAAGTCAATAAACATCACCTTTATTACTGCAATTTCAAAAATTATTTTATATTTGGCAAAGAACCTATTGCACAATTTAAATCACACATTTTTTTTGATTTTTTTATTGCTTTGACTGCTTTTTCGTCAGGGTAGTTTAAAACCATAAGCATCCACAATTCCTTAAGCCTCAAAAACGTGTAATGCTCAGATTTCAAAAGTGTTAAATATCTTTCTTCCAAAACTTTTGAAAAATTTATAAGTTCACTCGTTTCAAGCCTTTTACCGCCATTTATCTCCCTGAAAAGTGCAGGATTTTTCACCGCACCTCTTCCACACATCACACTTTTAATTCCGCTGAACTTTTCTGTTATTTTTAAATAATCTTCTTTTCCCCACACATCTCCATTGTAGCACAAATCAAGCTTTGTATTATGATAAGCCATCTCAAATGTTTCTGTACTTGCTTTTCCCTTATAGTATTCTTCTCTCACTCTGGGATGAATAATAAGTTCAGAAAGAGGATACTTGTTATAAACCTTTAAAATGTTTTCAAATTCATCGTGAGCATCAAACCCTACTCTTGTTTTGACGGAGATTTTGATGTTTGAATTTGAAAAAGCGCCGTCTAGAAATTTATCAATCAATTCCAGATTTTTTAAAATGCCTGCACCTCTTGCCTTTTTTACAACCGTCCCTGACGGACAGCCAAAATTCAAGTTTACCTCATCGTAGCCAAGACACTCAAGTTTTTTGGAAAACTCCGAAAAAACCTCCCAGTTATTCCCAAGCACCTGAGGAACAACCTTAACTATGTTGTTTTCAGGAAGCAAATCACGAAGCGTTTTTAATGTAATTCTCTCATTTTCAGTAGGCACAACAAAGGGTGCAAAATACTTGTCACTGCCACCAAAGCACTCGAAATGAGCATTTCTGTATGTATACGAGGTAATTCCCTCCATTGGTGCAAAATATAAATTCATAAAACTTACCCTCCACAATCTATAATTTTATACCATAAATATCAAAAATGCAACATTAGTTTGTGTTAACAAACGATTAATTTTTGTCAGATAAAATTATTGACAAATAAAGCAATTTAAAATATAATTTTAAATAAGTAGAAAACAGTCGTTTTTTATCAAATTTTATCAAATGGCTTATGCCATAAGGGAGGAATATTAAAATGAATTTGGTTTACGGTGTAAAAGACAAACCATCATTCGGCAGGCTGTTAGTATTTGCTTTTCAACAGCTTCTGGCAATCCTTGCTGCTACAATTGCAGTTCCTGCAATTATCGGTAACGGAATGAGTCACTCAGCTGCACTTTTCGGTGCAGGCGTTGGTACAATTGTTTACCAGCTTTTCACAAAGTTTAAGAGTCCTGTTTTTCTCGGTTCTTCCTTTGCTTTTATCGGCTCAATGTTTGCAGCCTTTGCAGGCAGTGTATCAACAGCCGCAGGCTATGCAGGTCTTATTTTAGGTGCTGCTTTTGCAGGCCTTGTTTATGTTATTCTTGCTATTATTGTTAAATTTGCAGGTGTTAACTGGATTAACAAGCTTATGCCCCCTGTTGTTATTGGTCCTACTGTTGCTTTAATCGGTCTTTCTCTTGCAGGCGCTGCAATTAGTGACCTTCAGGTTGGTAAAGTTTTAGTAGACGGTGCTTCTGTTGCATCACCTTACGCTTGCATTATCTGCGGACTTGTAACACTTGCAGTTGTTATTATCTGCTCAGTATACGGCAAAAAAATGACAAAACTTATTCCGTTTATCATTGGTATCGTTGCAGGTTATGTTTTAGCCACAATCTTAACTTTAATCGGAACTTACACATCAAACCCCGCTTTGATGATTATTGATTTTTCTGCATTTAACAATATGCAGTGGTATCCTGATTTCACATTCCTAAAAGCACTCGGTGGCATCAAAGAAATTGATGCAGGATACATTGCAACAATTGCAGTTGCTTACATTCCTGTTGCATTTGTTGTTTTTGCAGAACACATTGCAGACCACAAAAACTTAAGCACAATTATCGGAACAGAACTTTTGGAAGAACCCGGTCTTCACAGAACACTTTTGGGTGACGGTATCGGTTCAATTGCAGGTGCAATCTTTGGCGGTTGTCCTAATACAACTTATGGGGAATCTGTTGGCTGTGTTGCAATCACAGGTAACGCATCTGTTATTACAATTCTTACAACTGCAATCATTGCAATCATTGCATCATTTGTTGCTCCTTTTGTAACATTTTTAGCTACCATTCCTAACTGCGTAATGGGCGGTGTTTGTATTTCACTTTATGGCTTTATTGCAGTTTCAGGTCTTAAAATGATTCAGCAGGTTAACTTAAACCAAAACAAGAACCTGTTCGTTGTTGCAGTTATCTTAATTACAGGTATCGGCGGACTAACCCTTACCTTCGGACAAATTACAATCACATCAATTGCTTGCGCTTTAATCCTTGGAATTTTAACAAACGTTTTAGTTTCAAAAGCAAATGAAGAATAGGAGCTTAAATCATGAGTAAAGTTGTAACATTTGACCATCCGCTTATTCAGCACAAAACTACAATCTTGCGTCAGACTTCTACCACAAACAAAGAATTCCGTGAATTGGTAGAAGAAATAACAATGCTTATGTGTTATGAATCATTAAGAGATTTGCCTTTAGAAGATGTTGAAATTGAAACACCTATTAAAAAGACAACTCAGAAAATGATTAAAGGCAAAGATATTGCAGTTGTTCCAATTCTTCGTGCCGGTCTTGGAATGGTTAACGGACTTTTAAGTCTTGTGCCCACTGCAAAAGTAGGTCATATTGGTATGTATCGTGATGAAGAAACAATGCAGCCATGTGAATATTACTGCAAACTACCTACTGACATTGACCAGAGACTTGTTGTGGTTGTTGACCCAATGCTCGCAACAGGCGGTTCTGCAATAGACGCTGTAGGACAGATTAAATCTTATGGTGCAAAACATATCAAATTCTTATGTCTTATTGCTGCACCCGAAGGAATCAACGCACTTTCAAAGGCACATCCGGACATTGAAATTTTCTGTGCAAATGTCGATGAATGCCTTAACGATAAATGCTATATCGTTCCTGGGCTTGGCGACGCAGGTGACAGAATATTCGGAACAAAATAAAACAACAAAAAAGCGAATGTTACCTACATTCGCTTTTTTTATTTATAAACTCTTCAAGTTTATTTGCATCACCATCAAAAAGATATGTATTTATCCCCAATGCACTTGCCGCATCTGTATTTGCCTTGCTGTCGTCTATGAAAAGACACTCTTTTGCATTTAACCCATACTTTTCAAGTATATGTTCAAAAATCCTTTTATCTGGCTTTATCATTCCAACCTCGCCTGAAAAAACAAGTCCGTCAAACTTGTCAAAAAGCTCCTTTATCCACGGATAATTGTGATAGCTATTAGCAAAACCTTTGCTTATATTTGAAAGGATATAAAGCTTTTTACCGCTCTTTTTAAGTTTTTCAACCACTTCTACCGTTTCCCACATTGGCGGCAGATTTTCAATCCACTTATCAAAAACCTCAACGCCTAGAAGTGAGAGACCATCAGGCAAACTGCTTGTAATTCTTTGCTTTACTATATCATCCGTAACCAGTCCTGCATCAAGCTTTTCCCAGTGAGTTGCATTAAATATTACGTCTGTTATAATTTTTGCAGATTCTGGGTCTTTTACAACACACTCTGTAAGTTCTTTAGGGCAAAACCTCGCCAGAACATTTCCAAAGTCAAAAATATAATTTTTAATCATCTTTCCACCTGTTTCTATTGATCGCCCCGATATTAATTATCCTTAAGCAAATCTTCTAATTGTGCAACAGGCATAGGGCGATACAAGTAATACCCCTGAAACATATCACAACCTGCCTCTATCGCTGTTTCCTTATGTTGTTGTGTTTCAATCCCTTCGCACAGAGTCTTAAATCCCAGGTCATGTGCAGTACGGATAATATTTTTAAGTATTACAAATCCAGCCTCGGTAATTGCATTTTGGGTAATAGATTTGTCAATCTTTACAACACTGATATTAAACTCAGTCAGGTCGCCAAACGATGTATATCCATGGCCAAAATCATCAAGAAGAACTTTTATTCCCTTTCCCTTTAATTTAATTAAATTTTCTGTCAAAATACCTCTTTCATCTTTTGTAAGATTTTTATCTTCTAAAATTTCAATCGCTACACAAGAATAATCAAGCTCATATTTTTCAATTATTTCGACTATTGTTTCTGTAAATCTTTTACTGCAAAGAGTAGTTCGCGAAAAATTGATTGCATACAAATAATTTGTGCGGTTTTCCTTATCGTTTGCTATCCATTTGCAATTTTTTTCAAATATGTAGTAATCAAATTTTTCATTTAAGCCAACGTTATTTACCGCAGACAAAAATGTTCTGGGTGTTAAAATTCCATCAGCCAGTGAATTAAGGCGCGACAAAACTTCTGCACCTACAATTTTGTTAGTCTTTGCATCTAAAATTGGTTGATACTCAAGAAAAAACCTGTTGTTTTCAATTTCATTTTGTATGTTGTTTTCTATTTTTATTTTTCTCTCAAAATCTTTACCATTACTGCTATCCCACTGACAATACAAAGTTTCTTCATTTTCAGCTATGGTACATGCCTGCTTTGCTCTTTCCAAAGCTGTTTTAAAAACAACATCGGTTGCACATGTGCAGTAAACTCCAAAATTTACGTGTGCAATGTTCACCGCTTCATAACTTACAAAAATCTTATTAATTTCTTCATAACACTTATTGATGCAAACTGTTATTTTATCTGTCCCGCAATTACTGAGTGCTACAAAATTGTTTTTGCCGTAAAGGGAAATTTCCCCATTTATATTAACGCAAAAATGAGAAAAAACTGTTTTCCTTATATTTTCTAGAATTTTGACTGATTTTGCCTCAGAATATAGGCGCTGAGTGCTGTCAAGCGATACAGAAATATAAACAAGACAGCGTTCTTTACGCATACTTCCTGCTTTTTCAAAACTATTTTCAATTTTCCCTATACCACAAAAACTTTTCTCAACTGTCCCGTTTGCAGTTTTTACAGATTTAATGGTAAAGTACGCTCCAACAACACCCATAAACACAAAACACATTGCAAGAATGGTTATAATTACGTACGGATACTCTAAAAATTGCATTTAATTAACTCCTGCCATTTCAAAAATAGGAAACTCCTTAGTTCCTGACTTATATTTAAGTCCGATTTTTTCAGCAACCTTAATATATTTTTCAATATCTTTTTTGGCTGACATTTTTCTTCTTATTACTTCCTTTGTAATAAACAGCGGACTAAAAACAAGCATTCCTTTTAAAATATCACCTTTTTTTATTCCGCATCTTTTGTATTCTGCAAGCATTTCAAACAAAGCATAATCAATTGCCTCTTTGTCAATTTTTTTTGCATTTGTTTTCTTAAGCCACTTTGTATAACTGATAAACTTATTTATATCTGCATTTTCTTTAAAATAAATGCCGCTGATATAAAATTCTTTCATTTCTTCAGGCATACTTTGCATAAGCGCAGAATAATATTTTTGCTGTATTTTCAGCACTTCTGTGTGTTGCCTTTCAAGTGTTGTACTTGTAATTTGCTTATCGTGAAGTCTGTATATCAAGAGATATTCATCAAGAATTTGTATTTTTTCATTTTCAATCACCATTCTTGTCCACAGTTCTAAGTCCTCTGTACAAGTGAGTGTTGTATCATAATTAAGTCTTTTCATAACTTCTGCTTTGGCAATTACCCCAGGATGAAGTATCGGATTTGTAACCAAAAGCATTGCTTTTAAAGCCTTATCGTCACATCTTCCTCCGCATCCGCCCGATGAATACACACCGTTTTTAACAGTTAAAAATCTACATGATGACAATGACACATCAGGGTTTTGCTGCATAAATTCATACTGTCTTTCAAACCTTTCAGGAAGACAGATATCGTCTGCATCCATTCGTGCTATGTATTTGCCGCTACACAAAGAAATTGCTTTATTAAGCGATGTAGGAAGCTTTAGATTAACCTCGTTTGTATACACTTTTATCCTATCATCTTTTGCTGCAAAAGCGGCAAGTATGTCACTTGTTGAGTCTGTAGAACAGTCATTTATAACAATCAGCTCCCAATTTTTAAATATCTGTGCTACAACACTTCCTATTGCTTCTTCAAGATACGTTTCACCATTATATACACTCATAATTATTGATATTTCAGGTGTCATACTATATCACCCTTTCTTTATTTTCTTTTTGATATTTTTACATATATTAAGAAAATAAAATGCTGTTTTATAACACTCTCTTTTCATAAAAAATATACCTATTCTGCTTTTAGACGAAATATTTTTAAAATCAGCCTTTTTAATCTTTTGGTTATGTACCGAATTTAAAATATTGTTTTTTAGTTCCTGCATGCACTCAAAATGATTTCCCTCTGCTGCCGCCGCCAATATTGCAAAACACATAAAACAACAATAACGACTCAGTTGTTCTTCAAAATCAGGTACCTTTACCATATCGGTTTCATAAATTTCATTTATTACGTCTTGTATAAGAAAAATCTGTTTGGTGTTGAAATCTTTTGAAAGAGAATCATCTCTCATAGTATATAAATAAGCTTCTTTCTTGCTTATATACACACTTTCTGCCTTAAGATAACACGGAATTACACAGCACAAATCCTCACCCAGTGAAATTTTTTCGTTTACATTAAGTTGAATTGGCATCAAAAGTTCACGTTTTACTGCCTTTCCTGATAAATAATATGAAATATGATTCATATTTTTATCCATTAAAAGCCGAGGGTAAATATGCGTTTTAATTCCTTCTTTGTCATAAAATCCTTCGTTAATACCATCATTTGTAACATTGAACGTCTGTCCGTTTTTAACCCATCGATAGGAAAATGACACAATATCAGAACCTGTATCTTTTATTATCTTATAAGCACATTCCAACGTATCTTTTTCAATCATATCATCTGAATCGAGGTTTAATATATAGTCACCTTCTGCAATCTTTATGCCTGCCCTCCTTGCACTCGCAAGTCCGCCGTTTGGCTTATGTATAACTTTTACACGATTATCCTTTTCCTTAAAGCTTTCACAAATTTCAGGACAACCGTCAGGTGAACCGTCATCAACTAAAATCAATTCAAAATCTTCAAATGTTTGATTTAAAGCGCTGTTTATACAATTTTCAAGATATTTTTCCACTTTATACACAGGTACAATCACAGAAAAAAACATTAAAATTCCCCTATCTGTTCCTTAATCCCACAAGACATTTAAGCACAAAATACATTTTGTGTTTCATAGCACAAGCAAACGCTCTTTGCTTAAGCGACAGTGCCTTAATTGGGTATGATTTGAGTGCTCTTACAGTCAAACTGTGTGTACATACTTCTTTTAGTCTTTCCTTTAAATCTGCATACTTAACATTGTTGTAATTAGCATTCATTATTTCCTGAGAGCAGAGCACTCTGCACATTGCCTGCCAAAATCTATAAATATAAATTTGATATTCCTCTGGACTGATGTCCTTTTTAAATTTTTTTTCAACCTCATTTACAAAAACAAGACTTTTTTCAAACCTGTCTTTTTTATATGACTTAGAAATTGAATCACCGTTTCTGCAATAACTGTAAAATGCTTCGTTTATCCCTGTGGCCTTTTGTATGCATGATATGTAATCTATCATAAACAGAGCATCTTCAGAAAGCATTTCCCTTTCAGACTGAAAAATAAGATTATTCTGATTAATTATTTCTCTTCTAAACAGATTTTTCCAGATACTCATACCATACTTACTGTCGTCTTCGTCTTCAGGCAAGGAACCCACAATACCCAACTTTAGTTTTTTCAAATCCTCATTGGTTTCAAAATGTGTGTCCTTATCGAAATATGATTTTTTTATGCACTCGCCCTCTTTGCTGAACATATTTCCGTCTACAAACAAAACTCCCGACATTATAAGGTCTGAATTATATTTTTCTGCAGTTTCATAAAGTGTTTCAAACATTTTGGGAGAAACATAATCATCAGAGTCAACAAAACCAATATATTTTCCTGTTGCAATTTCAAGAGCTGCATTTCTTGCCTTTCCCGCGCCCTCGTTTATTTTGTGAATAACCTTTATACGGCTGTCTTTTTGAGCTTCTTCATCGCAAATTTCAGGTGACCTGTCACAAGACGAGTCATTTACAAGTATTATTTCTATGTTTTCAAGTGTCTGATTTGTCAAAGAATCAATACATCTTTTTAAATATTTTTCAACATTATATACCGGAACAATAATGCTTACATAGGGTTGTAACACAGTTTCACCTCGCAGCCAGTTCTTTATATTTTTCAATTAACATCTCGCAGTATGTTTCCACCTCTAGTATGTTTTTATTTTCATTTTTGCAGTTTTCTTTAAGGGTTTTATAATATTTGTCATCCTCAAAAATCTGCCTTAGTTTGAGCGCAATGCCCTCCGGCGAACAGTCGCTTACAAGACTTCCTGTTTTGCCGTCTTTTACAAGCTCCGCCATTCCGCCTTTGTTCATAGTTACAACCGGAACACCCATACAATGTGCCTCAAGTATTGAGAGTGGACAGTTTTCGTAACATACAGACGGCAATAGTAAAACCTTTGCTTTTCTTATAAAATCAGTAAGGTTATCTCCGCTTAAAAATCCCACAAGTTTAACATTTTCTATGTTTTTAAGTACATCTTCATCAGGACCGCTTCCTGCGACCATAAAATTATATTCAGGAACAAGCTCTGCTGTGCGGGCAATATACTCAACGCCCTTTTCCTTAGAAAGTCTTCCCACAAACGCAATATAGTTTTCAGGATTTTCTTCTGTTTTGCAAAATTGATTTTTATTTATAAAATTATGTATCGTATAAGTTTTGCCCTTATAAAACTTTTTTGCCGATAAAAGTTTGTTTTCCAAAAAAACACTAGGACAAACAAATAAATCAACCTTTTTGTATGTTTTTAAAAGCGAATAAAACTTTGATTCAATTACCCCTAAAACGCTTTTGACAGTTGATGAATGAATACATTTATTTTTAATGCAGTTAATATGCGATCCGTTTACACATTTTTCGCAAGGCTCATTTTTGTCAAAATTGTATAAAAGGTGATTTGGGCAAATCATCTGGTAATCGTGCACCGTCTGAACAACAGGAATTTTTCTTTTCTTTGCTCCATAAATAACAGAAGGTGTAAGTTGAAAATTTATGTTGTTTAAGTGGACAATATCAGGTTTAAATTCATCTATAACCTGAAGCATCTTCTTTTTTGCCTCAAAAGAATAAATAATTTTAAAAGGATACAAAAACCTTGCTATTCCTTTTGAGTGAAAGTCCATATTCGCAGTATACTTACCAGCGCGGTTTCCAACTGTATTCTTTTCATCATACATTCCAAAATATTGAACCTCGTGGCCCATTTTTTCAAAGTGCTGTCCCAATGACAGCATATAGCTTTCACTGCCGCCTCTTGGGTACAAAAATTTATTTACCATCAAAATCTTCATAGCAGCAAGTCACGTTCCCTTTCTCTATTTTGCATTGAAATATAACCGAATATTTTATTTTCTTCCTCTCGTACACTTTCGTCAAATCCGTTACCCATCATAAGCATTGCAAGAACACCTGCAAGTAAAGGATAGTTCATCGTATTATCGGTTGTTGATACAATTATAAGGTAAAGTGTAAGCATAAATGTAATAATGGCATTTTCCACTTTTCCTTTTCTGCCAAAATACCATACTCTGACTAAAGTCATTGATACAAGCCAGATAATATACCCGCAAAAGCCCAGGTCAATAAAATGCTGAAGAAAATCGTTATGAACAGATGCAACACCAACATTCATAAATGTGTTTAACTGATAAGTTAAAAAGCCTATCCCGTTGCCCATAAATGTTGGAGTAAATTCGTAAAACTTATCAACCGCATTGTAAATTTCCACGCGTCCGCTTGTGTTTATTCCTGCTTCTTCCAAAAGTTCAAAAGTACCCGCCTTAATAACTGCGATATATCCGACAAGCAAAACAATTATTACAGTTGAAAAAAGTATAACAAGACGACTTGCGGTTTTTTTGTTGTATTTTGCAACAAATTTTAATAAATATCCAAATACTAATGCAATTGCAATCGCTATAATAGCAATTCTTTTAAATGCTGATAAAAAGCAAAAAAGACTAAGTGCAAGCAGAATAAAGTATGCTATATTTTTCTTCGGTTTAAAAAGCATATAAATCAGATACGCCCCTAAGCAAAACGCAAGCTCGTGAATTTCAGCCTGAACAATAATATCACCCGTTTCGCCTGCAAATGTGGTTATAAGTGTTATCAATTCAGCCATATAATTTCCAAATCCGTACTGTGCAACAATGGTTACAATCATTAAAAGATTTGCTGTTAAAATAGCAACAAGATTATACCACACACCCGCTTGGCCAAAAACATAAAGCATGGCCCCCGCAGCAAGTGCAAGTGAAAACATATTTGAATATATAAACGAACTTGAAAGTCCTCTTGAAATAACGCCCGTATCCACCGTCTGAACAAACCAAATAAAGAGCGAAACAACAGTTGTTACTCCTAAAGGAATGCTATAGACACATGCTGATTTAAACGCTGAACTCCCCCTTGCAATATTGGGGTTATATAAAAACAAAACTATTGCAGAAAAAGCAAGAACAAGTGCAAAGGCATGTCGGTATGTGACTTGCAAGCCAACATCAATGTATTCGTTCAAAAAATAATACATCATCACGGCTACAACCATAAAATAAAACATTTTAATCTTTTCAATGATTTTATTTTCCAACCGACCTGCCCTCCTTTTATAACAATTCGCTGTGGTCTTTTAAATCAGATATATATGTTTTTTTGTTTTTTATTGCTTCTGAAAGCAGTTTTCTTGCAGTTTTATTTTCTTTGAATGTTTCAGCCATACCTATTTTGTATTCAATCACAATATCTCTGTGATTTTCTCTGTCATCTAAACGAAGCTTAAACAATCGCATAATATCTTCTACCGTAATGTAATCTGAGTTTTCTGTAAGTATTACAAAGCTTCCGTTACCGTTATAAATAAACTCAGCTTTTGTTTTACCAAATGCCTCTTTGATATATGCTGTAAACATTTTAATAATTGCATCTCCGACATCTCTTGAATACTCTGCGTTTAAGTGTGCAAGATTTTGTATGTCTACCATACAATACACAACTCCGTCATCAAGAAACTTTTTATCTTTGGTTTTAAGATATTTGTCAAAATATGCTCTGTTATTGAAGCCTGTAAGGTGATCTGTGTAGAAGATATAGTTTATAATATCACCCAATCTGCCTAAAACAATTGCGCTTCCGCAACAAAGAACAACAAGGAACAAAAATGCAATTATAGTATAAAGCGTAACATTAATACTTTCCCTTACAGAAGCCGACGACAATACAGAAATATAAGTGGCGCCAAGATACTCATTGTATTCATCATTGGTTTTGGTAGTTATATCATAAAGAGATGTAAGTTTCTTTACCAAAGCATCAATTTCTTGTTCAATTTCCTGTTTCATATTGCCGTATTCAGGATTATAAAGTTCAGTGCATGTTAAATTTGAACCTATACAACTGCCGTCGCAATTTCCCGTACAGTTGTTAAAAGTATCAATAACATACCTGCAATACGCAGAATCAATAACAGCATGCTCTTTGCTTTCTCTGTGATTTTTCCAGCTATAAATAAGTTCATCATACGTTACAGTCTGGTCACCAACATAATCCTGAACATTTCTTTCGTGGAGATTATCCAATATGTACTCATAGCTTATATTGGTATTTCCTGATTCTCTCATTTTGGTAACATACGCATCTATTACTGTAACAATGTCTTCAACAATACTGTCATCTTTTGTATTTGAAATGTTATTGCTGTCTATTCTTGTTGTATAGTCTGAAATAAGTACTGATTTGTTTTTAGTAATCTGATTTTTATAAATTTTTGAAAAGAGTGCAGAAACGTTTACCTGTCTTAAATAGTTAAATTCATCTGCAAGGTCACTGAATGATATTCCTGTCTGTGTTGACCTGTAATAATTATTTTGATCTATTCTCTGATACAATGTAGTTAACGTGCTGTCAATACTTGTATCAATCATTTCCATCATTTCAATATAATCGTAATCACCTTTATTAAGATTTGCAATAGTATTATTTGCTGGTGCTACATTAACGTACTTCTGGCTAAACTGGGCAAAATAAACATCAAGTGTTTCATCAAGTATGGTTCTTGCAAAATCTGCTCCCTCGCCGCTTGTTGCTGTAAAGGAAATGATATATGTACTTGGCTCATATATATACTCTTCGCCCTCTTCCAGCTTAGCATCTTTTTGCGCTACCTTATCCTTGTCCTCTATAGGTGTTATGTCTATTCTAGAAATAAGATTATCAACCGAATAAATGCCCGTCAGTCCCATTTTATCAACAACTTTTGACATAACTGCAGAAGACTTGATTTCATTAACATCTAGCTTATCACCAGTGGGGGCAAGCCCTTTTTCCGCCTGTTCATCATTATAGTGGATAACTTCGGATGCAATAAATGTATTTGATGTAGAAAGTTTAAAGTAAATAGCATATGTTGCTAAAAGGCAAAAAACAATTATCAGCGGCAAAAGTTTTCTTAAATATCTAAACATTTGAAAATTCTTCATCTTTTTCCTCCCTAAATAATTTTATGCCTTTTTCGGAAATTTCTTTGATATGGCAAACAGCACAAGAGCTATATATACAAACACTGCAAACAAAGCAATTGTCTTAAGCTCATTCATAAGTGAAATTCCATAAATAGTTACCGCGATACACTGATTCATTCTGTAGTTAGAATACTCTCTTCCCGCATTTACTGCCTCTTTTTCAAAGCCTTTGATACTTTCGTAGATGGATTCAATCAGCTTGTCGGCCTCCTGATAAACCCGCTCTGACGAACTCGCCTGGCTTATCTTTCCTATTATAAGATTATTATCCATAATTTCTTTTTCATTTGATGCTACATAATTACTGAAATCAGCTGCCTGAACAGACAATTCATCAACACCGACTTTAGTTCTGCCCATATAGTACTTGCCTGACTGATCCCATGTAGGGACAAGCACAATTCTTGTCATTTCTTCGCTATACATATCAACCGCCTGATTGCAAAGGTTAAATGATATCTGATTTTTCTGACGGTCAAAATCAACGTTTTTATTCTGGTATGAAAGTCTTTCAATATAGTTGTTTTGCTTCCTTACAATTCCATTTTGCAAAATAAGTGACCTTAAATTCTGATTTATCTGTGTTTCTTTAAACTGATACACCTTTCCTGCAATAGCATTAAATGTGTTGTTGCTTTGAGTAACAAAACTTGAGTTTTTCTCTGCCATTCCGTACAAATAATTTAAAATGGCCGTTGTTTCTTTGTCAAAATACGATACTATGTCCATATATTCCATATTTTCAAAATCTGGTTTTTCAGAATCAAGGCTGAAATTATCTGTATATTTTTCTATGTAATACTCTTTATAAGCTGTTGTAATAAGCTTGATAACATTTTCAGTATCAAGATGTGCAGTATGCTTTGAAGCGTGATATTCTACTGCAAACTCTGTTGAAATATGGTACTGCGATTCATCTCCTACACCGCCCTGTACACATGGATACACCGAAAGACAGTTTTTAAGTTGTTTTACAGTTACGTTTTCCAATGCACCTTTTTTTATGGCTCTTTCAACAACCTCGTCACATATTATTTCTGCCATATTATATCTGGTGCCATTTGAATTTTGCGCTTGTGACGCTTCAGAATAATTAAGAGAAATAACCGCATGAACCGATTTTTTCATATCAATATGATTAAGCACCCCAAACACTGCCGTAAAAACAAAGCACACTATCACTGTCCATAGGCTGAAATACTCTGCAGTTTTAAAAATCCTTTTAAACTCTGTACGGTTTACGTTTTTGGAACGAAAATATATTATAGCGGCTGATATAATAAACAGCGCGCCGATAATTAACACCGGTATTTTTTTAAGAATTGCCGTATACATTTTTTATCTTCCTCGCCAAATTAAAATTTGTTAATATCAATAATAACCAGTTCAGGCTGATTATTTATGCGCAAAATATTTTTGTTTTCAAGTCCCGAACTTACAATAAGCGGTTTGCCAGCAACATCGTATCTTCCATATACAAAATTGTCATTTCTTTCTGGGAACAGGCCGCCCTCGTGAGTATACAAAGGTCCGAGCACAGGGACACGAATTTCTCCCCCGTGAGTATGACCACATACCATTAAATCTCCCCAAAACTCAGGGTTAAACTCTTCAAAAATAAATGGTTCATGAACTGCTGTAATTTTAAGATTGTCTGTATTTTCATAAATATAATTTGCAAAGCTTTTTTCGGTGTATGACCAAAAAGCTGAAGGATTTGATGTCAAAACTCCGTATATGTCAACATTTGTATTTCCTACCTTTATGGTATCTTGCTGGTTTTTCAAAACTTTTATTCCGGATTTTTCAAGTCTTTGCGCAAACTCATCCGCTACATTAAGCAGTTTTGTTTCATCGCGGTTTGCCTTGTTAAATCCAAACTTTTTATCAAGTTCTGTTTCATTAAGTTTAAAATCAAATATGGTTTCTGCCTCATTATTCCCGTATATATAATAACAAGGCGCGATTTTTGACAATTTGCTTCCAAGATTAACTGCATAATGAACATCATTTTTTGCTGAGTCTACAATGTCGCCGGTGCATATTATAACGTCAGGTGCCAGTTTTTCCACACGCTCAATAAGTTTATGGTTATCCTTGCCGTATAAACTGCCGTGCAAATCAGATATATGAACAACTCTTATGCTGTTGTTAACCTTAAGGCTGCTCACACTGTAAAATGATTCCCTGAAATTTCTGTTTCCTATATAGTTGCACAGGATAACTATAATAACAGTTGCTATCAGCACAAAAATTATTCCCGCAAACAAAAAGCGAGCGGCTTTTATGTTTTTTTGAACCTTAGGGCTTAGCTGGATTGTTTTCTTCTTTTTCTTGCGTATTTTAAATTTTTTTCTATATCCTGCAACAGAACAAATGCATGACCACAAAACCTGTTTGCACTCTTTTTTGAATTCCTTAATGTCCTGCTCGCCGTAATAAGCCAGTACAACACGATTGTCGCTGATTTCTTCAATTTCAAAGGTGCCTTCCCACTCATTGTAAAACTCTTGCGATACTGACTCTTTAAAAAGCTCCTTTATTTGTTCCTGCAACTTTTCCAATTCATTGATATATTCCATATTTAATTAACCTTTCACTCACATTTTATAAAGTTTGCAAGTAAGCTCGACAACTTCCTGCCAGCTATATTTATTTAAAATAAATTCGTCTACCCCATCTCTGAGTTTTTCTACCATATCTTTGTCATCACACATAGCCTGAAGCTTTTGTGCGAGGTCCTGTATATCACCTTTTTTAAAATACATTGCTCTATCTTCTGCAACTGATGTATTTTCAGGAATGTCCGAACACAAAAGTGCTGTTCTGTAGGCAAGCGACTCCAAAAGACTTAAAGACATGCCCTCAAGATCAGACGGCAGTGCTGTTATATAGGCATTTGAATATATTTCGTTTAATGTATCGCCTGATATAAATCCCGTAAAAATTATATTAGGATTGCCGTCTGCTTTTTCTTTAAGCATTTTTACATAATCGTCGGTATCACTGGTATCTCCTGCTATAACAAGCTTTTTATCTGTTTTTACCTGCTTATATGCATCTATAAGATAGTGAATACCTTTTTCTGCGGTAAGTCTTGACACAATACTAATATATTGGTCTTTTTCAAGTCCGTATTTTTCTTTAATAATCTCGGCCTCTTTACGCGAAGGTCTGCTTATGCCATTGTGAATAATAACAGCCTCGCGGTTATATGTTTCTTTAAAGTAGTCATAAGCTGCCTGACTTAATACAATAATTTCATCAGCATATCTGGCAAGTACTTTTTCACCAAATTTTATGTACTTTGAGGCAAACCCCTTGCCCCACTTCTCTCTCTGCCAATCAAGTCCGTGAACTGTTGCAACACATTTTTTGCCAAAAAGTTTAGGAATCCACAATGCAGCACAAGGACCTTCTGCATGAAAATGAACAACGTCATAATCTTTAAATGATGCCGCTATTGCCGCAGTAAAGGATGCAATCATCGCAGCAACACCTTTTACATTCAGCGTCCACGCGTTTTTGATTTTTACACCTTTATACATATTGTCCACAACGGTTCCAAGGTACTCGTTTTCCACTTTATCAGTTGAACGGTTGTAGCAAGTAACTTCATGCCCTGCTTCAACCAACAAAGGACATAAAGTGGTAAGAACATTTTCTATTCCGCCTCTTCTAGATGGAACAACCTTATGTCCAATCATAGCAACTTTCATCTTTTCAACTCCAATTTTAAAGTTATCTGCCGGTAGCTGTAAGCATAACTATCGGTGTTTTTAGCATAATTTTTATATCGTTAAGATATGTTCTTGTCTGTATGTACTCAATATCCATTTCAACCCACTGTTCAAACGGAACATCATTTCGGTTTTCATGAATCTGCCACGTGCATGTGATGCCAGGTGTAACCAAAAGTCTGAGTTTCTGATAATCGGTGTAAAATTCAACCTCTCTTGGAAGCGGAGGCCTTGGGCCTACCAAAGTCATATCTCCTTTAAGCACATTAAAAAACTGCATAAGCTCGTCAAGAGAAACCTTTCGTAAAAACTTACCTATTCTTGTTATGCGCGGGTCATCTTTAATCTTAAAAACAGGACCATCCATTTCGTTTTGTTTTGCAAGTTCTTCTATCATTTTATCTGCATTGGCACACATTGTTCTGAACTTATACATATAAAATTCTTTACCATGACGTCCTACTCTTATTTGTTTATATAATGGACCTGCGCTTGGGTCATCAATCACAATTACAATTGCAATAATCGCCATAAGAGGCAAAAAAAACAATAAAATCAATGTCGCAAAAAATATATCAAAAAGTCGTTTCTTTTTCCAATATGATGCATACGACTTTTCAATAATAGCCTCTAATTTTATTCTTGTTTTTTCATCCACTTTTTCTTGATGAATATATGGCATTGTTCACACTTCTTTCATTGACTTTTATTTGTTTACCACTCAAACCATTTGCACCTGTGTAAAAGCTTTCCGTACAACTTTTCATAAAGCTTTACGCCTATTATCCGTTTAACAAACGTTGTACGCTTGCTTGTTTTGGAAGTCCACGACGCGCAAAAATGATGTATTGAATAAGTATTTTTTGTTATTACCTTTTTACCAGTATAATATTTCATAGGACACAGATAGTCTTCCGGAAGCATCTGTATTCCCATAAAAACCTGCTCCCTGTTGTTTATGTCAAGCCCAAGTTTTACCATTGTTTGTGTGTTCCTGTCCGGGCAAGGCAACAAATCATATGTACCGTCATCACGCAAAAACGGTATGTCGTCATAATCCTTTAAAATTGCGCCCACAAGTTCATTGCCCTTTTCGCAGGCAAATCCAAGTCCCGTTGAAATAATTCCGTTATCGTCAAATCCCATATACCCGCCTTTTTCAACAAGCTTGTCAATAGGTTTTATAATTTCAACGTCGGTATCGAGGTAAATTCCACCCTCATCATATAGAACTTTAAGCCTTACGTAGTCACTTACAAATGCCCACTTACCAGCCTCGTATGCTTCTTTTGCATACCTATTCTGATTTATGTCAAAATTTCCCTCATTCCAACACACTATTTTGTAGTCAGGGCAAAATTTCTGCCAGCTTTTAATACATTTTTTTGCAAGCTTTGGCATTTTACCTTTGCCAAACCAGCAATAATGAATTACCTTTGGAATGCTCATATTTTTTTCTTCTCCCTGTATAATTCAAAAAGTGTTTTGAATGCAGATTTATCAAATACAAAGTTAACAAGTATATATAGTCCTGCAATCCAAATCGAGTGAATAATTCCGTTTAACAAAAGTTTTAAAAATGACATATTGCTAAACGTGTCAACAAAAAAGATTATAATAATTACAGCAAAAACTGTCGCATTTAAAAACCATTTTTTGTATGTACACATTTGACTTCTTTTTAAAACCTTTTTGTTTGCATAATAAATTGTCACAATGCTTCGATACAAAAGTGCAGCAATAGTTCCTGCTATAGCTCCGCAAATTCCAAAATAAAAAATTGCCACAACCGAAACGGTTATATTAATAACCATCTCCCATATTGCATGTGAGCGTGTTTTTTCAAAACTGCCAGAATACTCAATGATACTGTTGATTGGAATTTTTCCGTTAGCCAAAATATTCATTACTACAAACAGTAAAACAAGAAACACATTTGTGTAGTTTGCATCGTTTATTCCGCCTGTGTAAATTTGTATTAACGGCAACAAAAATACCGCCATTAAAGTATAGATTATATAAGTTGCCATTATATACAGCGTTTCATATACATCAAATACTTTTTCAAACTTATTTCTGTCAGTGTGAAACATCTGCCCGAGTGCAAAGTTAAACGACGAAACAACGCTTGTTATGAAATTCTGCACCTGCGAAAAAAATATATTATATATTGCATATATACTTACTGCTTTAAAATCACACAAAACAGAAATTAAAATTACATCTGTATTGTTAAATACCATTCCCGAAATCTGATGCACAAGAACTGAATTTTTCTGAGATATAGCATAAAAATCGGGTTCTGTTTTTAAATCAAGCCATTTATATCTCTTTTTTGCGTAAACATACAAATACAAAAGCTGAACAAGTGCAATCGCGCAATAAACGACCTGAATAAGAATAAGACTGTCTGTTAAGAGCAACACTAAAACTTTCCCTGCATTTGAAGCAAGCTGTAGCACTGTTTCAGAATTATTTATTACATACTTTCTTCCGTCAACTTCCATAAGTATTCTATATTTAGCCTGAACAAAGTAGCTGAAAAGTGCAGGTATTGCATTTAAAATAACCATAAAAAATAAAATATTGCTATTTATCGGCGTAGGAATTACATAAGCATACACCAGTGCAATAACAAGTACAATTGCTGAATATATTATCCCCGTCTTAATGTAATAAGCGTTTGTTGCAGATAAAACCGCACTTGCACTTTTGTAATCCTTTTCACCAACTCTTTTGTAAAGCGCCTGAGTTGTTGCAAGACCAACGCCCGCT
This sequence comes from Clostridia bacterium, assembly GCA_045589295.1. Classification (GTDB taxonomy): domain Bacteria; phylum Bacillota; class Clostridia; order RGIG6154; family RGIG6154; genus RGIG2094. The sequence continues at coordinate 42,179 of JAZNOU010000015.1, forward strand.
TCCAAAAGGCACATATATGTAAAAATCTGTTTAATGGTGGATAAAACACCATTGACTTCCGAACCAAAGTTTTCAAGATACAGTCTTGGCAAAAGGAAACTTAAAGATATTAGCACAACCTGATAAACCACAGATGATACCAGATTATTTTTTATTCTTAAATCTCTGTCTGCCAACTCTTTACCCCCTCAAAAAAAACAAAAAAAGCAACCTCAGTTCAAGTGTCTGAGGTTGTCGTAATTAAACTATAAAGCTTGTATACCTCAGACATTTTTGATAAACTACAGTTTTCGACAGCAATCACCAGTTTATCATTTTAATATACACTTTAATGATACCACTGTTACCGCCTTTTGTCAACAAAACAAGCACATATTTCGCTAATGTCAAAGGCTTTTATACACAGTTTACAACATATTCTGAGGTCGCATTTTCTTTTGGGATAATTTTCCCTGGATTTCCTATTACAACACTATGGTCGGGAACGTCAAAATTAACATAGGCAAGCGGTGCAATAAGGACGTCATCGCCAATTTTAATATTACCTACAACCACCGCATTTGTCCCAATCCAACAATTGTTGCCGATTTCAGGCACACCCTTTCTTTTCCCTCGGTTTTCTATGCCAATTGTGACCCCTGTTCCTATATTAAAATTTTTTCCTATTTTTGCATCAGGATGAATAATAACTCTACCAAGATGCCCGATATAAAATCCTTCCCCTATAATTGTCCTTGCAGGGATTTGAATTTTAGTCTTTTTCGAAAGATGCATAAGTCTTAGCATATAAAAGATTTTTAATGGCTTAAATTTGCACCCATTTGCTTTTCTTAATACAGCTATATATTTAAGTTCAAGCGGTCTGAAAACTTTTTTCAAAAATGGCTCTCCCTCTTTCCCATAGTATCTGTATAAATCTTTTTTAAAAATTCCCTTCATAAAAATTCACCTTTTATTAACATATAATTTAAACTTTACACGAGTGAAAAATACCACCAGACTGTCACTTTGTTGTTGCGTTTTTAAAATATTTTTTCATATAAATTATACATAGTATGCCTAACGCAGGAAAAAGACCTGCTACAAGCAAACCTGCTCTCATGCTTATCTGTTCCGTGCCTACGTTAAGCTTTTTTGAAATTTCAATAGCAAATTCTGTAAGATTAAATTTATCCGATATAATCCCGAGCAACTGTGGTGCCACCGAGGCTCCCAAATCTCCTCCGGCAGCCATAAGTGCATAAGCAGACACACCTACATTTTTGAATTTTTCTTCCATATAAATTAAGGCTCCTGGCCATAACATAGATGTAAAAACCCCAGTCAGAGCACACGCCACAATTCCAACAACAGGACTAAGCGACAAACCTGCAACAACATAGCACACACTTGCACCAATCATACCATAGAGCAAAATATTAGCTACATTTTTACCGAATTTAGAATATAGTGTTCTGCCTGCACCCAACAATGCTGCAAATAACGCCATACCCATTACATCTCCATAAACTTTCGGAACACCTATTGCTTTTTCTATGAATCCCGATCCCCATTGAGACATCGTACATTCCGCCGCACCGCCAAGAAAGATGTATAACACACATAATCCAATGCCCTTGTTTAATATTTTCATATCTTTTGTTACATTGCCAAAGTTGTTCAATGGCGGAAGCGGTGCTTTTAATAACAACATAAATGCCACAAGCGGTATTACAGACCAGATTAAAGCTAACCACATCCAGTTTGCGTTTCCGAAACAAGCTAAAAACAATGTGCTTAATATTACTACAGCCACTACTCCCCAGGCATACATGGAATGTAACTTACTCATTTCCCGCTCAGCATTTTCACTTGAGATTGCCGAAATAACAGGACTTATCAAAACCTCACTCATCCCCGAACCTACAGAAAAAATTACTGTTCCTATTAAAATCCACAAAAATGCAAATTGCGGAAACGCTCTCGGTAAAACTGCATATATAATCAAGCCGACAAATGTGATAAGAGGTGTTAATATTACCGATTTATGTATATTGAAATGTTTTGTAAAAAAGGTAAATACCAGGTCAACAAGTAGCTGTGTGAAAAAGTTAATTGCCACCAAAAATCCAAGCAATGTAAAGGAGAGACTATACATATCCTTAAAGGACATGAACAAAAGCGGTGATAAATTTGCTGTTATGGACATTGTTATACCTGTCAGATAGCAAGCAGTTTTTGTGATTTTATATTTATCCAAATTTATTCCTCCGTGTGTGCAATTTATGTTCCACTTACAATTGCGATGCATAAGGTTTAGATGCAAACCTTTTCTGCATTGTTCAACAAAATTCTTACTCGTGTCAAGACCGGCGAACAGTGAATAATAAGAACCATCACGAAATATAACGAAATCAAAGATTTCTATATTTCGGAGAACCTTGTTATGCTAAAGCATAATATGGACCTACTATTTTTTCTGATTTTTAACTGTTTCTCCTTAACCACTTTTCCTTAGAACCCGCGAGAATACTGGATTTTCTCGCATCCGATAGTATATGTAAATATTATAAATCGGCAAACTAATGTTTTAAATTGTATGGACTTGACAAAAGCAAAGTGAAACTGAACTTTTGGCATGTATCACTTTATCTTTTTAAAACACATAAAAACATCTAGCATTCATTTGTTTCTCCTTTTATTAGTCCTTTATAGTAATGGTAGAACGTCTCATTCTTTGTATCATTTTTTGTCATCATTTCAATAAAATTTCGTATTGTATCAACAATATATTTTCTCTCGCTCACCAATTCCTGATTATCAAATACCACATTGTTTGGAAAAACCATATCATACATATCAAAAATACACGGTATAATGGATATCGTTTGATTTGAAACATAATAAAACCACTTTGAATTTATGTTTTCAATGTTTGTTGTAGTATAATCTTTTGCAGAAACATTAGAACGAAAAATTGTTTGTGCAAAAATATCTCCATGAGTAAACTTACAAAGAGAGGCATAAATACTATCATAATAATTGGGCAATACCTTTTCCATAATATCTTTTATAGATCGACCGCTTTTTCTTAGTATGTATTTACTTAACCCATCTCCATCATTTCTAGAAATATAAAACTTGTAAACTATTGTAGATTCAATTAGTGTCCTTAATAAAATGGCAGCGTCAGCATAATTGGCTATCTCTAACAATTTATATATGCTTCTTATCTTAAATGGAATATCATAAATATAACGTTGAAAAGCATCTTGTATCTTTACTGCATTCAAATCTGAATCATCACAAAGCTCCCCTGTTGAAAACGGTAGTATTAGAAAGTAGTTATATATATGTCCAACAAATTCTAATTCTTTCCCAAAAGCATCTTTGGTCTTTTTTATTTTTATTTTCTCACTATCAATCAATCTGTCATAATAAATCACTATAACCACCTACGTCCCTTTGTAGATTCAATAATATTTATCCTTTTTCACTAATGTATAGCTTGTATAAATTATTCTATATGATTTTTCACCAATCAAGATATTTATTTTTGCTTACTTCGCTTTTCTTTTGCACAAATCGGGCACCCGTTTCCATTGTTTCTATTATTTATAGTTGCTTGCCATTCGTGTCCTTTATTACACTTCCACCATACTTTTTTATTACTATGAGAAGTTACATCTGCAGGTGTCAAATCAGTGTTTCTTTCATAATTCCATTCTTTTGCTAAAGTCGGATTAACTGTCTGCAAATCGTTATCTCCTTTCAAAACTTTTTTACCAGAACAATAAGGGCATCCACGTCCTCTATTTCTATTTGCTATCGATGCTTGCCATTCGTGCCCTTTTCCACATTTCCACCATACTTTTTTATGGCTATTTGGAGAAAAATGTTCTGGTTTTAAGCTGCCGTTCTTTTCATTATTCCATTCATTTCCTACTTTTGAATTAGAAAACAAAAGAGAATTTTTCTTTTCTGTGAGCACTCGCAAGTTCTCTATGCCAACTGCATCTCTTTCCATGTCAACATCAACACAAGCACCAACAATTTCACTTAAAATCATTTCAATTACTTTTGATAAGTCTTTTTGGTTTTCTTGAACAACATAATCTATTGAGCTGTCATTCAACGGAGACAAACCCTCTCTTATTCTGTATAACTTGATCCCATCTTTTTCGCACTTGTAGTTTTTTTCTAAATCTTTTTTAGTTCTATGCTTGTGCCAATAACATCCGTCATATTCAATAGCAATTTTTTTGGACGGAATATAAATGTCCAATTCGTACCCTTTTCCCTTATATGTGTGCAATACCCCCAGCCCGTATTTTTCAAGATAATACACGAGTGCATATTCCGGAAAAGAAGTTTTTCGTTCAGAATCACAAACAGGACATCCGTTTCCTTTATTCCTGTTATTTATTGTCGTTTGCCATTCGTGTCCTTTTTGACATTTCCACCAGACCTTTTTATTACTGTTAGCCATTATGTTCAACGGGGTTAATCCGTTATTTTTTTCATAATTCCATTCTTCTGCTAATATTGAATTAACAGTTTGCAAATCATTTTCACCTGTAATGGTGTATCGTTCCGCACAATATGGACATCCATTTCCGTTATTCCTATTTGCTATCGTAGCTTGCCATTCGTGTCCTTTACTACACTTCCACCATACTTTTTTATTACTATTAGGCATTACTTCATCGGGTGTTAATCCACTATTTCTTTCATAATTCCATTCTTTTGCTAAAGTTGGATTAACAGTTTCTAAATCATTTTCACCTTTAACAGCATATCGTCCAGAGCAATATGGGCATCCATTCTCGCTGTTTCTGCCGTTTATCCTCGCTTGCCACTCGTGCCCCTTATTACACTTCCACCATACCTTTTTATTACTATTAGGCATTACTTCATCGGGTGTTAATCCGTCATTTTTTTCATAATTCCATTCTTTTGCTAAAGTTGGATTAACAGTTTCTAAATCATTTTCACCTTTAATAGCATATCGTCCAGAGCAATATGGGCAACCCTTGCCTCTGTTTCTATGGTCTATCACTGCTTGCCACTCATGTCCTTTTGAACATTTCCACCAAACTTTTTTCCCACTACCACACATCAATGCATCTGGAAATAATCCTAATTCATTATTCTTTTCCCAGTTCCATTCAGACATAAGTTGAGCATTATCGCTCACATATCTTTTTTCTTTCTTTTCTGCCATAATACTCAACTCCTTTTAATTTCATTTTTCAACACTATTTGGCACCATTCAGCATAATTCGACAAATTTCTTACTCGTGTCAAGTCAGGATAAAAACATTCTTCATATTATGTATATGATATCACAAAAAAGGCAAAAAGGCAAATAAATACAGAAAAAGCTAAGGGTATGCCTTGGTTTTAAGCGCAATTATTCATAAAAAAAGAACCCATCTTGTGATGAGTTCTTTTTGTTTCGGCGACGTCTTAGTTTCCCGGGCCGTCTCCAGCCAAGTATCTTCAGCGCTAGGGAGCTTAACCGTCGTGTTCGGAATGGGTACGGGTGGACCCTCCCTGCTATTATCACCGAATTACCAAATAATA
>JAZNOU010000016.1:0-12564 GCA_045589295.1 Clostridia bacterium
TCATCACGCTTTTTGGCGGAGATGTAGGGATTTGAACCCTAGCGCCGGCAAAACCGACCTACCGGATTTCGAATCCGGACCCTTCAACCACTTGGGTACATCTCCAGATATGTTTGAACTCCGATTTGACGGAGAAAAAACTGAGCAAATTATAAAATTTTGTTAGAAAAATGTTAGAAATGGCTAGAAAAACCGCTAGATAAGGGTGTAAAAACAAGGTTTGAACCTCGCTTAAACCCGCACGGTTAAGCCATTTGTAGGGGTACAGTTACAGTGTAACCGAGGGGATTTCGAGTCAATTTAGTTGGGGACACTTAGGGAGCAGTTTTTTAGAACTGAAAATTAAAACTTACAGTTAGATATTATATATTTTTTTTGCAAAAATGTCAAGGGAAGCAATGTAAAATGTTTTATTTTATTTAAAATATTTTGCACTGCTTTGTACATATAAATTATTAATCAAAATTATTAAAAAAAAGGGTTAAATTTGTTGCAGTTTTTTTAAAAATGTGTTATTATATATTAAGATAGGTTTATTGTGCGATGGAGGTGCGAGGTGTTCAAAGAGATTAAGACGGATATTGCGGCTATTTTAGACAGAGACCCTGCTGCGAGAAACGCCTGGGAAGTGTTTTTTATGTATCCCGGTTTTAAAGCTATTATGAGCCATCGCATTGCTCATAAATTATATAATAAAGGTCACAAGTTTATTGCAACTAAGATTTCAAACAAGACCAGAAGAAAGTATGGTATTGAAATTCATCCTGCTGCACAGATTGGTACAGGGGTGTTTATAGACCATGGCATGGGTGTGGTTATTGGTGAAACCGCTGTTGTTGGTGATAATTGTACTATTTATCAGGGTGTTACCTTAGGTGGTACAGGTAAGGATAAAGGAAAGCGCCATCCAACATTAGGGAAAAACGTTTTGGTGGGAGCTGGTGCTAAAGTTTTGGGACCATTTACTGTTGGGGATAATTCGAAAATCGCGGCTAATGCTGTTGTTTTAACTGAAGTTCCGCCTGACTGTACTTGCGTGGGTATTCCTGCCAGAATTGTTAAAAAGAATAACAAAAGAGTTGGCGGTAACTTTGATCACGTCCATATGCCAGATCCTGTTTCCCAGGAACTTTGTCGTTTGAATATAAAATTAGAACAGCTTGAGAAAAAGCTTAATAACGAAAGTGAAGGTGTTTAAAATGAGAATATATAATACAATGTCAAAAACAAAAGAAGAATTCGTGCCAGTTAATGAAGGCATTGTTAATATGTATTCATGCGGTCCTACTGTTTACAACTATTTTCATTTGGGAAATGCAAGACCATTTATAATTTTTGATACTTTAAGAAGATATTTTGAATACATTGGATACAAAGTTAATTTTGTTCAGAACTTTACAGATATTGATGATAAAATGATTAATAAGGCTAATGAACTTGGCATTACTGTTAAAGAGCTTGCTGAACAATATATCAATGAGTATTTTAAAGATGCAGAAGGCCTTGGAATCAAAAAGGCTACGTTCCATCCAAAAGCTACAGAAAACATTGATGAGATTATTAAAATTGTAAGCGACCTTATTGATAAGGGGTATGCATACAATGTTGATGGCGATGTGTATTTTTCAACATTAAAGTTTAAAGAATACGGCAAGCTTTCAAAACAACCGATTGATGATTTGATAACTGGTGCTAGAGTTGATGTTAATGAGGATAAAAAACATCCGCTCGATTTTGCAGTATGGAAGAAACAAAAGCCCGGTGAACCTGCATGGGAAAGTCCTTGGGGAATGGGAAGACCTGGATGGCATATTGAGTGTTCAGCGATGGCTAATAAATATTTAGGTCATACGATTGATATTCACAGCGGTGGTAAAGATTTGATGTTCCCGCATCATGAAAATGAAATTGCTCAGAGCGAATGTGCAAATGGTTGTGCTTTTGCCAAGTACTGGATGCACAACGGGTTTATAAATGTTAACAATGAGAAAATGTCAAAGTCTAAAGGTAATTTCTTTACAATACGAGATATTGCTCAGAAATATCCTTATAGAGTTATCAGATTCTTTATGTTGTCTGCTCACTACAGAAGCCCAATTAACTTTTCTGATGATCTTTTAGGACAATCGGAAAATGGTCTTACTAGAATTGATACTTGTGCACAAAATCTTGAATTTTACATCCAAAATGCCAATGGTGAGAAAAATGTTGATTTTAAACCATACAAAGATAAGTTTATCAATGCAATGGATGATGATTTGAATACCGCTGATGCAATTTCCGTGTTGTTTGAATTAGTTAAAGATATCAATACTGCTTTGGCTGAAAATAATTTATCAAAGGAGTCTGCACAAGAAGCCTACAATCTTTTGAAAGAGCTATGTGATGTTATCGGTATTTTTAAAGAAGAAAAAGCAGATGTCTTAGAGGCAGAAATTGAAAAGCTTATAGAAGAGAGACAACAGGCGAGAAAGGATAAAAACTTTGCACGTGCTGATGAAATCAGGGATAAGCTTAAAGCAGATGGAATTATATTGGAAGATACTCCGCAGGGTGTAAAATGGAAAAGAGTTTAGATATTAAACAGTATTCTGCATTAGCGCTTGCTTTTTTAGGCGATGCGGTGTATGAAATATATGTAAGAGAAAAAATATTGAGCAAGACTAATGCTCCCGCCGATGTTCTTCACAAAATGGCAGTTAAATATGTAAAAGCAGGTGCGCAATGCGAAGCTTTTGACAGAATAGAACATCTTTTAACTGAAGAAGAACTTGCTGTATTTAAGCGTGGCAGAAACGCAAAAACAAATACAAAAGCTAAAAATGCGGGCATTGCGGAGTACAAAAAAGCAACAGGGTTTGAAGCTTTGTTGGGATATCTGCATCTTGAAAACAGGCAGGAAAGATTAGCTGAGATTTTGGCAGCATGTGGCGAATTTGAATAAATTTTAAATCATTCCTTAAAATATTTTAGGGAGATGATTTAATGAAAAAAATTGGAGACTATTTTGTTGCATCAGCCGGATGCGTGCTTATTGCAATTGCTTTAAACAAGTTTATAATTCCGAACAGAATTACTTTAGGCGGTGCCAGTGGTATTGCTACAATTTTGGAGTATACATTAAAATTAAAACCCTCGCTTGTGATTTTGTTTATTAACGTTCCTCTCATTATTATAGCGTGGTTTGTACTAGGAAGAGTATTTGTTAAGAAATCACTTTTTGGTGTTTTGATGCTTTCATTTTTTCTAGAGGTTACAGGATTTGGAGCACTAACAGATGATTTGTTTTTATCCTCTGTTGCAGGCGGAGTTATTATGGGTTTTGGAACAGGACTTGTTTTACTAAAAGGCTCTTCAACTGGTGGAACTGAAGTTTTGGTAAGGATTATTAACAGTTTTTATCCTCAGTTTTCAGTCGGCAGATTAATGCTTATAGTTGACTCGGCAGTTGTGTTAGGGTCTTGGGTTGTCTTTAAAGATATCAACCTTATAATTTATGCTGTTATCGCACTTTTTGTTGCAACCAATGTTATTGATAAAGCTTTGGCAGGTGTTGATTATGCAAAAGGGATATATATCATTACATCAAAGCCTGAACAAATTTCAAGTAAAATCATGCAGGGTCTTAAAAGAGGCGTGACAGGAATAAGTATAAATGGTATGTATACAAAAAAGAGTTCTTTAATGCTTTTATGTATTATAAGAAACAATCAGATTTCAAAATTGAAAAATATAGTTAAGTCTGAAGATGAAAATGCGTTTGTTATTGTAACAGATGTCAGAGAAGTTTTAGGACTTGGTTTTAAAAATAACTATAATGCAAAAGGAGAGTTAAAATGAATACGCAAGAGATTAACAAGCTTAAACTTGTAGCGTGCAAAATCAGAAAAGACATCATAGTTGAAGTGTTTAACGCTGCATCTGGGCATCCGGGTGGTTCACTTTCAATAGCAGACATTCTTTCTGTTTTGTACTTTAAGGAGATGAATATTGATCCTAAAAATCCAAAAGACCAGAACAGAGACCGCCTTGTTCTTTCTAAGGGACACTGCGCACCTGCTTTGTATGGAGCGCTTGCTGAACGTGGATATTTCCCAGTTGAAGATTTGGCAACTTTAAGAAAAACAGATAGTTACTTAGAAGGTCATCCTGATATGAAAGGTATTCCCGGTGTTGATATGTCATCTGGTTCTTTGGGACAGGGTATAAGTGCAGCTAACGGAATGGCTCTTGCAGGAAAAATCGACAAAAAGGATTATATGGTATATACAATTTTAGGCGACGGTGAAATTGAAGAAGGTCAGGTTTGGGAAGCTGCTATGTATGCTGCTCACTACAAGTTGGACAATCTTGTTGCGTTTATTGACGTGAATGGCTTGCAAATTGACGGAACCACAAAAGAGGTTATGTCAGCTGAGCCTATTGATAAGAAGTTTGAAGCGTTTGGCTTTAATGTGTATGTTATTGATGCTCATGATATTGAACAGATTTCAGATGCTATTCAAAAGGCTAAAAATAAAAATGGCAAGCCTACTGCAATTATCTGCAAATCAATAAAGGGCAAAGGTGTTTCATTTATGGAAAATGTTTGCTCATGGCATGGTAAAGGTCCAAATAAAGAAGAAGCTGATCTTGCTATTGCCGAGCTTGAAGCTAAAATTAAAGAATTGGAGGGATTGAGCTAATGGCTGATAAAATTGCAACTCGTGAAGGTTATGGTAAAGGCCTTGTTGAATTTGGTGAAACAAATAAAGACTTTTTGGTTTTAGACGCTGACCTTGCAGATGCTACCAAAACAGTATACTTTAAAAAAGCATTTCCTGACAGATTTTTCGATACTGGTATCGCAGAAGGAAATATGATGTCAGTTGCAGCCGGTCTTGCAGCATGTGGAAAAACTGTTTTTGCAAGTTCATTTGCAATGTTTGCAGCTGGTCGTGCTTTTGAACAGATAAGAAACTCAATAGTATATCCAAAGCTTAATGTTAAAATTGCGGCAACTCACGCTGGTCTTTCTGTTGGAGAAGATGGAGCAACACATCAGTGTTTAGAAGACGTTGGTTTGATGAGAACACTTCCTGGTATGGTTGTTATGACACCGAGTGATGCCGTTCAGGCAAGATGGATGGTTAAAGCAGCACTTGAGTATGAAGGACCTATGTACTTCAGATTTGCGCGTCTTGCGACTCCTGTTATGTATGATGAAAATACTGATTTTGAAATAGGCAAGGGTGTGGTTCTTAAAGAAGGAACTGATGTTACTATTATAGCTTGTGGTCTTATGGTAGAAAAGGCATTAGAGGCATCAGAAATTTTAAATCAGCAAGGAATTTATGCTCGTGTTATTGATATGCATACAATTAAGCCTATTGATAAAGAATTAGTACTTAAATGCGCTAAAGAAACAGGTGCAATTGTTACTGTTGAAGAACATAATATTTATGGCGGTCTTGGCTCTGCTGTTACAGAAGTTGTATGTGCAGAAAATCCTGTTCCTGTTAAAATAATTGGTACAGAGGATAAATTCGGTACATCAGGAAAACCTGCAGAACTTTTTGAACTTTATGGTTTATCTGCAGAAAATATTGCAAACAAAGCAAAAGATGCTATTAAATTAAAATAAAAAAGATTTAGGAGGAATGAATTATGGCAAAGAGTAGACTTATCGGCGATTATCCGGTAATCGGAATTCGTCCAACAATTGATGGTAGAAGAGGTGTTCTTAAAGTTAGAGAATCTCTTGAGGACCAGACAATGAACATGGCAAAGGCTGCCGCAAAATTGTTTACAGAAAATCTTAAGTATTCAAATGGCGAACCTGTAAAGGTTGTTATCGCAGACACAACAATCGGTCGTGTTGCCGAAGCTGCCGCTTGTGCAGACAAGTTCAAAAAAGAAGGTGTAGATATTACTCTTACAGTTACACCTTGTTGGTGCTACGGTTCAGAAACAATGGATATGGACCCAAACACAATTAAAGCAGTATGGGGCTTTAATGGTACAGAAAGACCTGGTGCAGTATATCTGGCAGCAGTTCTTGCTTCACATGCACAAAAGGGTCTTCCTGCATTTGGTATTTATGGTCACGATGTTCAGAATATGGATGAATCTGATAAAATTCCTGCAGATGTAGAAGAAAAACTTTTAAGATTTGGTCGCGCGGCTATTGCAGCTGCCACAATGAGAGGTAAATCATACCTTCAGATAGGTTCTATCTGCATGGGTATTGGTGGTTCAATCATTGACGTAGACTTTATCGAAGATTACCTTGGAATGAGAGTTGAATCTGTTGACGAAGTTGAAGTTATCAGGAGAATGACAGAAGGTATCTATGACGAGGCAGAATTCCAGAAAGCACTTAAATGGGCTAAAGAAAAATGCGTAATGGGCTTTGACAAAAACCCTGAAGATTTACAGCTTACAGCTGAACAGAAAGAAGAGCAGTTTGAATTTGTTGTTAAAATGGCTGTTATAATCAAAGATTTGATGAATGGCAATCCAAACCTTCCTGAAGGTTGTGAAGAAGAAATGGTTGGACATAATGCAATCGCTGCAGGTTTCCAGGGTCAAAGACAGTGGACAGACTTCTATCCAAACTGTGACTTCCCTGAAGCTATGCTCAACACATCATTTGACTGGAATGGTGCAAGAGAACCTTACATACTTGCAACTGAAAATGATACATTAAATGGTCTTGGTATGCTCTTTATGAAGCTTCTTACAAACAGAGCACAGATGTTTGCAGATGTTAGAACATACTGGAGCGGAGATGCTGTTAAGAGAGCTGCAGGATACGAAATCGAAGGAAAAGCTAAAGAAGCTGACGGTTTTATTCACCTTATCAACTCAGGTGCTTGCTGCCTTGATGCTTGTGGTGAAGTTAAAGATGAAAACGGCAACGGCGTGATGAAACAGTGGTTTGAAATGACAGAGGCTGATTGCGACACTGTTATGAAATCAACAACATGGAATATGGCTGACCTTGGTTACTTCAGAGGTGGCGGATTCTCATCAAGATTTTTAACAACTGCTGAAATGCCTGCTACAATGATCAGACTTAACCTTGTTAAAGGATTAGGTCCAGTTCTTCAAATTGCTGAAGGATGGACAGTAGGCCTTCCTGATGAAGTTTCAGACGTGCTCTGGAAGAGAACAGACTACACATGGCCTTGCACATGGTTTGCTCCAAGATGCGATGGTAAAGAAGGAAGCGCATTTAAAACAGCTTATGATGTTATGAACAACTGGGGTGCTAACCACGGTGCTATTTCATATGGTCATATCGGTGCAGATCTTATCACACTTTGTTCAATCTTAAGAATTCCTGTATGTATGCACAACGTTCCTGAAGATAAAATCTTCAGACCTGCTGCATGGAATGCATTTGGTATGGATAAAGAAGGTCAGGACTACAGAGCTTGTGCTAACTATGGTCCGCTTTACAAGAAATAATATTGCTTATTACTGCCGGCTGCCTTAAAGGCAGTCGGTATTAAGCATATATGGAGGAATAATTATGAGAAAAATGCTGTCATTTGACTTTGGTGCTTCAAGCGGCAGAGCCATTTTAGGAACTTTGGAAAATGGAGTTCTTAAAACAGAAGAAATGCACAGATTTACAAATGACCCTGTTGAAACTGCAGGTGTTTTCCATTGGGATGTTTTAAGACTTTTTTATGAAATTCAGCAAGGTATTTTAAAATGTGTTAATGCTGGTCATACCGATATTGAATCAATCGGTATAGATACATGGGGCGTTGATGTTGGATTTTTAGATGCAAAAGGAAGACTCATCGGAAATCCTGTTCACTACCGTGATGCAATGACAGATGGAATTATTGAAAAAGCATTTAAAGTTGTACCTGCTGAAAAGCTTTATGATACAACAGGTATTCAGTTTATGAAGTTTAATACGCTTTTTCAGCTTCATGCTTTCGATTTGGAAAACTATCAGCCATACAAAAATGCATCAAAAATGCTTTTCATGCCTGACCTTTTAAACTATCTTTTAACAGGTGAAATGAAAAGTGAATATTCAATTGCCAGCACATCACAGATGCTGGACGCTGCAAAACGTGATTGGCAGATAGATGTTTTAGAAAGCTTTGAAATAAACAAAGACATTCTTTGCGAAGTTGTTCAGCCCGGTACTATAATCGGCAGACTTGCAAAAGATTTAGCAGATAAACTTGGTTGTCCGCAGATTCCGGTTGTGGCAGTTACAGAGCACGATACAGCTTCAGCTGTTGTTGCAGTTCCTGCAGAAGATAAAAACAATGCATTTATTAGTTGCGGAACATGGTCGCTTTTGGGTGTTGAACTTGATGAGCCAAACTTAAGTAAAGAAGCTTTTGATGCAGAGTTTACAAACGAGGGCGGTGCTTTTGGAACAATAAGATTTCTTAAAAATATTATTGGCCTTTGGCTTAATCAGGAATGCAGACGTCACTGGAGAAACAGAGGAGAAGATATTTCATTTGGCGAAATGGCAGAGCTTGCTGCTAAAGCAGAAGCATTCAAATGCTTTATTGATCCATCAGATGACTCATTTATGGCACCAAAGGATATGCCTCAGGCAGTAAAAGATTATTGCTTAAAGACAGGTCAGGCAGTTCCTGAAACTAAGGGTGAAATTGTAAGATGTATTGTTGAAAGTTTAGCACTCACATACAGAAAAGCGATTGAAAACCTTGAAAAAATCATTGGCAGACCTATCAATACAATCAATATGGTAGGTGGCGGTATTCAGGATAGAATGCTTTGTAAGTTTACTGCTGAAGCAACAGGAAGAAAAGTAGTTGCAGGTCCTATTGAAGGTACTGCAATCGGCAACCTTTTGATTCAGGCTTATGCCTTAGGGGAAGTTAAAGATTTAGCTGAAATCAGACAGGTTGTTAAAAATTCTGTTCCGCTTGAAACTTATGAACCTGCAAATGGTGATGCTTGGGATAAAGCTTATGAAGAATTTTTAAGGGTGACAAAATAATTGAGTAATTTAAACGATAAACAATTAGAAGCTGTTAATACTATTGACGGTCCTGTGCTTATTTTAGCAGGTGCAGGCAGTGGAAAAACAACTGTATTGATTAACAGAATAGGAAATATGATAGAAAGCAAGAATATTCCGGCGTGGAATATTCTTGCTATAACCTTTACAAATAAGGCCGCAAACGAAATAAAACAAAGACTTGAAATCTCTTTAGGAGAGCAGGCTCTTGATATTAACACAGGAACGTTTCATTCCTTGTGTGTAAGAATTTTGCGTCGTGACTGTGAAAGACTGGGATATAAATCTGGATTTGCAATTTATGACTCAGCAGATCAGCTTACCCTGGTTAAAGATTGTATCAAAGAATTGGGTTACAGTGACAAAGATTTTCCACCAAGACTTATTTTAAGTATTATAAGTGATGCAAAAGATAAAATGATTACTGCAGATGCCTTTGAAACTGATTCATCAGGGGACTACAGACTCTCTAAAATTGCGAAGATATATAAATTGTATCAGTCAAAATTAAAAAGATTTAATGCTTTTGATTTTGATGATTTAATTATGCAGACAGTTTGTCTCTTGGAAAAAAATCCTGATGTTTTGGAGTATTACCAGAGGAAATTTAAATTTATAATGGTAGATGAGTATCAGGATACATCTCATTGTCAGTTCAGACTTGTTTACAATCTTGCAAAGGCACATAATAATATTTGTGTGGTTGGTGATGATGATCAGTCGATTTATAAATTCAGAGGTGCTGATATTTCAAATATACTTGATTTTGAAAAACATTTCAAAAATGCTAAAGTTATTAAGCTTGAACAAAATTACAGGTCCACAAAGCAAATTTTAGATGCTGCAAATGAAGTTATTAAGAATAACAAGGGCAGAAAGTCAAAAGCTCTTTGGACGGACAAAACCGACGGCGAAAAAATTATAGGCTTTGAAGCGCAGAATGAGCGTGAGGAAGCTTATTATATTGTTAATAAAATAAATGACCTTATAAATGATGGATATAAGTATAAAGATATTGCAGTATTGTTCAGAATGAATGCACAGTCGCGTGTTATAGAAGAAGTTTTTATGAACAATTCTATTCCATACAGACTTTTATCAGGCACAAAATTCTATGACAGGAAAGAAATCAAAGACATTGTGGCGTATTTGCGTCTTATTTTAAATCCTGATGATGATATTAGTCTTACAAGGATTATCAATGAGCCAAAGCGTTCTATTGGTAAAACGACCATTGATAAACTTTCTGTTATTGCAGGCAAATATGGTCTTAGTATATATACTGTGATGAAAAATCTCGAAAATTATGACGAGCTTTCAAAGTCAGCACAAAAACTTAATGTTTTTGTAAAAATTATTGACGAGCTTGTTGAAATGAGAGATAAAGTTTCATTAAATGAACTGGTAAATAAAATGCTTGATAGTACGGGCTACGTAACAGCTTTAGAGCTTGAAAATACTGTTGAAGCAAAAACAAGAATTGAAAATATTAGAGAGTTCATGTCACTTGTTTTAGAATTTGAAAAAAATGGTGAAACTGGCTCTTTGGAAGAATTTTTAGAAGGCGTAGCATTAGTTTCTGATCTTGATAGTTTCGATGATGAAAATAATGCGGTTGTTGTTATGACACTTCACAGTGCAAAAGGTCTTGAGTTTCCTGCGGTATTTTTAACAGGTCTTGAGGATGGGATTTTTCCTTCACAGCGTTCGTTTTCTGAAGAGGGCGGTATAGAAGAAGAAAGAAGACTTTGCTACGTTGGAATAACAAGGGCAAAACAAAAACTCTATCTTTTAAATTCTAAATCAAGAACAATATTTGGGTCAACTACTTATCAGGTTCCGTCAAGGTTTCTGGATGAAATTCCTGAAGATATGATTGAAAGAACTGGTAAAAAACAGCCTACACAAGCTGCTATACCGAATAAATTTAATACAATTTTTGACAGAAATCTTAAAATTAACACAGGTAGTACTGATTTTTCTGTGGGTGACAGAGTAAGTCACTCAAAATTCGGTGAGGGGATAGTTTTAAGTGTTGTGCCAATGGGTAGTGATGCAAAACTTTCTATTGCATTTGACAGTGTCGGAACAAAAAATCTTATGGCGACATTTGCAAAGCTTAAAAAGCTTTAAGGGAGTAAAAAATGAATTGTTACAATGATTTTGCATATATTTACGATAAACTTGTAAGCGATGTTGACTATGACAAGTTTTCAGATTGCATACAGCAAATTTTTGAAATGAATAACTTGAAGCCAGAGCTTGTTTTGGAACTTGCATGCGGAACAGGAAATTTTACCGAAAGACTTGTCAAAAGCGGGTATGATGTAATTGCACTTGACAGTTCTGAACAAATGCTTGATGTTGCACGCAAAAAGCAAGAAAACGTTTTGTTTTTAAATCAGGATATGACAGATTTTGAACTTTATGGGACGGTTGATGCAATTGTTTGCGTGCTTGACGGCATAAACTATGTAACAGACAAAAGAAAGCTTCAAAAGTTATTTAAATTGTGTCATAATTACCTAAACTATGATGGATTGCTTATATTTGATATAAACAGTGAATATAAGCTTAAAAATGTAATTGGAAATAACACTTTTGTAAGTGATAATGATGATGTTTTTTATGTTTGGGAAAATGAACTTTTAAAAGACAGAGTGAATTTTTATCTTACATTTTTTGTAAAAGATGGGGAAGGTTTTACAAGGTTTGATGAGGTTCATACAGAAAGAATTTATACTGAAAATGAACTTAAACTGATGCTAAAAAAAGCGAATTTTGAAGATATAAACGTTTATGCAGATTTTGATGTAAAAAAACCAAATAAAAGGTCGCAAAGATTATTTGTTTGTGCAAAAAAGATTATGAAATAGTTCTTGACAGTAAGTGCTAATTATGGTAACATTGTACTTGCGTGATAACACGACGAAGAAAGTGAGTTTTTTCAAAAACTCAATGAAAGGAATGAACAAAAATGGCAAAAGGAAAGGTAAAATGGTTTAATCCTGAAAAAGGATACGGTTTTATCGAAAGTGAAGATGGTACAGATGTATTTGCTCACTTTTCAGCTATCCAGATGGATGGTTACAAGACTCTTGAAGAAGGAGCAGAAGTTACTTTTGAAGTAAGCGAAGGTGCTAAAGGTCCTCAGGCTACTAACATTCAAAAAGCATAATTTTACCCTTAAACTTACTTAGTTTTTGAGTGATATAGCTTTTGAGGCTTTTAAATATATATTTATTTAGTCTCTTAGTAACAACAAGTAAAGCAACTGCCTTTTGGCAGTTCCATTTTCTTGTATAACGAAATGGCTCAAGTTCTTCTGAACCTGCATTAACATCCGCAAAAGCCACAAGCTCAAAATCAGGCTGTTCGCTCATGTATAACGCAACTTCATTTATGTGCATATGCACAACTCCAATTGCAACTGCTCTTATCATATTATTTTCTCCTCTATTTTCTATATTATATTTTTTTCTTATAAGGTACAGATATCACTATACCCAAAAACATTAAACCAAACCAAATAAGAATAAGATTACCCCATCCTATTT
>JAZNOU010000017.1:0-10461 GCA_045589295.1 Clostridia bacterium
ACCCGCGGGACCCATTTATGGGTAGTAAGTAGCAGTTGCATGGCTGGCAGGCCAATAAAAAACGCACTTGTGCGTCGCCAGTAGCATTAGGGCTATGCCCGAAAATGAAAAACCACCCGCTATGCGGGTGGATATTTATTAGTTAATAATTGTTTTTTCTGTTTCTTTATCAAAAATGTGAATTTTAGAAACATCAAATGCGATTTTGATTTTGTCACCAGGTTGTGCAGTTGATCTTGGGTTAACACGAGCGTTAAACTGTGTTTCACCAATTTTCAAGAACAAATAAGTTTCAGCACCCATAGGTTCTGTAACAACAACGTCTGCATCAAGTGGTGATTCTGAATTAGAAATGAATACTTCTTCATCGTGAATGTTTTCAGGTCTGATACCCATAATAACATCAGTTCCTTCAAAACCACTTGCTTCAAGCTGCTGAGCTTTAGCTTCTGTAAGTTTTACTTCACCACCGCCTGCTAAAACAAGGTATGTACCATCAGCACGTTTGTCTATTTTAGCATCAGAGAAATTCATCTGTGGGCTGCCGATAAATCCTGCTACGAATACATTGCAAGGTTTTGAATAAAGTACCTGTGGTGAATCTACCTGCTGAACAACACCATCTTTCATAACAACAATTCTTGTACCCATTGTCAATGCTTCTGTCTGGTCGTGAGTAACATAAATGAATGTTGTGTTTAGCTTTTTGTGAAGTTTGTTGATTTCGGTTCTCATCTGAACTCTGAGTTTAGCATCAAGGTTAGAGAGCGGTTCGTCCATTAAGAAAACTTTTGGTTCACGAACAATAGCACGACCTAATGCAACACGCTGTCTCTGACCGCCTGAAAGAGCAGCAGGTTTTCTATCTAAAAGATGTTCAATATCAAGAATACGAGCAGCTTCCTGAACCTTTTCTTTAATAACATCTTTTGGAACTTTTCTTAATTTAAGACCAAAAGCCATGTTATCATAAACTGTCATATGTGGGTAAAGAGCATAGTTCTGGAAAACCATTGCTATATCTCTGTCTTTAGGTTCAATATCATTCATCAACTGACCGCCGATGTAGAGTTCGCCTTTAGAAATTTCTTCAAGACCTGCAATCATTCTGAGAGTAGTTGATTTGCCGCATCCTGAAGGACCAACTAAAATGATGAATTCTTTATCTTCAATATCCAAGTTGAAGTCACTAACAGCTGTAACATTGCCGTCATAAATTTTGTAAATATTTTTGAGTTGTAAATCTGCCATTTGTAACATCCTTTCTTTATTTTACCAATTTTTTTACAAGTAATATTATACCATCATTCAAAGTGAATTTCAAATGTATTTTTCAACAAAGTTTTTTGTTGATTTTGTACAAATTAACCAAACGATTAAAAAAAGATTGAAAAAATTGTGCAAAAGCATTATAATTTAACAGTAAAATACAAGGTAAAGTTTACATTGGGTGCTGTTAAAATATTGATATTACTTAATAAGGAGTATAATTTTGAAGAAAAGGATTTTAGCTATAGCTGCAAATTCGAAATTTTCACATTCAAGTTTAGCACTTAGATATTTCAGAGAAAATTCAAAGTGTGATATTTTTGAATGCAGTATTAACGATAATATTTTTGATGTGTATTCACATTTGTGTGAATTACCATATGAAATAATGTGTTTTTCAGTATATATTTGGAATGTTGAGTTTGTTTTAAAATTGTTACCAATGCTCAAAAATGCCAGACCAGATGTTAAAGTTATTCTTGGCGGACCAGAGGCAGGGTATAATTATATTGAATTACTGGAAAAATATTATTTTATAGACGGAATTATATATGGGGAAGGAGAAAATGCACTTTTGGCTGTTGCGGAAGGAAAAAGTGAAAGTGAAATACCAAACTATATATATCGTAATAATGTAGAAATTGTATGTAACGAAGTTAAAAAAGTAGATCTTGTAAAAATAAAATTCCCGTATACATATGATGATTTAAATGAACTAAAGAACAAAATAGTTTATTTTGAATCCTCAAGAGGATGCCTCTTTAATTGTTCATATTGCTTATCATCTTCTGAAGGTAAAACAAGATATTTTGATATGGAATATGTTAAAAAAGGAATAAAATTTTTTATTGATAATTCTGTACCGTTAGTTAAATTTGTTGATAGGACGTTCAATGAGAATAATGAGCGTGCCTGCGAAATTTTAAACTTTATAGCTCAAAATAATAAAGGTACAAAATTTCATTTTGAAGTATCACCAATTTTGCTAACAAAAGAGTTTAAAGAAATTTTAGAGAAAACAAATGGTTTAGTACAACTTGAAATGGGGATTCAGACTACAAACATAGATGCGATGAAATGTATTAACAGGATGTATGATATTAAAAAAGTAAAAGAAAATTTGGATTTGTTTCCGCCGAATGTTCATATTCATCTTGATTTAATAGCAGGTTTGCCGATGGAAACATTACAGACCTTTAGAGATGGATTTAACTATGTTTATGCATTAACTCCAGATATGTTGCAACTTGGTTTTTTGAAATTACTTCATAATACCCGTCTAAAAAAAGATGCACAAAAGTATGGGATAGTAACTACAAATTTCCCGCCATACGAAGTGCTCTCAACTGACACAATGTCAGTTGAAGATATAATGTTGCTTAAGAAAATTGAAAATGCAGTGGATAAGTATTATAACAGCGGAGTGTTTTGCAAAACAATAAAGGCTTTAGCTCAAGAACCTTTTGAAATTTTTAAAAATATCGGTTTGGAATTATATCGGCGAGAAAAGAATGGTCCATTGTCAAGAACAGCGCTTTACGAACTTTTATATGATTTATATGGCGAAAAAATTAAAGTGCAGTTAGCGAATGATTTTGTTGTTAACAATCCTAATTTAAAAATTCCGGACATACTTTTGTCAGAAAGTGATAAAAATGAAAATCTAAATTATTACAGAGAGAAAATTCTAAAATATGACGATTACAAAAATATAAAATTTAGGTTGGTTTCGGCTGGTGGGGAGATATTTATTATAAGCGGCAAAAATAAAGTTGAATCTTATGTAGAGTTTTGTAAAAGACATTAAAATAAAACAAGCGGTGATTTTCACCGCTTGTTTTATTTATAATTATTTTAAGTTGTTTTCAAGAATTTCAAGCTGTTTTGCAATTTCAGCAGGAAGTCTATCACCAAACTGGGCAAAATATTCTTTTTGATTAACAACGTCTTCCATCCAGATGTCTTTATCAACACTTAAAAGTTCTTTTAAAACTTCAGGTTTGAGATCTAAATCTGTTGTGTCAATTCCACCTTCTTCTGGAAGATAACCGATTGCAGAATCTGTAGCGCCAACTTTACCTTCGCATCTATCAAGAATCCAGAGAAGAACACGCATGTTGTCTCCAAATCCAGGCCACATAAAGTTGCCATCTTCGTCCTGTCTAAACCAGTTAACATGGAAAATCTTAGGAGCTTTTTCTGGGTCGAGTTTGTTACCCATATCAATCCAGTGTGCAAAATAGTCAGCCATATTATAACCAACAAATGGTTTCATAGCCATTGGGTCACGTCTTACAACGCCAACCGCACCTGCAGCTGCAGCAGTTGTTTCAGAGGCCATTGTTGCACCAACGAATACACCATGTTCCCAATCTCTTGCCTGGTACACAAGGGGAGCAGTTTTAGCACGACGTCCACCAAACACAATAGCAGAAATCGGCACACCCTGCGGATTTTCAAATTCACTTGAAATACATGGGCAGTTTACAGCAGGAGCAGTAAATCTTGAGTTAGGATGAGCAAGTTTACCGTCAAATGTCTTGCCGTTAACAACTTTACCCGTCCATTCTGTGCAGTTTTCCGGAGGATTTTTATCCAAACCTTCCCACCAAACAGTATTATCATCATTGTTGATTGCAACATTTGTAAAAATAGTATTCTTCTTTGTTGCAGCCAATGCATTGAAGTTTGTTTTTTCGCTTGTTCCTGGAGCAACTCCAAAGAAACCAGCTTCTGGGTTAATGGCATAGAGTCTGCCGTCAGCACCGATCTTAAGCCAAGCAATGTCGTCACCAACAGTCCAAACTTTATAACCTTTTTTCTTAAGGTATTCTGGTGGGATAAGCATAGCAAGGTTTGTTTTTCCGCAAGCAGATGGGAAAGCAGCGCAAATGTACTTAACCTCACCTTTAGGATTTTCAAGGCCCAAAATGAGCATATGTTCAGCCATCCAACCTTCTTTCATGCCGAGGTAAGATGCAATTCTAAGCGCAAAACATTTTTTGCCGAGCAAAACGTTTCCACCGTATGCTGAGTTAATTGACCAAATTGTTGAATCCTGTGGGAACTGAACGATGTATCTTTCTTCAGGATCAACATCTTTTTTAGCGTGGAGACATTTAACAAAGTCTGCATCATCACCTAAAGCGTCAATAACAGCTTTTCCGACTCTTGTCATAATAGCCATATTTAAAACAACGTAGATGCTGTCTGTAAGCTCAATACCAATTTTTGAAAATGGTGAACCTACAGGACCCATTGAGTAGGGGATAACGTACATTGTTCTGCCCATCATAGAGCCTGTGTAAAGTTTTTTGAGTTTTGCGTACATTTCAGCAGGGTCCATCCAGTTGTTAATAGGACCAGCCTCTTCTTTTGTAGGAGTACAGATAAATGTTCTGTCCTCTACACGAGCAACGTCATTTTCAGCAGTTCTGTGATAGTAGCAACCAGGTAATTTTTCCTGATTGAGTTTAATAATTTCGCCTGTAGCAACAGCTTCAGCGCGAAGTTCTTCAAGTTGCTGTTCGGAACCGTCAATCCAAACGATTTTGTCAGGTTTAGTCATTTCAGCCATTTCATTAAGCCAACTTAAAACAACCTTGTTATTTGTCATAATTTATTCCTCCGTTTCATTGTTTACAATAATTGTGTGAATAAATTCAAATTTATCCACATTCTTTTTATTCTACTTAACATCTTGTTTTCCTTTATTTTTCTCCAAAAAATTACAAACTTGCGAAAAATCTTCAATATCAAGTGCTTCACCACGAACGTTTTCGTTTTTACCAATGTGCATAAGAGTTGACTTTATTAAATCCTTGCTAAATTCAGGACAAGAGTTTGATATGGAGTTTACTAATGTTTTCCGCCTTTGGCCAAAGGCGGCTTTTATGATTCTGAAGAATAGTTTTTCATCAGAAACTTGAACTCTTTTTTTGTCAAGAACGTCAAGCCTTACAACTGCAGATTCAACCTTAGGGGCAGGAATAAATGCACCTGCGGGTACTGTAAACATAATATTTGCATCTGCATGATAGCTAACTGCTAATGTTATAGCGCCATAATCTTTTGTATTAGCTTGAGCTGTAAGCCTTTGTGCAACCTCTTTTTGAATCATAATAACTATTGAAGAAATGTTTTCAGTTTTTTCAAGTATTTTCATAACAATTGGAGTAGTTATATAATAAGGAAGATTTGCAATAATTTTGACACTTTTATATTCTTTTGTAATAGTATTTAAATCAAATTTCAAAACATCATTATTGATTATTTCAATGTTTTCATATTCAGATGTTATATTTTTCAAAACCTTTGCTATATTGGAGTCTATTTCAACCGCAAAAACTTTTAAGGCACGCTCTGCGATACGTGTTGTAAGAACTCCGAGACCGGGACCAATTTCTATAACAACATCTTCTTTTGTAATATTACCTGCATGTACAATTGCATTCAAATAATGCTCGTCAAACAAAAAATTCTGACCTAATCCTTTGTGAAAAATCAATCCATTTTCGGTCATTATTTTTTTTATTTGTGCAGGAGAATTAATATGCATTTGTAAAATCACCTCACATAAATAAAATTATATCATAAAATAATCATAAATGCAAAATAAAAAATCCAACTCTTAAAGTTGGATTTTTTAAAATTAATTTTTATCAAGTGGTTTCATTGTTGGGATTTCAATTCTTGTAATCATATAATTCATTATAAGTCTTCATAACCCTTTTGTCAAGCCGCCCTTTTCTTTCTGTTCGTTGCGCAAGTCTTCATAACTCTCCATAAATTATGTTCCATTTGGCGTAAGTTATGGCGTAAATGGCGTAAGGTTGCATTTTATGTCCATGCAAACATGTTTTCTAATGCATTGACTTCCTGCCGCTTTTTCGCTTCGGTTACATGGGTATAAATCTCTAATGTTGTCTTGATTTCTTTATGTCCCATGACATTTTGTATCACCGATAGATTTATATCCGCTTCACACAATCTTGTGGCGAATGTGTGCCTAAGGTTGTGGCAACTGAAGTTGGGGATTAAAACAGGATTTTCTTCTTTTAACAATGCTTCATCGTTGTAGTCACGGACAATTCTGCGAATTGCTTTGTTAACAGTTCCGTAGTGTTGCACACTGCCGAAGCGATTGACAAATATGAAATCTGTGTAGCAATCAATCGTTACCTGACAGGTAATGCCTGTTTCTTCCTGATTTGCTTTTTCAAGGAGGAATGCTTCCTTTACAAAGTCCATCATCGGGATTTTGCGGTATCCCTTTTTCGTCTTCGGTGTGTTGATTGCGAACTTGCATTTCTTGCCTTTGCCTGTGCTGTAGTAAACAAGAGTGTGATTGATATCAATAACTCCTTCTTCCAGGTCAATATCGCACCATCTAAGCCCTGATACTTCACCAATTCGCATTCCGCTTCCGAACATTACAGCGAATAGAGGATACCAATGATTATACTGAGGCTTCCTTTTCAAAAAGTCCAGAAATAATCTTTGCTCATCTGCCGTTAATGCTTTTCGCTCTTTGATTTCGAAATCATGAGCTTGTTTCAGTTCTTTGAGCATCTTGTCAGTAGGGTTTGAGCGGATGCAGTTATCATCCACTGCTAAATCGAATATCTGATGCAATACATTGTGAATTGTATCGATGGTGGATATCGATAACATTCTTTCATCTGCGAGGGTGTTATAAAACCTTTTCACATCCGATTTCTTTACATCCGCAATCCTATTCTTGCCGAAACTGTCTCTGACATAGTTGTTATACATGTATAGATAGTTTTTAAATGTGTTATCTTTCAGACCTCGTTTTAAGTCGCACCAGGTATCAAACACATTGTTAACTGTCAGCTTCTTTGTTTCGGTTTTGATTCCATCGTGTTCGTCAATCACAATTTCTTTTTCAAGCTCTCTGAGTTCTTCCAGAGTGGGTGCATATACAGCATGTCTTACTCCGTCAGGGCCAACCCATCTGTAATCGTATGTTCCGTTCTTTCTCTGTGATTCGCCCTTGCGAAGCACTCTTCGTTTGTTGTCAAATCGTTTGTTATTTTTACCTTTCTCTATATTCATAATTAACTCCTTCCTAATGGCTTGCACCGGAAGGAACCTTAACTATCGATATTCATTATACTATATTTTAGCTGTGTAGTCCAGGAATTTCAGTACAAGCCATTGTAAAATTTAATATAATTTTTCATATCGAGTATTGCTCCTCTATGTATTTAAGGAATTTATTTTTCTTGATAAGTCGTTTGGATCCAATCCATAATACAAAATCGCAATCCTCGTTATCGGTGAGGTCACGTAATTTCTGCTGTCCGATACTAAAATACGCTGCAGCTTCCTCTAAGGTTAAGTTTGCCTTTTCCCAAAAAGGAATTTCTTTCATATCACGCACCCACCTTTCCGATTCTTGCAAATCTCATTTGAGTTCTCCTTTCGATTTACTAAGTCATATATTTAATACTCAAATCACCGAAAGTTTGAGTTTCTCCTTTCTTTTAGATTTTTGACCGCCGTACATTAAAGATAATCGGTGAATGTGTAAGTATTATCAAGTTAAGTTTGCTTTACATCAAAACGGAAGCAGCACCTTCCCACAGGAGTTTCACCTCAGCCCATTCTGATGGCCTGCCATCCAATTCTGTGACGAGTTCAAGACGGGAGTATCATTATCAGCAATAATGGTCTTCGCATAGCGGTTTGCAACTCCGCCTTATTGCATGAAGTTTATCGCTCGCTTTCTGTGGCGTAGAGAAGGTCTTCGCGCCTTTGCAAAACTGCTCGCATTATTGCTTGTGTGTTTTGATGTTGTTATTCACTTTTCAAGGTTCAACTTATATATTTCAGCTAGGATTTTCTACTTGGGCTATCATTATAGCGCGTGAACGTAGGGGCCTGTCAAGGCCTTTTTGCTCGCGTCACGAAATTTTAACAAAATTGCAGCGAACGCGCAATAATTAAAATTTAACGATCGATTTTTTCTCACATTGAAACTGCTTTATATATCGCATTTTTTATTAACAAAAGAGCAGGCGGGGCAATTACCCTACGTGCAATAGTTTTCTTCTACAACGGGCTTATACAGCCGTTACACTCGCACTTAAAATTGATTTTAGTTATCAGTCCTAGTCATATATATCACTGTCATTCTCAATACATGCCATAACAAATCTTGTTCCAAGTTTGAATCCTTTTATAAAGGTTTGGCATTCTGTGATTTGTATCATTTCATCGTAGCAAGCTTTGAATCTATCAAACAATTCTTTTTCCTGATCGTTTAGGGTTTCGAGCAACTTTTCTTCGTTCTTGGTGAGTAATCTGAATACCTTATCAAATTTCCTTTGTCTTTGAAATGGTCTTTCCATCGGGTTTATGTTTCCATACCAAAATTCTTCGAGTATATGCATTATTTTTCCTCCTTACGCAAAGAGAGCGACTCAAGTTCCGGTATATCCGAAATTGAGTCGCCCTCTTCATTCATTTTTTTAGCTGTAATCAGTGCGTGTTTGACATAAATCATATTTAGTTGTTCTCGTATCGTCTTCGCGGCAACTTTTTGTTCCATCATTTTGAATACTTCTACAAACACAGCACTTTCAATTCCGTATTTGTCGCCGTACATAATTTCTTCCAATGTGTATTTAGACATTTGCGTCACCTCCTGTGACACAAACATTACCATGTATAATAGTAAAAGTCCAGACAAACATTTCATAATTCTAAGATTTGTTATATAATTGGACTATGGCTGTGAATAGACTAGACAGTACCATGGGTCCTTGAATCCATTTGTTGTGAGTAGTCATTCATCTCCCTACTGATGCTTGGTTGAGATAGTTGGGTCACCGAATCCATATAAGGCACATGAATGAGCTCAGGACGGACAGATGATAGCCAAATAAATTATATTGGAGGAGATGCTTTTGAGATACTGTTTAGGAATTGATGTTGCAGCTATGGATTCTATGTACTGCCTTATTTCCGAAGCCGGTGAGATTATTTTTATGCCAGAAAAACATCCTCATACTTTAACTGGATTTATGGATGTTATCAGCAAGTTTGAAAACATCCCACAGGAGCAGATTTCTATAATTATGGAATCAACTTCTACCTACCATCTGAAAGTAGAGAGATTTTTTCGTGAAAACACCGACTGTGAAATTATTATTCTTAATCCTATCATTTCTAACAGACATAAACGTAACTTAAGAAAAACTAAAACTGACAAAGAGGATTGCCTGAATCTTATCGATGTGTTCTTCAAAAAGGAATACAACATGCAGGTTCATCATGAAGAAATATACTCTGAAATGCAGTTTCTTTCACGTCAAATTCAACATTTACAAGAGGGAACTACGCGAACCAGAAATCGTTTCCGACAGTTGGTTTCTATGCTTAATCCTGCTTACATAGAGGTGTTTCGCAGCGACTATATGTATAGCGAAACGGCACTTTCATTCATAGCCAAATGGCCTCATTGTGATATGCTCAAAGAGGCATCTGTTGATGAGATAGCTAAGTCATTAGCCTCTACTCGCCAAAGATTTAACAGTTATTACACTAAAAAAGCAGAGCAATTGAAAGCATATGCCTTGGATTGTTACCCAACTACAGATAAAAACAGTGTAATGACAACCTGTCTCTCAGAAACAACACTATATCTCTTATCTCAATTAAAGGAAATTGATGTTTTAAAAGAGAGACTTATTTCATTAGCACAATCAACAGAATTGTATGAGATATATGTATCAATCCCAGGAATCGGTCCATATTTAGCATCAACATTAATTGCCGAATTAAAGGATATTAGACGATTTGAAAATCACAAGAAGTTGACCGCCTATTGTGGTTTCGATCCTACAATTATTCAATCCGGCAAAAGTGTTCACTACAATGGCCCCATATCTAAGCGTGGCAACAGTACCGCTAGAAAAATGCTTTTTTACACTGTCAATATTATTCTAACTGTTGCAAGAAAAACAAACCGTGAAATGCCTCTTTTGCTCTATTACGAAAAAAAGCGCGGTGAGGGAAAACATCACCACGCTTGTATAGTAGCTTGTTGCACCAAGTTACTACGTATTTTACTCGCAATGAGCAAGCAAAACATTCTGTATCATTAATATACATCAAGTTTCACTGATTTTCAAGAGCTATTTGAAGATAGCTCTGTTTGCTATG
>JAZNOU010000018.1:0-45494 GCA_045589295.1 Clostridia bacterium
TTACTTTTTTATCATCAATCTGGCGATACAGATATTCATATACAACCTTTGCACGCTGTTCGGACGCAATGTTACTTAAAAGGTCAGCACACAAATCTCCCGTTACAGTAACATAATCTCCTGTCCAGGAATAGCCTGATGCGTTTATAAGACCGGGATTTAGTCCCAAAAGAACATGGGATTGTATTTCGCCTGCTTGTACCTTAGTTGCATCTACATCATGACCGTTGAGTAAATTGATGGTTTGTGCAACCATTTCCATATGTCCAAGCTCTTCTGCAGCTATATCCAAAAATAAATCCTTAATTTCGGGATCCTTGATACGGAAACTCTGCGACATATATTGCATAGCTGCTTTCAGTTCACCATTTCCACCACCGAGCTGTTCCTGAAGCAGTACGGCATACTGTGGGTTTGGTCTTTCAACTTCTACCGGATGAAAAAGCATTTTTTCATGTTTAAACATATTATTACCTCCAATTGCAGATTTCTGTTTTTATTTTTAGCAATTTAAGGTATATTATTCACAACGCCGTTTTTCTTTGATTAAGGTATATCATTTTTTTGATATAGTGTTTATGGAATGGGTTTCCGTAATTGGCTCAAAAACGCTTTGTATTGCGTTTGATTTTGTTTGTCGAGTAATTCTGCTAATTTTATTCTGGCGTAATTAAAACGGGCAATTCCGTTTGATTCTATTTGCAATTTCATAGAATTTATGTTATACTAAAATAAAATTACGAGCGTCGTTCTTTTGGCAGTTGGGCATCAAATTTGATGAGATATTTACATAGCATCAATAAAGCATCAAAAGGCATAAGGTTCAAAAGAGCAAGTAGCACAAACGGCTCAACATTGGGAACAAATTGGACGGTCTTTTTAATTTGACATGACCTCCAAAACCGCGTGCCGAGGGTTCGAATCCTTCTGCCCCTGCCATTCATATCCACAATGTTGGATGACATAGACCACGATGTTTTGGCATCGTGGTTTTTACGTATAATACAGTAGATAAGAGGGAATTTGCATATGTCGAAAGAAGAAAGTCGTGTTGTGAAAAAAATTATTGTTGAATCTGTGGAAATTGGCGCAAAAACTTTTCTTAGTGCCATTCCTGTTGGGGGTACACTTATTACTTCAGTATGGGATTCTATTAAGTCCAATTGTGCTCAAAGTAGATTAGAGAACTGGCAAAATTTAATAGAAGAAAGATTGGCTACTGTAGAGTGTACACTAGAAGAAATAGGACAAAACGAAAATTTCACAACTGCAATTTTAAATGCAACAGAAATGGCGATAAAAACAGCAGAAAAAGAAAAACACATTTGTTTAGCAAATGCAGTTTTCAATTCTATTTCTTGTAATATAGAAGAAGGTATAATGATGATGTTTATGAATATAATAAACGATTATACTACTATGCATTTAAAAACACTTATTTTTTTACAAGAGCCACAAATGCATATTTCAAATGATAGTTATAAGTTTTCGATGGGGTCACCAAAATCATTATTATATAATGCGTTTCCAGAATTCACTGATTATGATAAATTGATTGATAAAATTATCAATGATTTGTATAATGATGGTTTGATTAGTACCCAGAATTTAAATACAACCATGTCTTATCAAGGAGCAATTTCATCTCGAACCACACAACTGGGCAACCAATTCATAAATTTTTTTACAAATAACTAAAAATAAAAGAACAACTTGCGTTTCAAGTTGTTCTTTTATTTGCGAGGTACGTCCTCTTTAAAAGAGTATGTATCATTTATATTGTACTCAATTTCTATTCTGTCTTTGTATACAGTAACTTGTTTTACATATTGCTCAACAATTGCTTTTTTGTTTTTCAGAGTGCCGCTTCTAAGCATTTCTTTTGCCTTTCTGAAAGCGGATTTGATACGGTTTTCATCAACTTTCATAGCATCAAGTCGCTGATTCGTTTCTGCGATTGACTGCTCTAACTGTGCTTTTGTATCTTCAAGTTCTTTAAGTTTATCTGTCAGTGCGACAGATCCTGTTGCAACAACAATTTCTACTATGTTTGCAATACCCTTTTCAGTTTCGGATAACTTGAGTTTAAGCCCATCACAGACGCGTAAATATTCTTGGTTTTTACTTAAAGCATAGTCGTTGTATTCTTTAAGTATAACAGGAAGTATTTTTTCGTTGAAAACGGTATCTGATAATTTATTGAGAATAAGTTCTTCAATTTCATCTCGTCGGACTCCGGGATTTTTGCATGAATTAGAGTGGTTTTTCCTGGTGCAATTGTATGAAATGTACAAGGGGTTTTTCTTATCTGGTCTTCTGGCATTTCCGGCATAAGCAGAGGCACATTCTCCGCATTTTATTTTACCGGATAAAAGATAATCATGCTTAGCCTTGAAAGAAGCTGTCTTATGCTTTCTTGCTACCATTTTTGCTTGTACTTTCAGAAAATCTTCTTTAGAAATAATCTGTGGCACACCGCCTTCAATTCTGATTATTTCATCTTCGTTTTTTGTTTGATGACGGTTCCATTTTCCACTTGAATCTACAGCTACAGATTTGTTATAAATATAAGTGCCTGTGTACCTTTCATTTCTTAAGATTTCGTATAGGCTATTCTTACCAAAATTTTTTCCTCGTTTGGTCTTAAAACCACGACGATTCAGTTCATTTATAATTGCAGTGTAGCCTTCTTCCTCAAGATACATCTTGAAAATAAGCTTTACTGCTTCCGCTTCATATTCATTGATTTCATATTTCAGAGTTACTTTGTTTATGTTGAAACCTAATGGGGGAATGCCTCCGGTAAAACGGCAAGTAAGTGCATTTTCTTTTAAACCTTTCATTACTTCTCGGCGAAGATTTTTACTGTAGTATTCATTATAGCCTTCAATGACACTCTGTAGTATTATCGATTCTGGCGAATCATCAAAATTCTCAAGCACAGATAATAATCTAACACTACATTTTTCAAGCTCTTTACGATATATCGCGCTATCAGCGCGGTTTCGTGCAAATCTGTCGTACTTGTGACAGATTACAGCATCGAAATTATTATTTTTAGCATCATCAATCATCTGTAAAAATTGGGGTCTGTTATCAGTTGTTCCGCTGATACCTCTGTCTACGTAAGTGTGGAGCAGAGTATAGCCATTACGCTCTGCGTATTCTTTGATTGCACGTAGCTGCCCTTCTATAGATTCTTCACGCTGCCCGTCTGACGAGTATCTGGCGTAAGCCACTGCTCTGAGTTTGACCATGCTCTGCACCTCCTTTATTGTTTAAATTCAATGTGTATTATCAGTCGTTTAAAATGTTGTAGATAGCTTCAAGGATAAGCTGAATCGCATCATAATTCATATATACATTTCTCCTTTCTGAAAGATAATATATAACTCCGGTTAAGTATTCTACTAACTGCGAAGATCCTCCCAAAAATTCGAAGATGGTATGTAATATCCAAACAAATTTATTCTTCTTTCAGTAACCATTCTCTGGAATTCTGCTTTGATGATTTTTACATATCTGTTTGGGGTTGCTTTACCATTAATACTTACTACATGAGTGTTATTACGTGCAGTTGACTGAATTAATCCATGTTCTGCAAGCTGGGATAAGATAGCATGTTTTGTAATGATATACTTACAGTTGTTATCTTTGTTGAAACATTTAGTAATATCATCCGGGGCAATGCAAATATAGCCATCTGTTTCGAAAAATATTTTCCTCTTTTTTGGCCTGTTTTTATATTTTTCAAAATTTTTTGCAACAACATCCTTGTAGTTGTACATTAAATAGTCCAGTATTGTATTAGTATACCAGGTTCCGGCTGAAGCTTCTTCTTGTTTCAGCAGTTTAAGTGTTGAGCAGATGCTTTCATCAACTCCGATTTGCAATGAATTACCAATCTTTTTCATCTGTGGATAAGGCAATTTGTAAACCTCCTTTAAATAATCCATAATAATTTTCACTGTCATATTAAGAATATTATAAATATTCTGAGTGCGATGTATACTCCCGTTATACGAATCTTCATCTTCAACATTCAAAGGCTTGAAGGTCCAGTTTGGAACCAGCACTTTATATTGGTTGTATGATCCGCATATCCAGTCAATAAATTTATCAAGAAATACAGTGTAGTATTCCTGATGTTCCTGCAACCAGGAAAGTCTTTCAGGCAAAAAATTGTTCGGGAATTCCACTATCAGGCATCTGTTGATAGTACTTGGGTTCTTAACCATATATTCTGCAGTAACAACAGGGGTGGCAGAGAATTTTAGAGTTTTTCCGTCAATGTTAAGGGTGTCGTTTGATTCGTACCTTTGCACCATGGTTGAGAAAATTTTTTCATTTCTGGACTTTACCTCTGTAGATGATGTCTTGTTTAACTCTTCAATCAGTATCGGGCAATGCCTGAATGATGATAGTTTTTTAAAGAAATCCTTGCGGTCATCACAAAAACTACATCCTCTTGTTATACCTTCGTACGTTGTGAGCAACTTCCCGTATGAAGTTTTTCCGCAACCGGTTGAGCCGATGAGCACTATACATATTTTCTGTTTTATATTCTTCAATTCCAAAAATGGACTTGTATACGAACTTAACGCTGCTACTAAGAACCCTGCGTATGCTGGTTTATCAGATATAAATTTTTCAATAAACTCTAACTCATTGGTGATTTCATCTGATGGGGTATAGGGTATCATTTCGTTACAATGTATTGACATTATATCTATATTTCCTACGTCTCCATAGGTTTTGAATTCAGATACGCATATCAGATTACCGTTTAACATGTAATATCCGGGAAAACATTTATGAACCTCCTTATCTTTGCTTGCTTCAAGTTCTGCCATAATTATTTTTTCTAAAACTGTTTTCCTTGCCCTGGTTCCGTCTATGTTGAAGGCAGAAAAGGGGACTGATTTGAAAATTTTATCAATATCCAACTTTTCAAATGTTTCGTGCAATACTATATGACCATTATCAATCACCTCAAGAACATAAATTAACTTATCCCCCGTTTCTTCTGATATGATTTCTTTATGAATTGTAATAGCGTGATTGGTGAGCCTTATCTCGTTGTCGCTCCAATAAACTCCGTCATCACTTTTTTGTATATTATTTAAAGTTAAGCTCATATAAGGCACCTCCTTTCTTAATTGATAACCTTTTGGTCTCATTAATATTATAAGGCATACTGATACTGTGTTTTTCCGTAATTATAAAAAAGTCGCCTTCGGCAACTAATGTTCGCTTTGTTCACTTTTTTTAGAGGTAGACTTTTATGAAACAAGCAAAATTACTCACAAAGTGAGCAATTTCCTATGTTATAAAAAAATAATAAATCCTATGATAGTGAAATATCATAGGATTTATTATAGTGATTATTCTTTTATTTGTTTTTGCACGGATTTTGCAATCTTGTAATTATACTCTATTTCCTTCTTATCCTCATTCCGCAATCTTTCTATTTCATCAGATGAAATAGGGAAAGAATAGTTTCCTAAAAATTTTGCCACATTTATAAGGTTCTGTTGTTTACAATTCTTAATGGCTTCTTCAAGTTCAGTTTCATCAAAACTGCTGACTTTAATCCACGGTTGATAATCAGCAATATCACACGTTTGCGAATCTTTCTTTTTTTGCAGTCTTTCTGCTTTTGTGTATTCTTCTTTCTTTGAAAGTCTCATATTGTGATCTTTATTTCGATCTTCAGTTTCTTGTTTGATCATATCTTCTTGTTCTAACAATAGTTTTTCCGCATACTCGTCTAATTCAATTGCTATGTTGCACCACATTTTAGTACTTTCATCCAGATTGTCGTAGCAGCTTTTTTCTATAGCCGTAAATATATCTTGGTGCTTTGTCTCATCAAGTGCCACAAAATCATCAATTATTTCTTTCTTTTCATCAGTATGGAGGTTTATAATATATTTGGCTGCGTTAAATCGGTATATTGCGGGATATAACAATTTTTCGCACAACATATCGCGGTATTCACCACATTGGAACCATTTTCTTGATTTTAAAACATGCCAGAGTTTACGAAACAATTCTTTTCTCCATTCATAATCCAGTATCTCCCAATGGTCACGATTAAGCATCTGGCGGTCTTGGGGTGAAAGTTCATCGTATTTTAATATCAGGTATAAAAATAAATCCTGTTCCTCTTCTGAATTCTTTGAATCAAAAATAGCAATAGGTTTGTTTGAGGAATATCTTTCATCTAAGTTTTCGTAATATTCAATTGAAAAGCCAATTTTCATAAAACGGATAAAGGCTTCGGTTACTTCTGCACTTATTTCATTCTTATCAGTAATTTCATGGTCTTTAATAAAGAAAAAACCTTTATAAAACTTCATATAACCGACGTTTTTATGATATTCGTCAGTTTTAAACAATGAGCTTACAGCTTCTAAAAAATCATATTTAGCGGTGATGTATTTTGTAGCATCATCTTTTTCATAATTGCGTTTTTCAAAGCGTGTCCGTTCTACCAATGTATCTGTTACAATATAGTCGCCAATATCAATTCTGCGATCTTTAAACATTGTACCACGAGGCTTGTATATACTCAATGAAGATGAAAAGGGAGTCATGCGTCTGTTATAGAATAAGTATCTTAAAAAAGCAATTACCTTATCTTTGCAATATCTCTCAAAATCATCCTTCATTGCTTTTTTGTATGTTATATCATCTTCGTTTTTATAATCAGGTGTTTTGCTGATTATCTCACAGTATTTTTCAATCCATTTGCATTCTTTCATAATACCACCCGATACTATTATATCATAACAAAAATAAATGTGCAAAATTAAAAACACACAAAATTAATGTGTTTATGTGTGTTTTTTCTGAGAATTTTGTGTAATTTATCATTTTATATATCCGTAATGACTTCCAACCCTGATGCGATTAAGCTGACCTTTTTGTGCATATGCGGTTAAGATTCTTGTAGCAGTTGCCGATGATACTCCAAGGAGTTTCTGTACATCACTGTTCATAATATATTCATGTTCGTCAAGGAATGCGTATATCTGGCTTAGTCGTGTGTCAGCCTTATTGCTTACAGAGGTTATCTGAAATTCCCCGGCTTCAAGAAGCGCCTGCTTTATAACTGATAGCATGAATTCTATAAATATGGTTGATTCGCATGTGTTGTTAGATGTGTTTATAGCCTCATAATAAGCTTTTTGGTTATTATGGATTATTGATTCTACCGGAAGCCAGGCAAATATAGGATTCCATTTTGATAAGAGTAATGTGTGCCACAGCCTGCCCATTCTTCCGTTACCATCAGAAAAGGGATGAATCAATTCGAATTCGTAGTGAAATACACAACTTTTTATAAGCATATGCAAATTACTTTCACGAACCCAGTCCATAAGCTCGGATACAAGTTTTGGAACATATCTGGGAAGGGTTCCAAAATGCAGGATTTCACCTTTGCTATCAACCACACCAACAGGTCTGGATCTGAATTCTCCCGCTTCGTTCACAAGCCCTTTTACCATGATTCCGTGAGCTTTTAAAAGGTCATCTGTTGAATATGGATTAAGGCTATCCATACATTCGTAAATTTCATAAGCGTTTTTAACTTCTGCAATGTCCTTTGGAGGAGCAATAATTCGCTTGCCTGATAATACTGCGGTAACCTGCTCCAAGTCAAGAGTATTTTGCTCTATGGCAAGGGAAGAGTATATTGTCCGGATTCTGTTTGTTCTTCTTAAAGTAGGATTTACAGATATCTGGTTTCCTACACTTACTTTTCCCACAAGCTCTGCAATTTCTATTACATCTGTCATTATTTTTTCGGTTATTTCAAATGGTGGTTTTTTGTTTTTCACATGATTCACCTCTTAGTTATTGTACCATTTCATCAATCAAAAATCAAGTCATAAATCATTTTTTTGGTTGATGA
The DNA here is from genome assembly GCA_045589295.1 of Clostridia bacterium. Classification (GTDB taxonomy): domain Bacteria; phylum Bacillota; class Clostridia; order RGIG6154; family RGIG6154; genus RGIG2094. Next base: position 7,922 of record JAZNOU010000018.1, read on the forward strand.
CTTGATGCATCACCAAAACAACTGATTTTTATCTTTTGGTTTAATGTACGCAAATCTTGAAATTTCTTCATCAGTTTTGCCATCTAATATATCACTGAATGAGGGAATGTAAGGAAATACTGTATACACAGGTGAAAGTTTTATGCTTTCAAAATGTCTCAATGCTCTGTATGCTTTGTCAGTCGTGAAATCATATTTATTTTTGTTATTGACTGCATCACGGTATGTTTTCATATTTTTGATACGCACGTTTTTGCCATCAAATTTCATTTTAAGGTACTTGTTTTGTAGTTGTTTTGATACCATACTTCCATCCATAAGTACCTGTTTAAAATAGTTGCTTATGATGCTTTCACTGGCACGAGTGACTTTGCACAAAGGAACGCTTAAGTCCTTTAGTTGTATTTGCTTTGAATTTATATAACCATTTTCAATCAAAGGTTTGGTCTTTAAAGATACTTCGAATCTCAGTAGTCCTTTATTATCAATATCAAGGGAAAAATTATGATTAACAAGGTCTTGCTTTTTATTGTATACTTTAGCATTGATGTTTTTACTGTAATACATGGATGAATCTTCCAATCTCCACTTTTTCTTTTTTGACTTTTCATCGGGAGTATAGTTAGTGTATCCGTATTTCTTAGGTGCCAATCTGGATAATCGAATAATTTCCAATGTATATTCATCACTTGGCGTAATGACATCTTTGGCTATGTCAACTCTTTTTAAAATTAAGTTATCGTGCAGATAAATTCCTGATTCAGAGTGTATTGAATTTAAGATTTCAATAGCGTTGTTGATTGCGGACTCAATATCATTTTCCTTTGTAATCATTCCGTATTCCATTCCCGGGTGTAAGAGTTTAAATAGATTTATTATTATCTCAACTTTATACTTGTGATGTTGTTTGTCAAAGGTTTCTTCCGGCTTACTGTTTTTAGCTATTTTTAAGGTGATTCCAAGATTGCTGTACTTGTGCATAATGTAATTCTTTTCAGTAGCAAGCCATAATGTGTTATTTTTATATACTTCTGTAAGTTTTGTTTTATCTGTTGTGTTTATGTATTTTTTTAATGAAATTGTATGAATGAATGTATTCATAATAATCACTCCTTTTACTGTATTGTTTAAACCAAATTAAAATATATTAAACTCTGATGAACATAAACAAATAGATAAAAAAGATATAAGCATGTCCTGTATAAAACATACATTAAGGATATAAGGTTACTACTGCCTGTACTATACAACAAAACACGGATAAAATAGTATAAATATATATATGCAGATCGAAGTTTATTGTTTGAACAAAGACAAGACGATAGAGAAAAACTCTATCGTCTTTTATGATGTTACAATCCTTTCAGATACTCTATTAATGCATAACGGGTTATACGCCACCTATTTTTGATACGAAATGCATCGATGTATCCCTTGTGAAGCAGATCAAGCATGGTGTTTTTTCCTACCTTCAACACCGCTCTTGCTTCATTAAATGTCATGATATCAGGGATATCAGAGAAACTTCTGTACATAAAATCACTCCTTTAAAATAAAAATTTGTTTTATATAAGTGTTTAACATTTTAAAACTAATTGTATTGGTTTTGTCGCATAGTGCAAACGATAAACTATATATTATTTATACAAGTAAACTAATAAGGAGGGAAAAACGTTGTGAAAAGGTTTGAAAATAAACGATTTATCACCAATGGGATCGCAAAAAACATCGAACCACTTCTGCAGGTTTTTATGTGGCATTGCATTGATGAGATGCCGTTTCCCAAAGATTATCTTCAGGTGTTTGATTTGGTGATAGAAAGCCGTAAAGCCAAAGTTAAACATAGTCAGGAAGAGCCTGAGTACAAAAAGGAGTATCTGCTTAACGTGGATACTCCTTTTTATGTGGGGAAAATTTTTGTAATTGATGATGAAACTCACTCTACCATGTTGTTGGCAGAGGAATATTGAAAGGAATGAAAATTATGGAAGAAAAAATGTTTTGTTATGTTTGCGGTGTTGAGCTTACAGAAGAAACCGCAAGAAATTTTGACGGTCAGGTTATGTGTGAACACTGTCTTATTGAACAAACGGTCGTCTGCGATAATTGCGGGGACAGAATCTGGAGGGACAACGCAGAGGGAAATAGCGTTTACACACTATGTTCCGACTGCTATGATAACTGCTACACAACCTGTGAGGATTGCGGAAGACTCATCCATAATGACGATGCATATTACGAGGATGGTGGGGACTACCCGTACTGTCGGGATTGTTATGAAAAGTTAAACGATTATACAATTAAGAACTACAGTTATAAGCCTGAACCTATTTTTTATGGTTCTGGTAATATTTTTTATGGCGTTGAATTGGAAGTTGACAAAGGTGGCGAAGAAGGAGCAAAAGCTCAACAGTTACTTGATATTGCCAACGAAACTGACGAAAGAATATATTGCAAACATGATGGATCTATCAACAATGGCTTTGAAATGGTATCTCACCCAATGACACTTGATTACCATATAAACAATATGAATTGGCTTGATGTGTTTGAAAAAGCTATTGAAATGGAATATCGTTCTCATAACACTTCTACGTGTGGTTTGCATATTCATTGTTCCCGCTCTGCTTTTGGAAAAACCTACGAGCAACAGGAACAGGCAATCGGCAGAGTTGTGTTCTTTGTAGAAAAGCATTGGAATGAGATTGTTAAATTCAGCCGCAGAACTTTGGATAACTTAAATCGTTGGGCCGCAAAATATGCGACTATTTCAAGCACAACAGAAGAAACTTACAAAAAAGCGAAGGATAAGTGCTTAGGAAGGTATGTGGCTGTCAATCTTGAAAACTGCGGCACTATTGAGCTCAGATTGTTCAGAGGTACACTCCGCTACAAAACATTTCTTGCTACCTTGCAGTTTGTTGACGAAATTTGTTACTGTGCTATCAATATGACAGACAAAGAAATTGAAGATATGTCCTGGTTAGATTTTGTACAGCGCATTCCACCTAAAAAAGCGGAACTTATTGAATACTTAAAAGAAAAAAGATTATATGTGAATGAAGTAATAACAGAAAGTGAGGAGATGTAAATGTGCGGATTATTTGGTTTTTTAAATTACAGCGGTGATAAAATTAAGGATTTATCAAAATTAACAAATTATCTGGCAAGAGAATCTACTGCCAGAGGAACAGACGCCACCGGAATTGCTTATGTCAATTACGGTGGTATTCATATTGAAAAAGATAATAAATCAGCTTACAGAATTGATTTTAAACATTCAGATGACATCAAAAGTTTGATCGGGCATACACGTCATTCTACGCAAGGGAGCGAGAAACACAATTACAACAATCACCCTTTTATAGGTAATTGCAAAGATTCAAGATTCGCACTTGCACATAACGGAGTAATTTCAAATGATAAGGAACTTCGTAAAAAGCACAAATTGCCCAGAACTAAAATCGAGACTGATTCATACATATCAGTTCAGTTAATTGAAAGTAAAAAGTTTCTTGGCTTTGACAGTCTTAAGTTTACTGCAGAGCAAATAAATGGAACATTCAGCCTGGCTCTTCTTGATGAAAACTCAAACGTGTATCTTGTTAAAGGCGACTCGCCGCTTTCAATCCTTAATTTCCCAAAATTGAAAATCTATGTCTACGCTTCTACAGATGAGATACTTTACAAAGCTATTGTGGACTATCCGCCTTTGTTTAATGCTTTGAAAAATGGTGAGTATGAAAAGATAAGCATATCTGAGGGGGATATTTTAAAGATAAGATCTGACGGCGTTATTGAAAAAAGCACATTCGAATACAACACTTACTACGGCAGAGACTGGTGGTATTATGGTTCGTACTCTTTGTTAAGTACAGAAAATGATGTAAAGGGATACACAAAGGATGCGTACATAGAAGATATTAAATCGGTGGCTTGCTATTTGGGGTATTCTCCTGAGGAGATAGATATTCTTGTTGCTGAGGGGTATACTCCTGAAGAGATTGAAGAGTACATATATTGTTGTACTGGTGGTGATGTATAGATAAAATGAAGTACATTAAGTTATGCTTAATAGCACTGATAGAACTTTTCGTAGAAGCCTGGGTAAATCGGAATGATAAAGGTAGTAGTTGATAAGAGTGTAAGTGTTTATGCGGTTTATGTTGATGTGTCAGCTTTTCTTTCCTCCCCCGAAACGATTAAATTAAACGAATAGCCGTAAACCTTTGTAATATGTGGGTTTACGGCTATTATGAATTTAATCGATTTTTATTTTGAACATGATTTCATATTATCAATCAAGTAATTAACAAAAGCACTGCATGAAACAAGCATAAACTTTGCTTCTGCAAAAGTAGCATCTTTTCCGTCAATTCTTCCGGCATGTCTAATTCCACTTTCGTCACTTGTATATCCATATAATTTTTCAAATGCAGATTTAAGAGATGGGTGTATTGAGATGCTAGATTCTTCAAGTTTTTTCAGACTTGCTCCCAATGTACCGGATTTACCCAAGATGATATTACACATTTCTTCAACAGCAGAAATACTTTCCTTTATGGAATTTTCATAATCAGGATTTGCTCTATCAGACAAAAGTGATGTTGCTTTGTTTAAAAACTCGGTTACTTTTACAAATTTAGAATTTGAAGCTTTTTCTATTTCTTTAATCTCAATATCATTTGTTATAGGCGTAATGGCATCATTTACATAACGATATCCTACATATTCCTTCTCTAAAAGATTATTTAGATAGATGTTTAAATTACATTCTTCACACTCCTCTTCTTTAAATATATTTTTAACTTTCTTTACGATGAATTCTATGATAGTTAAAATATCATCATATTCGTCTTTGCGAATGGTTTCTTTTATTATTTCTAAAACTTTTTTTGAATTATAAGAACCACCAAAATTTATCTCTTGTACATATACATCTTTTAATATGCTTTGTAATAAAAATTGTTGGTTATTATATGTAAAATTCACAATCCAACCATTAAAAATTAAATCTATGAAATTACATAATTCAATTCGTGTTCGTTCATCGAAATTCGTTAATTGCATAGTAGTGTTTTCTTTTTTTATATTGTTTCTATCCGAAAATCCGTTTCTTAACCTAACTTTTAGACCCATATTTTTTCTCCTGTATAAAATTTAATTATATTACTCATCTCATTATATCACACATATAAAGTAGACTCAAGCCTTTTTGATGAGCAATGTGAAAACTCATCATTATCAGTTATATATTATACTCTTGAAATTAACAATGTAAATTTCAATGAATTTTACAAATGGTGATTTCAAAGAAAAAAGTCTAAAATTATAATAATGAGTATAATTAGGAGGTGAATTTCAAATGGAAGCAAAAGATTTTGCAGATATTTATGAGGAAATTGCCGTTGAAGCGGGAGCGGAAACCGCTGTTAAAATACATAAATTATTTAAAGGTCAACAGATTTTGTTTCCGCAGAAGTTATATAAAAAAGATTACATATATAACTATATCAGAGAAAATTATAACGGCAAGAATATTCGTGAACTATCCAAAATGTTTGGATATTCAGATAGACGAATACGGCAAATTTTAAGCGAAGTTTAATTTAAGTTTGGAGGAATATTAAAATGGAAATTGCATTAATTATTGCGTATGTTGTACTGAGTTATTGGGCAGCCGGTCAAACCATTTATGCTAACAAAATAAGAATAGGAACATTCAATAATTTATTTTTAAGCAGATTTATTGTAGGTTGTCTTTTGGGCATTGTCCTTATTCCAGTTGCAATTATTAGAAAAATATTTAATGTTTAGTAAGTAGATTCTTTAAGGAGGAAATTAATATGGCTATTATAAATTGTCCCGAATGTGGGAACTCTATCAGCACAAAAGCAGTGTCTTGTGTGAAATGTGGATTTCCATTAAGTGAAATATTTATATGTCCTGAATGTAATAATGTTGAAGCCAAAAATGATTCAGGGGTATGTTCAAAGTGTGGTTGTCCTATTGATGATAATACGAATAGTAAGCAGGAAACAAATAAAGCAAATAACACTTCAAATGAGTCCGGCGAACAATCACTTGAAGAGTATATTAGAATTGCTGAAAAAATAGTATCTGAAGTTTTAGCACATCATACTTTTGGTGGAAGTGGTATATTATCAGAATCTGGCAGACTAATCTCTGATTTGAGAAAGGTTAAGGCAGCAAAAACAGCATTTAGTATACCAAATGAAGATAATGTTTTCTTTATTGCGAGTGGAAATATTTGGGGAGGAATTAATGAAAATAGCAAGGGTTTTGCGTTGACTTCTAGAGGTATTTACGGTGTAGATGACCATAAAAAGCAAGTCTTTTTCTGGTATGACCAATTTGCTCAACTAAAAGTCAGTATGTTTATGTCATATGTAAAATTAGACGAATACGAATTCAATGTAACAGATACCAAAAAAATAAAAAACATGCTCTTAGATTTACAGGATGAATTATTGGCTCATATGGACTGAAAATATAAATAAGTATAAACCCTATTTTCGCCTTGCTATCGTTGTGCTGAAAGGATTTATTCCTGTATCTGAGAAATTGTCAAAATGATATTGCGGACTGAAGGACTTCCAACTGGAAGTCCTTCTTTTCTATTATTATAATACTTTCAAATAATCTAGCACCGCTTCTTTTAAATTTTTTGTTTTATATTAGTGGTCGTTTGTTTGTAAAAGTTTATATCTTACCTGTAAATAAATTCAAAGTTGTTTATATATTATACCTTTGGTTATAAACCAACATAAACTTAGGAGGATTATCTAAATATGAGAAAATTTAACAACAAAAAATTTATTACAAAAGGGTTAACAGAAAATATTAATCCGCTTCTACAGGTCTTTATGTGGCAGAATATTAACAGATTGCCACTTCCTTAAGACTATTTACAGATAGTTGATTTAACCATAGCTAATGGGAAACAAAAAATAACACACATTCAAGAATGTCAGAATATCGAAAGGAGTATATACTAAACATAGACACGCCTTTTTATATTGGCAATGTTTTCGTAATTGATGATGAAACCCGCTCTACTATGTTAATGCCAGAGGAATATTAAAACAGAAAGAAGGAAAAATGTGAAAATTATTAGATTTATAGTAACCGCTATCGACTTGCTTGTAGATGTAGCTGTTGAGGTCTACATAAAACGGAGACGTTAGAGGATTTAAAGATGTAGCTTTATGCACAATTAAAATGTAAAACAGGAAATATGATAAGAGGTGAATTTAATTGATTTATGGATATGCAAGGGTATCTACGGCAGACCAATGCTTGAATCGACAGACAGATGCTTTGAAAAATTATAGAGTTGACAAAATCTTTTGTGAAAAGATTTCAGGCACTAAAAAAAACAGACCTGAACTCGATAAACTTCTTTCAGAAGTCGGTTCGGGAGATACAATAGTTATTGAATCCCTTTCACGATTAGGAAGGTCTGTAAAAAACCTCGCTGAGCTTATGGAGTTTTTTAACGATAATAATATCAGGCTTGTATCATTAAAAGAAACCATTGACACAACATCATCTACTGGCAGATTATTATTTACTATAATTTCAAGTCTATCACAGTTTGAGCGTGATGTGTTGGTTGAACGTACCCGTGAGGGGTTGAACGCGGCAAGAGCTCGTGGTAGACGCGGAGGCCGACCAAAATCTGACAGAGATAGTACCGCAAAAGCTATTGCCCTTTATAATACAAAGCAATATACGTTAAAAGAAATTACTGATTTAACAGGAATTTCAAAATCAACACTTTACCGTGCAATAAAGGGTTAAATTATGGCACTTTGATATTGAAACGAGTATTGGGACTGAACTGTTTCCCAATACTCGTTTTTGTATTTGGTTTTGGAACAATCGTCAAAAGTTTCAAAAACCTTCGTTTATGAAATGGTAATCAATTTGATTTTTTTCTGGTTTGTGATATAATTGGCATTGGAGATTTAATATTTTTATAATCATAGATTGGAGAAGATATATGTCAAAGAAAAAGAAGTCTCCAAAGAATTACAAACAATATCCTATTTATAAATTAGAAGAAGGAATGGTGGTTCTTGGTTCACTTATAAGTGGTGTAGCTGTAAACTTAAAAAAATATAAAACTTATGGTGAAGAAGTAAGTGCTTTAAAATTTGTTGTATTTATGGTATAATTAACTATCATTTATTACTTTTTGCGAAGGAGAAGCAATATGTCTAAAATAACAGATATAAAAGCTAAAATTACCGAATTGGAAGGCGGAGCTTTTCAGGAACTGTGCGATGCCTTGCTATCACGTAAAGGTTACGAAGGAATTACATCTTATGGATTACACTCTAGTTCTATGAAAACAACAAAGGGGAATCCTGATACATATTTTAAAAGTAAGACAGGAAAGTATATTTTTGTAATGTATACAACGCAACAAAGCGACGTTTTTGAAAAAGCAAAAGAAGATATAAAAAAATGTCTGGATTCATCAAAAACAGGAATTGCAGAAAGGGATATCAGGAAATATTAGACTTTGCCAAAGATTGGTTTGGTAAAAAATAAGTAAAGGAGTATAAAACATGTGTAATTTTAAAGAAAAAATATATGTTATTAAAGGACAAAACTTGAAACATATTTCAAGAGCAGGTTCTATGGTTAATATCGGAGTTGGAGAAATGGTAAAACATAAAGTTGCTCACAAAGAGGATAACGGAAAGTTTTCGGTCAAAGAAGTTTTAGCACCAAAGTATGCCCTTCATATTGATAGTTTTTTCAGAATATATAAAGAAAATGAACTTTTAATTGCAAAAGGTGATATGTTTTGCCCTTGCAATGGAATTGAACAAGGAAAAGATTTTGATATTGATAACTTTGATTGGGAAAAACAAGGGTCAAATGCTTTGGACGCAAAAATAAAAGAATATTTATCTTCGGAGGATTTGATTGTGCAGGAAATACTTTTAAATGATTTTAATGATTTGAAGATAGTTTTTACAAATGGAATATGCATAGAAATCTTTGCAGATTGTACCGAAGAGCAAGAATGTTGGAGATTTTTTGAGGTAGGAAACTCCGATAAAAAGCATATAGTGGTTACTGGAAAAGGTATTTTTGAAGAATAAGTAGGTGGCGGAGGAAATTTCGGGAATACCTACGGGGCAAGTTTAGATGCTTTAAGTAACTTTTTAACTGCAGTATCGCTTATACCAGGTGTAGATACCATCGCAGACTTTTTAGCAATTCCCGTTGACCTTGCAAGAGGAGACTTCACATCTGCAGGGCTTGATGCGCTTGGAGTGATTCCTGTTTTAGGTGAAATTGCAGACACTGCAAAAATCGCTAAAGTAGCAGATAAAGCTGTGGATGCTGCGAAGGCAGTAAATAAGGCTACAGATGTTGCGAAAGGAACTAAAAAAATATCGTTACCAGATAAACCTGCTCAAATAAAACATATATTCGGTAATAGAACCGGTCATTTGCCCGATACGCCAAGCAATCGAAAACTTTTAACCGAGACTGCAAATACGCCTAAATATTATCAGGGTACAGATAAATACGGGAATGACTGGCATGCAAAAATAGACAACAAAGGAAGACAAGTTTGGGTACGAAGTCGAAATGGTAAAATTAATGAAGGAGGAAGAAATAACACTCCTCGTTTATGGGATAAAGAAACAGGATTAAATAACAATCCGTTTAGAACAAAATAGAAAGGAAGAAGTAAATGAATATTTATAAAGCATTCGTATATATGTTTTATGCAATGGACGCTATGTATGATAACAATTCCAGTAAAACTTTAGGTAATTATTTGAGTGGGCTTAATCCTTTTTTGTTTAATGACGAAAGTTCTGCAGACCCTGCCGAATATGAAAAATTTAAAAAGGAATATTTTTTGGCTTTTAAAGAATCAGTTCCAACATCATCTGAAGTGTATGATTTTTGTATAACTTATCTTTCAAAATATGCACCTAAAGCAGCATATGATGCGTTTAAAAAAGTCGAAAAAGGAAAATGGATATCTTCTTTTGAAGAAAAAAATTGATAAACATTAGTTCTAAGCCACCTTCTTTTCAAATGCAGATGGCTTAGATAGCAATCCTCGCCTAATTTGCAAGAGAAGACTTCACATCTGCAGGACTTGATGCACTTGGAGTGATTCCTGTTTTAGGCGAAATCGCCGACACTGCAAAAATCGCCAAAGTAGCGGACAAAGCTTTGGAGGCGACGAAGGCAGTAAACAAAGCAACAAAAAAGAGCAAAAGTATTATTACTGCAACAAAAAAGAGTTCTGCTTTAAAAAGTGTTGCTGAATTACCATCAAATATTCAAAAAAGTGCAAAGTCATTCTTTAAAGGTAGTTCTAACAACTACAATAATTATTCTGTAATAAAAAACAAGAATAATACTTATACAATAAAAATGGAAAATCCGGGTAAAGTCCCTGGTTCAAAGGCGGTTTACTACAAAATTGTTGACAGTAATGGTAAAACTATAAAAGTTTACAAGGATACTTTTGATCCTTTAGGAAATCTTGTTCATAGAAAGGATAAATAGATATGAAAGCAGTATTAAGTGATTTTTTGAAATTAAAAATAGATTTAAACCAATTAAAAGGAAAGTTAGGGGAAGACCTTTACAATATTAAAATTACAAAACCTGAAAAGGTATGTGCAAAAGATCTGATATTCTTAATAAATCAATATACTTCAGGAAAAATTTCCATGCAAGCTGTTGTGGATTGGGTTAATGTTGTTTGGTTTACTGATTTGTATGAATATAATCCGTTGGAAGAAGAATCTATAGCAAGTGTTATGTCATTGCTTGAAACACTAGACGAAAGCGATGTTGATATCTCAGATAAAGAATTCTCAAAAATGGTCGAGTGTCTTATAACCAATACGATATATGGGTTATGTTAATAAAGTGGTGATATCCAATGACAAGTAAAGAACTTAAATTAAAACTAATAGAAGCTTTGCCTGAAATCAAAGATGTATACAATGAAGAAACAAGTTGGCAGGAAGGTGATGAAACAGGCTCACATGTTGTTTATGAAGATGTATTTGTGCCTTTTATAAAGGAGCAAATAGAAATTAAAAATAAAAATTCACTAACTAAAATATTTGAGTTTCTTGAGGAATTAATCAAATCTGGCAATGATTATGCAATTGAAGTAGTTACATTAAGCGTTCTTGAATCGTTGCTTTTTGATGAAGATACAGACACAAAATTTTTTCTTCAATTTGCAAAAGAAAAAACTTTGAAAATTATTCAGGAGATTGTGCAGGATTTAGAAACTTAATATTTGTAAGATAGGAGATGTGTTGTATTTTTGTTGAAATACAATTGTTTGCAAACCTACAAATTTGTGGCAGTTGTATGATTTATAGTATATTGTGTATATGACAGGTAGCGCTCTGCCCCTGCCACAAAAAGAGACCGCTAATAGCGGTCTCTTTGTTGTATTGTTTACTTATAAATTTATAGAATAAATTACTTTTCTGTGTAATTTTATTTTTATTACAAATAAAAGATTTTGCAAGGATAATAATTCCTTTTGAATAGAACAATTTTTTTATATTTTTATTGCATTTTTTTGGAAATTAAGGTAAAATATATTTTGTATGCAAGTAGTATGACTAAAATTTAAAGTCGGAGTAAATAATAATGGAAAAAATAGATAAAGTAGTGTTAAAAGAAACATATTTCATTTTATATGTTTCAGTAGTTTTAAGTACGTTGATGCAGGCGGTTATATTGATTGCTTTTAGTTGGAACTACACACATCTTTTAGGAAATATTTTTGGGATTTTTGGTGCTGTTTCAAACTTTTTATTAATGGGAGTTACCGTGCAGAAAGCGGTTTTAAAAGAGCCAGATGATGCAAAAAAACTTATAAAGCTTTCCCAGGGGCTAAGGCTGTGGTATATGCTTTTGATTGCATTAGTCGGATATCTTGTGCCTGTTTTTAATTTGTTTTGTGTTGTAATTCCGTTTTTGTTTCCAAGAATTGCAATAGCACTTAGAACGATAAAAAAGAAATGAGAATAATGAGGTGAATATTTTGGCAAAAACAAACATAAGATTTAAGCTTATTGACACCTTTTATATTATAATGATGATTTTACCTTTAGCGTTTGGAATGGTGATTAACACACTTACAAAGCCTTTGAGCGAGGGAATAACGCTAAAGGGGGCAAGAATATTTTTTACAATTCCTATGCCAATCCAAAATCTTCCGATTACTGAAGCTCAGGTAAATTCTGCTTTGGTTGTTATAACTGTGTTGTTTTTCTGCTTATATATGACGCACGGAATAAGCGAGCATATAAAGCTCAAAAGACAACATTTTGCAGAGTTGATTATAGAAAAGGTAGATGGACTTGTTGTCGCAAATATGGGTGAGCATTTTAAAGGATACTCGTCATTTATAATAGCTATAATGGCACTTTCTGCTGTGTCAAGTCTGTCTTCGCTGTTGGGATTGTTCCCGCCTACATCAGACCTTAACATAGTAGGAGGATGGGCACTTCTGGTTTTCATTTTAATAACATATTACAAACTAAAATGCGGACCGCTTTATTATTTAAAAGGCTTTACACAGCCAATAGCCGTTTTAGCACCAATAAACTTTATAAGCGAGTTTGCTACACCTGTTTCAATGAGTTTTCGTCACTACGGGAATATACTCTCAGGAACGGTTATTTCAACTTTGATTGCGGCAGGTCTTTCAGGTCTTTCTGCGATGCTTTTAAAGTTTTTACCAGGGTTTTTATCGGAAATTCCATGGTTGCAGATTGGTATCCCTGCTGTGCTTTCAATTTATTTTGATGTGTTCAGCGGATGTCTGCAGGCGTTTATCTTTGCGATGCTTACAATGCTTAATGTATCGGGAGCATTTGATATAGATGAGTTTAAAAAAAGAAAAACAAAAAAACTTGCAATAAACAAATAATTTGAATGGAGGAATATAAAAATGGAAATTGCAATTGGTATTATTTTAGGATGTTGTGCACTTGGTGCAGGTACTGCTATGATAGCAGGTATCGGACCTGGTATTGGTGAAGGTAACGCGGTTGCTAAAGCGTGTGAAGCTATAGGTCGTCAGCCTGAATGTCAGGGTAGCGTTACAACCACAATGCTTATGGGTTGTGCTATTGCTGAAACAACAGGTCTTTATGCTCTCGTTATAGCGATTTTGTTAATCTTTGTTGCACCAAACCTTTTGGTAAATATTCTTGTTGAAACAATTAAATCACTTTAATTTTGTTTTATACAAGGAGTAGGAAAAATGCAAACATTAGATATTATTTCAATTAACATCTGGCAGACGCTTATTTCTCTTGCCAATCTTTTGATTATGTTTTTGCTGGTTAAAAAGTTTTTATATAAACCTGTAAAAAATATGCTTGAAAAAAGACAGGAAACAATTGATGGCAAATACAGCGAAGCGGAAGAAGCAAGAAACAAAGCATTGCTTGATAAAAAAAGCTATGAAGAGAAGTTGTCGGGGGCTAAGAAAGAAGCTGACAGCTTAATTCAGTCTGCTGTGGATATTGCACATTCAAGAGAAGATGAAATTTTAAGTGAGGCAAAACAAAAGGCTGACGGAATTATTCGTCAGGCACAGCAAAATGCTGAACTTGAAACCAAAAAGGCAGAAAAGGCAATAAAAGATGAGATTGTTAAAGTGGGTACTGTTATTGCCGAAAAAATGCTGGGTCGTGAAGTAGATGTAAATGACCACAAGCAGATGATTGATTCCTTTATTGAAGAAATAGGTGGCGAAAATGAAGGAAACTAATATTGAATACGCAGAGGCTTTATTTCAGATAGCAAAAGAAAAAGATAAGGTTCAAGATTACCTTGGTACATTGAAAGAAATTCTGTTAATTGTCAATAAAAATAAAGAGTACACGGAGTTTTTAGGCTCGCCGGCAATACCTCTTACAAAAAGACTTGAGGCAGTTGATGAAGCATTTTCAGGCAAAATTCCGGAGGATATCGTTTCATTTTTGAAAATTCTTATCAAAAACGGAAGAATTAAAAGTCTTGACGAGTGTATCGAAGATTTTATTGAGCTTGAACTTATTGCGTCAAGCAGCCTAAATGTAGAAGTATTCTCAAGTGTGCCGCTTACCATTGAACAAAAGGCAAGACTTACAGAAAAACTTGAAAACAAATATAATAAAAAAATAAATGCTGCTTTTTCAGAAGATAAATTGCTTATTAGCGGAATAAAAGTAGTGGTAGAAGATGAGGTTTTAGACGGAAGCATAAAAAAACGTCTTGAAAACTTAAAGGAAGTGATAAAATAATGAACAATCCGGCGGAAATCAGTAATATTATCAAATCTCAGATAGAAAATTATAAATCCAGCGTTCAAATGGAAGAAACAGGTACAGTTATTCTGGTGGGTGACGGAATTGCACGTGTTTACGGCCTTAAAAATTGTATGGCAAATGAGCTTTTAGAGTTTGAAGGCGGAAGTTTTGGCATGGCGCAGAACTTAGAAGAGGAAACAGTATCTGTTGCTGTTTTGTCTAACAATAATGACATTCGCGAGGGTAATACTGTTAAAAGAACTGGAAAAGTTTTGTCTGTTCCGGTAGGCGAAAAGCTTTTGGGCAGAGTTGTAAATGCGCTGGGAGAAGCAATTGACGGAAAAGGTCCGATTGAATATGATGCTACACGTCCTATTGAATCAGAAGCACCTGGAATTATTGAAAGAGAAAGCGTAAATGTTCCGCTTCAGACAGGAATTAAGGCTATTGACAGTATGATACCTATCGGTCGCGGTCAGCGTGAGCTTATTATCGGTGATCGTCAGACAGGCAAAACAGAAATAGCAATTGATACAATTATCAATCAGAGAAACACAGGTGTAATTTGCATTTATGTGGCAATCGGTCAGAAAAATACATCAGTTGCAAAGCTTGCAAGTGAACTTGAGAAAAACGGAGCAATGGATTACACAATCATCGTTGCAGCAACTGCTGCAGAAAGTGCTCCGCTTCAATATATTGCGCCTTACAGCGGATGTGCTATGGCGGAATTTTTCAGAGAGCAAGGTAAAGATGTTCTTATAATTTATGATGATTTAAGTAAGCACGCAGTGGCATATCGCGCACTTTCTCTTTTAATCAGACGTCCTCCGGGCAGAGAGGCATATCCGGGTGACGTATTCTATCTCCATTCAAGATTGTTGGAGCGTGCGGCGTGTGTTGCAAAGGAGTACGGCGGTGGTTCGATTACGGCTCTTCCTATCATCGAAACACAGGCAGGAGACGTATCTGCATACATTCCTACAAATGTAATTTCAATTACCGACGGACAAATATTCTTAGAAACCGAGCTTTTTCACTCAGGTATTATGCCTGCTATAAATCCAGGTATATCTGTTAGCCGTGTAGGTGGTTCTGCTCAGCTTAAAGCTATGAAAAAAGTTTCGGGTGAGCTGAAACTTTTATACTCACAATATCGTGAACTTCAGTCTTTTGCTCAGTTTGGCAGCGATTTGGATGCTGATACTAAAAGAAGACTTGCATTGGGCGAAAGAATTGTTGAAGTATTAAAACAGGGAAGAAATGCCCCTGTAAGAGTTGGCCTTCAGGTTGCTATAGTCTATGCAGTAATCAAAGGATATCTTGACAGTATAGAAGTATCGCAGGTTAAAGAGTACGAAAAAAGGCTTTTTGCAGTGATTAACAATAAATATACGTCCTGGCTTGAAAGAATAGAAAATGGCTATTATGATGAGGCTGATGAACAAGAACTTATCAAGATCTTAGGGGAAGTGCAGGTGTGATGAATGGGAAGCACTAAAGAGCTGAGAGTCAGAATTAAAAGTGTAAATTCAACACTTCAGCTTACAAAGGCTATGGGGCTGGTTGCGTCATCTAAAATCAGACGTGCAAACGATGCAATGAACAAAGCAAGACAGTATGTATCTGCTTTGGAAAACGCGGTAAAAGTTTTAACGTCTTCATCTGATACTTTGAAAAGTCCTTATATGAGAACAGGCGAAAATAACAGAACCAGGATTATCGTCATTGCAGGCGATAGAGGCTTGGCAGGTGGTTATAACGCAAATGTGTTTAGGCTTGCTGCAGAATTTCCTGAGGCTGAGTTCATTCCTATAGGAAAACGTGCCTGTGAAAGATATTCACAATCTGTTATATCATCTGAAAAATATAATTTTGATGATGCAAATACCTTGGCACAAAAGCTTTGCGAGGATTTTAAACAAGATAAGTTTGACAGACTTGGAATTATTTATACGAAATATATTTCGGTTATGTCTTCAGAAGCTCAAATTAGATGGATTTTGCCGTTTGAAAAAAGTGAAAGCAAGGAAACGGGACTGGTTTTTGAGCCTGATCCTTTAACTGTTTTAAACAACGTAGCACGCGAATATGTGGCAGGTATGATTGTTTCTTATGTAAGAGAAAGTTTTGCCAGCGAAGTTGCGTCAAGAAGAATGGCTATGGACAGTGCAGGCAAAAATGCAAAACAGATGATAGATGACCTTAGTCTTGAATACAATCGAGCAAGACAAGGTGCAATCACTCAGGAAATTACTGAAATTGTTGCCGGAAGCGGTAACTAAAATGAGGTGAATTTGTTGGAAAATAAAATAAAAGGTAAAGTAGTGCAGGTAATGGGACCTGTTGTTGACGTTAAATTTGATGAGGGACATTTACCTGAAATTCATAATGCTCTTACCATTGATATGGGAAACAGAGTTTTAACGGTCGAAGTTGCACAACACATTGGTGACAATACTGTAAGATGTATTGCAATGTCATCTACCGATGGGTTGAAAAGAAATATTAATGTTTTAGACACAGGTGCTCCTATAAGCGTTCCTGTAGGTAAAGAAACACTGGGAAGAATTTTTAATGTTTTGGGCGATGCAGTTGATAATCAACCCAATGCTGAAACTAAAGAACGTTGGGATATTCACCGCCCCGCTCCCGCTTATGAAGAACTTGCTACAAGCGATGAGATGTTTGAAACGGGTATAAAGGTAATTGACCTTATTTGCCCATATTCAAAAGGTGGTAAAATTGGTTTGTTTGGTGGCGCGGGTGTTGGTAAAACAGTTCTTATTATGGAGCTTATAAACAACATCGCAAAAGAACACGGCGGTATTTCTGTTTTCTCAGGCGTTGGGGAGCGTACACGTGAGGGTAACGACCTTTATAACGAAATGAAGCAATCAGGGGTTCTTTCTAACACTGCACTTGTATACGGACAGATGAATGAACCACCTGGGGCTCGTATGAGAGTTGCTCTTTCGGGTCTTACAATGGCAGAGTATTTCCGTGACACAGAAGGTCAGGACGTGCTTCTGTTTATTGATAATATTTTTAGATTTACTCAGGCAGGAAGTGAAGTTTCTGCACTTTTGGGACGTATGCCTTCAGCCGTTGGATATCAGCCAACATTGGCAACAGAAATGGGTGCACTTCAGGAACGTATCACGTCTACGAAAAAAGGTTCGATTACATCTATTCAGGCAGTTTATGTGCCTGCAGACGATTTAACTGACCCTGCTCCTGCCACAACATTTGCTCACTTAGATGCAACTACTGTTTTGGCAAGAAATATTGCATCACAGGGTATTTATCCTGCTGTTGACCCGCTTGAATCAACAAGCCGTATTTTGTCAGCAGAAATTGTGGGTGAGGAACATTATAAGGTTGCAAAAGAAGTACAGAGAATACTTCAAAGATACAACGAGCTTATGGATATTATTGCAATTATGGGTATGGATGAACTTTCTGACGAAGATAAGCTTTTGGTTGGCAGAGCAAGAAAAATTCAGCGTTTCTTATCACAGCCGTTTGATGTTTCTGAAAAATTTACAGGTATTCCGGGAACATATGTACCGGTGTCTGAAACTGTAAGAGGATTTAAAGAAATCATAGAAGGTAAGCACGATGATTTGCCGGAATCTGCGTTCTTGTTTGTAGGAACTATTGATGAAGCCGTTGAAAAAGCAAAGAAGGTGCAAGGTTGATGAATACTTTTAAGCTTACTGTTTCATCGCCTGATGGTAACAAGTTTGAAGGTCAGGTTAAAAAACTTGATGTAAGGGGAACAGAAGGAGAACTTGCTATTATGGCAGGGCACATTCCTTTTGTAACATCGCTTGTTAAAGCACCCGTTACAATTCTTTTGGAAGATGAAACTGAAAAAAAAGCACTTTCAGACGGAGGACTTCTCACAGTTGGCGCCGATTCAGTTACGCTGTTGTCGGGATCATTTGAATTTGAATAATTTGTGAAGGGGCTTTTTAAGTCCCTTTTTTTACAAATTTGCTAAAAGTATGTATAAATTTGCTTGCTTTTTCAGCGTTTAGGATATATAATATAGTTGTAACTGTAAAAATATTTGGAATTTTCCAAACAGTAAAGGAGATGCAGATATAATGTTAAAAGTAGGAATTATCGGAGCAGGTGGCGGCATTGCAAAAAATCATTTCAATGCATATGACGAGCTTGCAAAGAAAGGTATGGCAGAGGTTGTAGTTTGTTGCGATGCGCATCCTGAAAATATTGAAGCTAAAGAAAATGTGCGTATATATAGCGATTACAACGAACTTATTGAAAAAGAAAAAGGAAACCTTGATATCATAGATATTTGTCTTCCAACTTTCTTACATAAAGAAGTTTCAATAAAAGCATTGGAAGCAGGTTTTCACGTGCTTTGTGAAAAACCTATGGCACTTAATTATGAAGATGCAGCTGCAATGGTTGAAGCTTCAAAAAGAACTGGCAAAAAACTTATGATTGCACAGGTTGTACGTTTTATGTGGGATTTCGAGCTCATGCGCGAATATATTAAAAACGAGGAATTAGGAAAAATAAGAAACGTTAAAGTAACCGAATATATCAAGGGATTGCCACTTGGACAAGACGGTTGGTTCAGAAAGAGAGAACTTTCCGGTGGAGCTATATTTGATGTTCATGTTCATGCAGTAGACTCATTGATTTGGTTCTTTGGTGTGCCTGAAAGCGTTAGCACAATAGCTAATTACAATGATGGTGTAAAATATGACGCGATTTCTACAAACGTTGTATACAAAGACGGAACATTTGTAAATATACAGGCAGACTGGGCAGCAGCAAGTGCAATGCACAATCCAGGACGTACATTACGTCTTAACTTTGAAAATGGATACATAATCAGAGACGGTTCACAGGTAGTAAAAGTTGACAGAGATGACAATGTTGTACCTTTGACAGTTGCAAATGCACAAAATTGCTACAACAAAGAAATTGAGTATTTCGTTAATTGTGTAATAAATGACGAACCTTTGGATGTGTGCCCACCTGAAGAATCTGCTATGGCTATAAAATTTGTTTGTAACGAAATTAAGTCAGCAGACAATAAAGGCGAAAAAGTAATGTTTGACTAATAAAAAAAGCAGACCTTAAAGGTCTGCTTTAATTTTATTCATTTGCAACTGTAACAATTATCTTATATTCAATACTTTCATCAAGCAGTAAAAAGTTTGATTCAAAAGGAATGTTGTTTTCAGTTAGTTTTTGCTGTGCCTGATATAAAAGATAAGCATTGTCACCTAACAGCTCTGTTGCGCGGTCTAAAAACTGTTGTGAAACAAATACAGTAGCTTGTATTTCTTCTTTTGCTTGTTCAACAGGATTTTCTTCATCTGCTGTTACAGGTTCGGGCAATATTCTCGCATAGCTTGCTGAACCACCACCGCTTGCAGAAGCAGTTTGCGTATCAGTTTCGTCAGAAGCTGCAGCAATTGGTGTATTTTCAGTTGTGGGTTGCTCTGCGGCTATTGCAACATCTGTGGTTAATGTTGACTCAGACGATGTATTTGTTTCAGGAATTGGTTTCTGTTCCTTTGCGGCGTTGGTTTTTGACGTAGTATCGGCTGCGATTTCAACGTTTTCTTGTTGAGTGTTTTCTGATGCCGATAAGGTTTGTTCCTGATAGCTTTGGTTGCTTATTTGTGGGGGCATAAATTTGTCCTCTTCAAGCAATCCGCTTTTTAAAACAAATGCAAATACAAATACTGCCGCAATAGCGGTATACAGACGGTAGTTTCTGTAAAAAGGAACGACCTTTTTTTCTTGTTTTTCGGCATTTTCTTTGTATTTAAGGAAATCCTCAAACAAATTTTCGGGAACGGGCATAGCAGGAGAATCTTTAAGTATTTGTTTTGAGTTTAATAAAATCTCAAGCTTTTTATTGCATTTTTCACAAGTTTGAATGTGGTTTTCTACTAAAGCTTTTTCTTCCTGTGTGATATTATCGTCGCAGTATGATGTAATTAAATCGCTTAATTTATGGCAATCACTCATTTTTTGCCCTCCCTTCATTTAAATTAAAGTTTGTTTTCATCACTTAAGACGAAAGTATTTCAAAAAAGTTCCTTGTTTTTTGAAATAATTTCATAAAGTGCATTTCTTGCACGATTTATCCTAGATTTTACAGTTCCCTCATTGCACATTAAAATTTCCGAAATTTCTTCATAGGATAAGCCGTTTATGTCACGTAAAACTAAAACAGTTCTGTGATTTTCAGAAAGTTTGTTCATTGCCTCGTGAACCAATTTTTTGGTTTCCTCTGTGTCTAGCACTTCTTCGGGGGTAGGAGCAGTGTCTTTGATATTTTCGATATAAGTGTCTCCCTCAGCGTCCATTTGTGCATTTAAAGAAAACACGTTGCTCTTTCTGTGTTTTTTAATATAGTCCAGTGCGGTGTTGGTCACAATTCTGTAAACCCAGGTAGAAAACTTTGATTTGCCCTCGAAATACTGAATGTTTTTATATATTTTAAGCAAAGTTTCCTGAGAAATATCATAAGCATCATCTGCGTTTGTGCAGATTTTAAAAGCAGTGTTATAAATAATACTCTGGTATTTAACAACAATTTGCTCAAATGCACTCATATCGCCTTGCTGGGCTTTTTTAATTATATCTTCCATTTACCGCACCTCCTTTGCTTTTTGGTAAAATTAATCAGTTGCCGAGCAGTTTGTCAACAGAAGTTTCGCTCATTTCGCCTGTTTTTAAGTTTCTCATTATAGCGGTTTCTTCGTTTACCCATATAATAATGGTAATTCCTTTTTCTTCACCGTATTCTATAGCCTCAATCATTGATGCACCTGAAACGTAGTCTTCAACTTTAAGCCCTTGTGCACGAAGTCCGAATGAAACTTTGTAAGCGAGCTTTGGAATGTCAGATGCAACAAGCGCTAAAGGAGTAAGTTTTGCATCGGTATCAGCATCTGAATGTATCAGCTCTGTGATTTTGCTTATTTCCAGATGTCCTGCTACAAGAGGGATGTTTCTGCCGAAGTTTTTTGCCAAAGAGGAACATCTTCCGCCTGAACATACGGTAAAATCTTCTGTTTTGTTAACAGTCCCTTTAAAAAGCATTCCATCATAGTAGTTTTCATTGTCCGCGATAGATAAGTCAACCTGAATATATTTTTCCATATCGTAGTCGCACAAAAGCTTGTAAATTCTTTTGATGTTTGAAATAGCATTTCTGGATTTTTCACCTAAAATATCCATATTTATTTCATCAAAAATATTAAGGTCGCCAAAAAGGGTAGGTAGTGACAGAATAAGTTTTTTAATATCACTTTCCATATTGTTTTTATCAAGATATTCTTCAAGTTTCTGAGCGTTATTTTCGCAGATTAGTTCTTTTAAAGCTTCTAAGTTTAAACCATACTTTTCTGCGATACCTGAAATAAACTCTGCGTTTGAAACAGAAATTGTAAATTCTGTCATTCCGATTCCAAGAAGTGAGTTAATCATAATGGAAATGACTTCTGCATCGGCTTTGGGATTGCTTTCGCCTGCAAGACATACTCCGGAAAGCGAAATTTCGCCTATGTCACATCCCATATAGGATTTTTGTTTATATACGTTGCCTGAAAAGTAGAGTCTTTCAGGTAAAATACAATCTTTTAATGTTGTAGAAAGCTGTTTTGCGACAGGAACAACCAGGCTTTCCCTTATTTTTGCATCAGTAGCACATAAAAGGGGTAAGTCGATCTCGTTGTAGCAATAACTTTCAAATATTCCTAAAATGTTTTTTTCAATGCTTCTTTTTAAGGTGCATTTGCTGCCTTCAAAAACAAGCGGTTGTATATTAATATTTTTCATAGTACACCTCAGTTACAAGTATACAGATTTTTTGGCATTTTGTCAATAATGCACTTGCAATTTTGGGGGCATAGAGTAAATACAAAACGAGCTTTTTAATAAAAAAAAAGAGAGTGTAAAATTTACACTCTCTAAAACGCAATTATCAATCGCTTGAATAAGGAAGTAATGCAATATGACGAGCTCTTTTGATAGCTTCTGTAAGCTGTCTCTGATGTTTTGCACAAGTTCCTGTAATTCTTCTTGGAAGAATTTTAGATCTTTCAGATACAAATCTTCTTAATTTTGCAGTATCTTTGTAGTCGATATGTTCAACTTTATCTGCACAGAACTGACAAACCTTTTTCTTAGGTTTTCTGTTTCTGTTAAATTTTTCTTTGTATTCTTTAACTTCTGACATTAGTTACACCTCCGTTTTAAAATGGTAAATCGTCGTCATCCGGCGAAATTTCGAAATCAGGACTTTTTGGCATCTGCTGAGCGGCAGGAGCTTCTGTAGGCATTGGTGCCTGATAGCTTGTACCTGCGTTATCTCTCTTGCCTTCTGCGAAGTAAACTTCATCTGCAACAACTTCTGTTACATAATGTCTTTTGCCTTCGTTATCGTCCCATGTTCTCGTCTGAATACTGCCGCTTAAGGCCATAAGCTGACCTTTGGAAAAATATTTTGCAACAAACTCGGCTGTGGTGCGCCATGCAACGACATTGATAAAGTCTGTCTGACGCTGCTCGCCTTGACGGGCATAATTTCTGTCAACTGCAACCGTAAAAGTAGTTACGGCAACATTTGACGGTGTGTATTTTAGCTCAGGGTCTTTAGTTAAACGACCCATTAAAACTACTTTATTCAGCATTTACACAAACCCTCCGTTTTACAAAATTAGTCTTCCTGCTTAATTACGATGTATCTTAAGATGCCATCAGTAATTTTGTACTGTCTTGAAAGCTCTGCAGGAAAATCAGACTGAGCAGTAAACTCAACTAAAGTGTAGTAGCCTTCTGTTAAATCATTGATAGGATAAGCGAGTCTTCTTTTACCCCAATCGTCAGCTTTAACGATTTCACCGTTAGCTGAAATCAATGATTTAAACTTTTCTACTAAAGCACTAACCTGTTCTTCGCCTTTAGTTACATCTACGATAAAGATAGTTTCGTATTTGTTAGTTTTAACCATTTAAAAACACCTCCTTCTGGACTATTGACCTATTCACTTGAATAGGTAAGGATAAAACTGCCTAAATATTATATTATAAAGAATACTTTTTGTCAAGAATTATTTTTTAATTTGATAAAGTTGTTGAAAACTAATATTGCTTTGTGGTATACTAAACAGAAGAAAGGATTTTTATTATGAGAATTTTATTTATTGGTGACATTGTAGGCAGACCCGCAAGAGAGTATCTTACAAATAATCTAGGAAGAATTAAAAATGAATATAAAATAGATATGTGCATTGCAAATGGAGAAAATGCGTCACACGGCAAGGGAATTACTTTAAACAACGCAAATGAACTTAATATGTGCGGTGTTGATGTAATTACTCTGGGCAATCACTGGACAGGCAGGGATATGAGAACTGTTTTTGATGATTTTAAGTTTATGGTACGTCCTGCCAATTTCCCTGACAGCCATCCGGGAGAGGGAAGTTTGGTTTTTGATGCAGGAAAGGCAAGAGTTGGCGTTATAAATGTTCAGGGCAGAGTTTATTTAGACCCTTTAAATTCTCCATTTGAGGCGGCTGAAAAGGAAATTGAGAAGATAAAAGACGAGTGCGATATTATTTTTGTTGATTTTCACGCAGAAGCAACAAGTGAAAAGGCGGCACTTGCGTACTTTTTAGACGGCAAAGCCACTGCAGTTGTTGGTACTCACACACATGTTCAGACTGCAGATGAAAAGATTTTAAAGGGCGGTACTGCGTTTATTTCAGACGTTGGAATGACAGGGGTAGAAGATTCTATCTTAGGTGTAAAAAGTGAAATTATTGTTGACAGGTTTGCTTTTATTAAACCAGGCAAATTTGAACTTGCAGAGGGCAAGGTTCAGTTTAATGCGGTGGTTGTTGAGGCAGACGAAAAGACCGGCAAGGCGGTAAGTATAGAAAGGATTAATATAAGGCCATGAAAAAACTTTTGTGTCTTTTAATGATATGTGTGCTTTTTCTATGCGGTTGCGGTAAAGAAAAGATGCCTGTTAATGCAGATTTTGGAGGTACTTTAAGTCTTTCTGCATACGAAGATGATACAATTAATCCGCTTAAAACCAAATACAAGACAAATGCACAGGTGTTTAGTGCGTGTATGCACAGAGGACTTTTGAAAATTGAACCTAATCATGAAATAGGCTGTGATTTGGCTGAAAGCTACAGTTTTTCTGACGATAAAACTTTTGTTACCTTTAAGCTTAAAGATGCGTTGTTTTCAGACGGTACAAAAATATCAGCTCAGGATGTAATTAGCGCGCTTGACAGTATAAGAGAAAACAACGAGAGTATGTATCATATTATTTTTGATTTTGTTGATACGTATTCTGCGACAGGAGGTAGTGTTACATTAAAGCTTTTTGCCCCTAACAGCGGAGTTTTGGCATATATGAATTTCCCAGTTGTGAAAGAAACTGATGGAAAGGTTATCGGTGCAGGATATTACAAGCTTGATGAAATTCAAAGCGACAGGGTTTTGCTAAGTGCGGTATCTGACATCAATACAAATTTTGAAATTGTGACAGTAATGATGTATCCTAAGCAGGATATGGCTGAAAATGCGTTTTTGAGCAATGAAATTGATATTATAAACGCCGACTATTCAAACCTTGCAAGACTTCAGGGAAAAACAGGTGTAAAGACTACCGAATACGTATCTGACAACCTTGCTTTTGTAGGTTTTAACACGCAAAACGAAATTTTAAGTGATGTTAATGTAAGGAGAGCTATTGCCTGTGCTATTGACAAAAAGGATATGGCAGAGGTATTGATGGCAGGGTATGCAAAGGCGGTAAATTCACCATTCAAACCCGATACCGTGTACGGGAATTTGTATGCGGGTGAATATCAGAAAGACATTGATATGTTAAATAAATATTTAGCAGAATCAGAGCTTAAACCAGGCGATCTTACCTTTAAAATTTTAGTGAATAAAGATAGTATAACAAAGAAAAAAGTAGCTCAGTATTTAAGTAAGAGCTTAAATGAAGCTGGAATGAACACAAGTGTTGAGGAGTTAGATTTTGAAAATTATATAACCAGAATCAATGCTAAAGAGTATACAATTTTTATAGGTGAGACAACTGTTGCCTTAAACCAGGACTTTGGGTTTTTGGCGCAAAGTGGAAAAAATTTTTTTGGATATGAGTCTGCAGAAGCGGACATGCTTTTGGAGAGATTCAGGTCTGATATAAATGTCCAAAGCAAAAAGGAAGTTGCAAAACAGCTTTCAAAGCATTTTGTTGACAATCTTCCGTTTATAAGCCTTTATTATCAGGTGAACTCAATTTTGACAGATGGAGATATATCAGGTGAGTTCAGTCCGATGCAGACACAAATACTTGGTGATATAAATTTGTTTAAAGTTAAAAAGTAATTTTTAAAACCCTTCGGAAATATAATTTACAAGTGTAAATTGTACCAAGAAGGGTGATTTTTTTGGAAAAAACCAAATGGATAACTTCGTTTTTAGCTTTTTGTTTAGTGTCTGTTACTTGTACATTTGTTGCAACAAAAAGTGCGGAGCAAAAATACATTGAAGTTTCAAATGAGTTTTCTTTGCCTATAAACAATTATATTCTTTTGATGAAAAATGCCGATGTTGATGGCGACGAAAAAGACGATGATATATATGTTTACGGCGAAAAAAGTAACGAAAGCGCAGAATATGCTGAAAAAATCAATGTAGCAGTTGTATATAAGAAAAATGGGTTTGTTAAAAAGACCAATATATCATACTTAAAAGGATTCGTTTCGGAAATTGAAATTGCAGATTTTACTGAAAATAAAAATAAAGATATATTGCTTAAAGTGTTTACAGACCAGGACAAAACTGTTTTGATGGGACTTGTTGTGGATTTTGGGTATGAAATTCCCAAAATAATTTTCAACAAATTTTCGGGGATTTCACCTAATATTTCGTTTGTAGACGGATATTTGGTAAATGTAAAGCTGGTAGACGGACAGGAATTTGCGGTTAATTTGAGTGCAAAAAAAGATACGCTTATAGAAAAAGGCTTTTTTGATGCTACAGGGAAGTGTCTGAACAATACAAAAATTTACACAAAGCCTTATTTTGAACTTTCGGCAGATGGTGCTGGCAAAAATATGCTTAAAGGGTGTCAGCAAGCGGTGACATCGGTTGGGGAAATCGAGCTTTTTAAAATGTACTCGAGCCAGGAATATGTAAATGGAAATTGGGATATAACAAAAATAGAAATTAAGTATTAAAAAAACGGGCACAGCCCGTTTTTTTACTGTTCGTTTTCCCAGTTTGTTTTTTGATCTTGTGTGAGTGGGATTATTTCTTCATCTGGGTACTTGCTTTCTTTTCCTCCTACGCAGTAAAGAAAGTATGCCCCCTTTTTGGTTATATAAAGCTTTTCTTCGTAACCTGTTTCATCACCGAAAATCCCTTTCGTTTTTGATTCTAAAAGCTCCGCGGTGTCAGTGTTGTAGGTAACTTTTCCAATGATTTTTTTCATAAATTTAAAGACCTCCTTTGTTATATTATATACATGCAAAATGCTTTTTAACCGAAAAATTTTAATTTTAAACTAAATTTAGAAAATATGCCCAAAAACCCTTTTTATTTTTTAAGTTTTATGTTATACTATAATATAAGAAAGTATTGATTAATCTGGCGAGGTGACTTTTATGGGAATATTTACTAGTATATTTGGCACATATAGTTCAAGAGAAGTAAAAAGAGTTAAACCGCTTGTTGATAAAGTTTTAGCATTGGAAGAGGAATATAAAACACTTTCAGACAGTCAGCTTAAAGCTAAAACAAATGAGTTTAAGGAAAGATATAAGAGTGGAGAAAGTTTAGATGACCTTTTGCCCGAGGCTTTTGCAACTGTAAGAGAAACATCAAGCAGAGTGCTTGGCATGCGACATTTCCCTGTGCAGATTTTGGGTGGTATAATTCTTCATCAGGGAAGAATTGCGGAAATGAAAACTGGTGAAGGTAAAACATTAGTTTCAACACTTCCGGCATATCTTAATGCGCTCTCCGGTGAGGGTGTTCATATTGTTACTGTAAATGATTACCTGGCAAAGCGTGACAGTGAGTGGATGGGCAAGGTTTACACATTTTTAGGGTTAACTGTCGGGCTTGTTATTCACTCGGTTGAAGGTGAAGCTAAAAAAGCAGCATATAATGCAGATATTACCTACGGAACAAATAACGAGTTTGGGTTTGACTATTTAAGAGATAATATGGTTATTTACAAGGAGGATATGGTTCAGCGCGGTCACAATTTTGCTATTGTGGACGAAGTTGATTCAATTTTAATTGACGAGGCGAGAACTCCTCTTATTATATCTGGGTTGGGCGATGAGTCTACAAAGCTTTACCAACTTGCAGATATGTTTGCTAAAAAACTTACAAAAAAGGTTATAAAAGAAGAAGATAAAAAAGTTTTAGATGAGTCTGACGATGCTGATTATATAATTGACGAAAAGGCAAAAACAGTTAATTTAACACCAAGAGGTATTAAAAAAGCTGAAACTGCGTTTAATATTGAAAACCTTTCAGACCCTGAAAATATGACAATTTCTCACCATATCAATCAGGCACTCCGTGCAAACGGAATTATGAAAGCGGATAAGGATTATATTGTTTCTCCTGACGGTGAAATTTTAATTGTAGATGAGTTTACAGGGCGTATTATGGAGGGTAGACGCTATTCAGACGGACTTCATCAGGCAATTGAAGCAAAAGAAGGAGTTACTGTTCAAAGAGAAAGCAAGACTTTAGCTACCATTACATTCCAGAACTATTTCAGAATGTATAAAAAGCTTTCAGGTATGACCGGTACTGCTCTTACCGAAGAAAAAGAATTTCAGGCAATTTATAAAATTGATGTTGTAGAAATTCCAACAAACAAACCTTTAGCAAGAATAGATGACGAGGACATTATTTATAAAACCGAAAAAGGCAAATTAAATGCAGTTGTGGAACAAATTAAACAATGCTACGCTAAAAAACAGCCTGTTTTGGTGGGTACCGTTACAATTGAAAAGTCAGAAGAACTTTCTTCACTTTTAAAGAAAAACGGAATTCCTCATAATGTTTTAAATGCAAAGCATCACGAAAAAGAAGCAGAAATTGTAGCTCAGGCGGGCAAAAAAGGTGCGGTTACAATTGCCACCAATATGGCAGGCCGCGGTACTGACATTATGCTTGGCGGAAATCCTGAATTTATGGCAAAAAAAGAAATGCGGAAACAAGGATTTACCGAAGAAATGATATTAGAGGCTACAAGCTACGGCGAAACAACTGACGAAGAAATTTTGTCAGCGCGTGAAAAGTTCAAGCAACTCTATGAAAAATACAAAGAGGAAATTGCACCCGAACATGATGAGGTTAAGGCTTTAGGCGGACTTTACATTATCGGTACAGAAAGACACGAATCAAGACGAATTGATAATCAATTAAGAGGTCGTGCAGGTCGTCAGGGCGACCCGGGTACTACAAAGTTTTACATTGCTATGGAAGATGATATTATGCGTCTTTTCGGCTCTGACAGATATATCGGAATTGTAGAAAAAATGGGATTTGCCGATGATATGCCACTGGAAGCAAAGATGCTCTCAGGTGCAATTGAAACTGCGCAAAAACGTGTTGAGGGTATGCACTTTGACCAGAGAGAAAATGTACTCAAATACGACGATGTTATGAACACCCAAAGAGAACTTATTTATAAAGAACGTCGACAGGTTATTGATGGTGCAGACATCACCGAAAATATCAAAAGCATGATTGAAAGTTATGTCATAGATTTGGTTGACAGATACACCTCAGGCGGTGAGTTTGTTGATGATTGGGATTTAAATGGGCTTATAAAAGAGGCTGAAGGTGCATTTTTGCCTGAGGGCGCAATACACTATACCAAAGATGATATGCAAAATCTTGAAAAAACTAATATTATAGAAGATTTTACTTCCAAAGCTTTTGAGCATTACAAAAAGAAAGAAGAAGAGTTCGGAAGTGATGCAATAAGAGAGCTTGAAAGAATAATTATGCTTCGTGTGGTAGACACAAGATGGATGGACCATATTGATGAAATGGATCAGCTAAAACAAGGCATATGGCTCCGTTCATACGGACAGAAAGACCCTGCTATGGAATACAAACAGGTAGGTTCTGATATGTTTGATGAAATGATTGAAAATATCAAAATTGATGTGGGCAGATATGTTCTTACCGCAAGAATTAATACACAAAGAACAGAAGTTGCAAAACCTGTTTCAGAGTCAAGAGAGGAACAACCAGGTGTTAAAAAGAAGGTAGTTGTTCAGGCAAAATCTGAAAAGGTTGGCAGAAATGACCCTTGTCCTTGCGGCTCGGGACTTAAATACAAAAAATGCTGTGGTAAATAAAAAGTATAAAAATAAATTATAAAGGTTGTGAATACATGCTTGAATTTGACGAAATTAAAGCTCGTCTTTCAGAAATGAAAGACGGAGTAGAAGAACTGAGGGATTCACTTTGACATCGCTGGACTTGTGGCGAAAATAAGAGAATTGGAAGAGCAGGCTACCAAAGAAGATTTTTGGAACGATATGGAAAAATCGCAGAAAGTTTTGCAGCAGACAAAACAGTTAAAATCAAAGGTAGAGGCTTATGAAAGTCTTTATAGTGATTATGTAGATGCAGGCGAACTTACGCAAATGGCAGATGAAGAAGAAGATCTTTCAATGCTTGGTGAAATAAAAGATAGTGTAAAAGACATTGAAAAACGTCTTGAAGAAATGACTTTGGAAACTTTGCTTTCAGGTGAATATGACAAAAACAACGCTATTTTAACACTTCATTCAGGTGCAGGCGGAACAGAATCTCAGGACTGGGCGCAAATGCTTTACAGAATGTACACAAGATGGGCAGAAAGAAGAGGTTTTACGGTTTCTACCATCGACTTTTTAGAGGGCGATGAAGCGGGTATAAAAAGTGTTACATTCCAGGTAAGCGGTCTTAATGCATACGGTTATGCAAAATGTGAAAAAGGTGTACATCGCCTGGTTAGAATTTCACCTTTTGATGCAGCAGGCAGAAGACACACATCTTTTGCAAGTCTTGAAGTTATGCCCGAAATTGAAGACGATACTACCGTTGTAATTAATCCTGACGATATCAGAGTAGATACTTATCGTGCATCAGGAGCAGGTGGTCAGCATATTAACAAGACCGATTCTGCAATCAGAATTACACATATTCCTACAGGGGTTGTTGTTTCCTGTCAGAATGAACGTTCTCAGCATAAAAACAGAGAGATGGCAATGAAAATGCTCAAAGCAAAACTTGCTGAAATTATGGAAAGAGAACAAAAAGAAAAAATTGAAGATATCAAAGGAGAACAAAAGGACATTGCATGGGGAAGCCAGATAAGGTCTTATGTTTTCCATCCGTATAACCTTGTTAAAGACCATAGAACAAGCTACGAAATGGGTAATATAGGAGCGGTTATGGATGGCGATATTGACGGATTTATTAACGAATACTTAAAGCAAAAAGCAACGGATAAGATTTAATACGCGAAAGGAGTTTAGCATGATTGAAAAGTTAGAGGCGATATATGAGAGGTTTTTAGAAATTGAAAAGAATATGACTGACCCCGAAATTATATCAGACCAGGAGAAAATGACGCAGCTTTATAAAGATAATGCTGAACTTTCACCAATCGTGGAAAAGTATCTTGAATATAAAAAGGCCGAAACTGCACTTGAAGAGGCAAACGAGATTTTGGCTACAGAAACAGATGCAGAGCTTAAAGAAATGGCGGAACTCGAAGCAGATGATGCCAAAGAAAAAATGCCTGCAATTTTAGAAGAGCTTAAAATTATGTTGTTGCCTAAAAATCCTGATGATGAGAAAAACGTTATTGTTGAAATCAGAGGTGGTGCAGGTGGCGATGAGGCTGCGCTTTTTGGTGCAGATTTGATGAGAATGTATACAAGATACGCAGAAAGAAACCGCTGGAAATTTGAAATGCTTTCTTCAAATATCACTGATATAGGTGGTGTAAAAGAAGTTTCGTTTCTGTTGCAGGGAAAAGGTGCATACAGTCGTTTGAAATTTGAAAGCGGTGTTCATCGTGTACAAAGGATTCCGACAACCGAATCGGGCGGAAGAATCCACACTTCAACAGTAACTGTTGCAGTGCTTCCTGAGGTTGAAGAGGTTGAAGTTGAAATCAATCAGAATGACCTTAGAATTGACGTGTTCAGAGCAGGCGGACCTGGCGGGCAGTGTGTTAACACAACAGACTCTGCTGTAAGAATTACTCACATTCCTACGGGGTTGGTAGTTTCTTGTCAGGACGAAAAGTCTCAGCATAAAAATAAAGATAAGGCTATGAAAATTCTTCGTTCAAGACTTTTTGATTTGATGCAGGAACAGCAAAATAGCGAAATCGCAAGTCAGAGAAAAAGTCAGGTAGGTACAGGCGACAGAAGTGAGAGAATAAGAACATATAACTTCCCGCAGGGAAGAGTTACTGACCACAGAATTGGTCTTACACTTCACAGACTGGAAGGTATTTTGGATGGAGATCTTGATGAGGTAATTGATGCTTTAGTTACAGCCGATCAGGCGGAAAGATTAAAGCAGACAAGCGAATAAGGGGAAAACAATGACTAAATTTTTCAAATCCAACAAGTATGCATGCATAACATCAGGTGCGGTGTTCTTAGTTATGTTAACTACGTTGTTTATTTTAAGGCTTGGTGTTGCAGATAACGGATATTTAACGGGACGGCTTGTTTCGATGGGGCTATATGATGCTCAAGGTGCATCGGGAACAGGGTATTACTCTATGCTGTTTGGAATTGCGGATAAAACAATCAGTTTTATGCCTTCGGATATTGTTTATAGTATTTTTAAGATGGTGCTTCCTAAAGACGCAGTTATCCCTGCATTGTTTCCTGCAGTCATATATATGATCTTGGCAGTTTGGGGAGTATTTATGATTGTAAAAGCACTTGTTTCAGAAACTAAATGGAACAATATTTTGCTTTGTGCTTTACTTGTACTTATTGTGGCAGAAACAGGATATGTAACATTTTTTAACACTCCTTATGAGTGTGGTGCGGCGATTAGTTACTTTATACCTATGATGGGTGCTCTTTTGATGAGCATAAAATATGAAAAGGTAAGATATGCGATTATTTTTGGCGTTTTTGGAATACTTTTTTCAGGAACAATGCCACAAAGCGGTGCAGTTGGAATAATTATTGCATTTTATTCGTTATACCTTGCATTTAAACAAACAAGAACACAAAGAATCATATTTGCTTTAACAGGTGTTTTAATAATTGCAGGAAGTGTTTTGGGCCTCACTCGCATTTCTGATGCAGACAAGTACAACAGTGTATTTTATGGTGTTGCAAATAGTGAAAATGCAGCATATTCTGCTGTTTTGAGCGAACTTAAAATTATTGGGAAAGACGAACTTGCAGGTGTTGATTACTTTAAGAAAGATGCACAGGAATTTATTACATCGCCTGATTTTGATGGGATTATGAGAAATGTTAATCCTTTGAAAGCGGCAAAACTATATGCAAAAAATCCTGAGTATATGCGCCTTTCATTTAAATCAGCATGTGATAATTCGGTGTTTATAAAAACTGAGTATCTCGGCAATTATCCTGTTTCATCAGGGAAAGCGGGAGAAGTAAGTAGCTTTTTTTCAATGTACAGCACAGTTAAAAAAGCGATTGTACCTACAAACTTTGTAGTCTTAGCAGTAATGTTTGGTGCAATAATATTGTTTGCGCTTGATTACAAGAAAAAATATGCATTTAATGACGCTACAAAAAACACATGTGTTTTTTGTGTGTTTTTAACAGTTGCAGCATTGATATCGCTTGTAGTTCCGCCTTTGTATTTTGGCAGAGCGCAGATAGGCTTTAATCTTATAATTTATAACCTTGTTTTTGATGCGTTGGTTTTTGGTTGTGCTGTTGGAGGCACAAGACTTCTTGCTGTAAAAAGGAATATTTTGAGAGAAAAATTCGGTGTAAATCAGTAGGGGGGATAAAATGGCAACCAATTACGAAACTTTGGATGACGTTACGCTTGTTGAAATGTCCAAAAGCGGAGACAGGCGTGCGGCAGATACACTGGTTGACAGATATAAAGCTTTTGTCAGAGCAAAAACAAGGGCCTATTTTTTAGTTGGTGCGGACCGTGATGATGTTGTTCAGGAGGGAATGATAGGCCTTTTTAAAGCTATTAGAGATTTTTCTTCTGAAAAGCAGGTTACTTTTAAGCATTTTGCGGATATATGCATTACAAGACAGATAATAACTGCGGTTAAAACTGCTACAAGGCAAAAACATTCACCGCTTAATTCATACATATCGTTAAGTAAACCTGCTTATGATGATGAATCGGAAAGAACTTTGATTGAAATGCTCAGTATCAGAACAAGCTTAAACCCCGAAGAAATAATGATTGACAGAGAAAATCTTAAAGCAACTGAACAAAAAATAAGAAAATTTTTGAGTAAATTTGAACTTGAGGTTATGGAACTCTACATAAGGGGAAAATCTTACACAGAAATTGCACAAAAGCTTCAGAAGGAACCTAAAAGCATTGACAATGCAATACAACGAGTAAAAAAGAAAATACAAAAAAATCTGGAAGAAAAACAAGCAGATTAAAAGGCGGCTTTGGCCGCCTTTTTGTAATAAAAATGCCCTTTGTTTTATATTATAAAACGGGGGAGTTTTTTATGATGAACTATATTTGGGGCGGTATTATAGCAATTTCTGTGATTGTCAGCATTTTTACAGGTAAAGTGTCAGAAACATCAACAGCAGCAATGAATAGCGCCAAAGAGTGTGTGGAAACTGTGCTTTCAATGATTGGTGTAATGTGCTTTTGGATGGGGCTAATGGAAATTGCAAACAGAAGCGGACTTATGGATAAGTTTGCTAAATTGTTGTCACCTGTAATTAATTTTTTATTTAAAGATGTAAAATCTGAAAAAGCCAAAAAAGCAATTTCTATGAATATGGCGGCAAATATATTTGGCATAGGAAATGCCGCAACTCCGTTTGGGCTTGCTGCAATGGAAGAACTTGCAAAAGAAAACAAATTCAGGGCAACTGCAAGTAATTCCATGTGTATGATGGTTGTTATTAACACGGCGTCAATTCAGCTTATTCCAACAACTCTTTTGGCTTTCAGGAGTGCGTATAATTCATCAAATCCTTTTGAAATTATGCCTGCGGTTTGGATAACTTCAGTATTTTCGGTTGTACTTGGAGTTGTTTCTGCTAAAATCTTTGAAAAAAGGAGTGGCATATAGTGGAATACATAAGTATGCTTTGCGTTCCCTCCATCATATTAATTATAATAGTAAGCGGTTTTTGTGGGAAAGTCAGAATTTATGACGCATTTATGGACGGGGCAAAAGAGGGGCTTGTGACAGTTTTTAAAATTTTTCCGGCATTAGTAGGACTTATCGTTTCTGTTGGTATGTTGCGCGCTTCAGGGACACTAGAAATAATAACAAGCTTCTTAAAACCCGTTACAAGTCTTATAAATATGCCGTCCGAGGTAGTACCTCTTGCTCTTATGCGTCCTGTTTCAGGCAGTGGTGCTTTAGCGGTTATAACAGACATATTTGAAAACTACGGTCCGGACAGTTTTGTCGGGAGATGTGCGTCTGTTATGATGGGTTCCACCGAAACAACATTTTATACAATAGCGGTATATTACGGCTCTGTGGGTATAAATAAGGTTCGGCATACAATAAAATCCGCATTAATTGCGGATTTTACAGGTATGGTTTTAGCAGTAATTTTTACTTTGATTTTGTTCGGAAAGTAATTATCTTACAGTTATAACTTCCTCGGATTTGTTAACTTTTGCCTGCCATGCTAATGTCATTGGAGAAGCAGAATCATAATATCCAAAGTAAAGTTCATCAATTGTTATGTTTTCGTGCTTGGAACTCAGTTTGGTATAAAGCTCATCAATGAGTTCAAGCGGGTCACGGCTTATTCCACTTTCTGAGAGTGTATAGTTTTTAAGTTCTGCTTTTAGTGAGGTTATATATCCGTTTTTTACAGTAACTTCAAGGCCGTGCATATCAGATGCAACAGGGTTGCCACTGAATAAGTAGTCAAAAGTAAAGGTATACTCTCCTTCGGGATTTTCTAAAAGAGGTGAACTTATGAACAGGGTGGTGTTCTTGTCAGCACGCGTATAACTCAGCATTGTGTCAATGAGCTTTGCACTGCCTGCGGCAGCAGTCGTTACACTGTTGTCTTCTCCTATCTTTATTCCTTTTGAAGAAACCGATGGAATGTATTCAATGTGTCCATTGTTGCCTAAAAGTAGTGTTGAGTTAGAATCAACATATAATGTAGTGTTGTCAGCCTGAACGAGTTTTCTGGCGGTGTATAGATTAAGTCTGAATAATTTCAAAAAATCATCCAGATTGTCCGAATTGCGCATATCAGTAAAAGATCTGTTTATAACACTTAAGTTCACGCTGTTAAGAGGTAAAAGTACATAAGAGTCAATAACAATCTTCTGATGATTTCCTCCAACACCTTCAACACGCTTGTCTAGATTAAGTTCAAAGGAATAAGAAATATTGAACTGGCTTGCTGATGCAGATGCTAAAAGTATTTGCTCGAAAGTGTTTGGGTTTATAGGTGCATACATTGCTATTTGCTTGTTAGAAGAGCTGTTTCTAAAGTAAATAGGAACAGAAGAAGATGTAGCGGTATGCAAATTGACACAAATTTTATCAAAAGTGTCCATTATTTCAAAGTCAGTAGATTTTCCATTTAAGAAAACAGAAATTGCGTGAAAGCTTACAGGTACAGAATAGTCAGCGAAAATGCTTTTGTCTTTCAAAGCACTTTGCCACTCGTCTTCTGATATTTCTACTTGCTTGCTTTTTAAAAGAGCTTTTGAAATAGCGTTGTTTATCTGTTTTGTAATATCTTCACTTGTGGCTTGAGTGCTGTTATAGCTTATACGACTTCCGTCGGCATAAGAAAGCATTGTGGTTTGTGGCGCAAAAATACTTTTTAAAGCACCGGTGTCGTCTATGTTCAAGGCCAGATCATCTTTGCCTGTAATTCCATTCCACATACGACCTAAAAAAGTTTCAGAATATACAGAAAAGAAATCATAGCCGTCAGGCCACAATTTCTCGTCAAACCATATTAAACCTGTAAGTATCATGCTGCTGCAAACGAGTACGGTGAGCAACAGTGATTTAATACGCTCCTTGGTTGTCATGTTTAGCGTCCTTTCACTAATAACTCATTTGCTATATTGATAGTGTAATCTCTCATCTTATCAGATAAACTGTAGCCTAATACATTAATTTCTCTTTTTACGATCTGGTGCTTTCCGTTTTTCTCGGCATAAACTATAACTTTATGAGCGCCTGTAGTAAAATTAACTTTCTTCCAGAAAACTCCAGAGGCATTTATTGTTACAGTAACGGGTTGAGCACCTGACATAATAGGCATATATGTATCGTTTCCGTACATATAAAAAGTAACTTTTGTTCCTGGAGTACCATATCCACAGAATACAACACCTTTTTGAGTAGTAGATGTAAAGTAAGGTGGATTAGTAATAACAATTATATCCGAAGTAGTAGAAGTAGTGCTTGGAGAGAGAGTTGCAGGAGCTGCCGACACATAAAGTGGTGCCATCAAAACAACTATAGTACAAAGCAATAAAGATAAGATTTTTTTCATTTCCAAGCCTCCTTTTATCAATAATTTAACATAATATCCTACAATCATTATAATATATTATTGTTACAGCAGTGTTACATCGCGGTTAAAATATGCTAACATTTAAAAGTTGCAAATTCTATATAATATAATAAGGAAGAAAAATATTTTAAAAATTTTTTATAAAACCTATTGACAAACAACATTAAAAGTGTTAAAATAATCAAGCTGTCGAAAAACAGCGAACACAATTTTAAAATATTTTAAAAATCTATTGACAAAGTATTTTAATTGTGTTAAAATAAAATTCCACCGCAAAAAAGTGGTGATTGGACATTGAAAATTATATAGCAACCAGCAAAGGTTCTCGTAAAATTTTACAAAGCAGTAAAATCAATTAATTTGAGAAGTACAGATTTGAAATGAGCTAAAGCTTGTTTATGAATTTGAGTTTAAGTTAATTCTTGAT
>JAZNOU010000019.1:0-38382 GCA_045589295.1 Clostridia bacterium
TTTTTCATAGATAAATCCTCCAATGTGTTTTTATTTTCGACTGGCAGGTCGCATTTATTATAACACATTGGAGGATTTTTGTTCATCGGTTAACCTTTTTAGAACCACGCGACTATCGCGTGGTTTTCGTTATACAAAAAACAAGCAAACCATTAGGTTTGCTTGTTTTTATTGCTTAATAATTTTCTTTTCTTACTTCAAAATAACTTTGTGGATGGTTACATACAGGGCAGATGCCAGGGGCACAAGTTCCGGTATGGATATGGCCACAGTTTCTGCATTCCCAAGTTGTTTCAGCTTCTTTTTTGAATACTTTTTCTTCTTTAATATTATTTAAAAGCGCGAGATATCTATCTTCGTGACTCTTTTCGATAGCAGCAACGCCTCGGAATTTTGCTGCCAATGCGGTAAAGCCTTCTTCTTCGGCTTCTTTTGCCATTCTTGCATACATATCTGTCCACTCAGAGTTTTCACCTTCTGCAGCGTGAAGAAGATTTTCTGCTGTATCACCAAGTTCGCAAAGTTCTTTGAACCAAAGTTTAGCATGCTCTTTCTCGTTTTCAGCAGTTTTGGTGAAAAATTCTGCTATCTGTTCAAATCCGGCTTTTTTTGCAACAGAAGCAAAATATGTATACTTGTTTCTTGCTTGTGATTCTCCTGCAAACGCTTCCCATAAATTTTTTTCTGTTTTTGTTCCTGAGTAAGGATTTTTATTCATTATTCAACACTCCTTTTATTTAATTATATTACACAGAAGTGAAAAAGTCAAATTTTATATTAGCATATATTATTAATGTGTCGCATATATATTTACAAACAATTGTGCGGGAGGAAGTCTGAAATGAACAATATTTATCAAGATATTTCAACAAGAACAAATGGTGACATATACATTGGAGTTGTCGGGCCGGTAAGGACAGGTAAATCAACCTTTATCAAAAGGTTTATGGAAGAATTGGTTTTACCAAACATTACAGATACTTATAAAAAAGAGCGTGCAGTTGATGAGCTTCCACAAAGTGCTGCAGGCAAGACAATAATGACAACTGAGCCCAAATTTATTCCTGATGAGGCTGTTAAAGTGGTTGTTGACGGAAATGCCAGTATGAACGTAAGAATGATTGATTGTGTGGGATATGTTGTTAATTCTGCAATGGGGCACACAGAAGAAGACTTGCCTAGAATGGTGTCAACACCATGGTATGAGGAGGAGATCCCATTTGTAGAGGCGGCAGAAATTGGTACAAAAAAAGTTATTTCTGAACATTCAACAATTGGAATAGTAGTTACTACTGATGGTAGTATTACTGAAATACCGCGTGATGAATATGTTCAGGCTGAAGAGAGAGTTATAAAAGAGCTTAAAGCGATAAATAAACCATTTTTAATACTGTTAAATTGTTTAAATCCTGAAGCTGATCATACTGTGGAGTTGAAAAACAAATTAGAACATAAGTATGATTCAACAGTTATAGCAGTTAATTGCCAAACTTTAGGTGAACGTGATATTAATAATATAATAAAAAGTATATTGCAAGAATTTCCAATAAGCGAGGTTAAAATAAATCTGCCAACTTGGATAGAAAATTTATCCTCAGAGCATTGGTTAAGTAATGATGTAAATACTCTCATAAAACAGTCCCTGGAAAAAGTGAGTAGGATAAGGGATGTTAAAAAAATTCAAGCAAATTTGTCGCAAGGAGAAAATGTTTCAGAATGTATTGTGACATCCAAAGATTTGGGTAAAGGTAGTGTTACATTATGTGTTAAAGTCAATGATGAACTGTTCTACAAGGTGTTGGGAGAAAAATCCGGTTTTGAAATAACTGGGCAGGAAAGTCTAATAAGTTTGATTTCAAGTCTTGCAGAAATGAAAAGAGAATATGACAAGGTATCGTTTGCACTATCTGAGGTTAGCAGAAAAGGTTACGGGATAGTTTCTCCTACCATAGATGAACTAGTTTTAGAAGAACCACAAATTGTAAAACAGGGCGGGCGATATGGTGTTAAATTAAAAGCTTCGGCGCCATCAATACATATGATAAGAGCAGATATTGAAACAGAAGTTTCGCCGATAGTTGGAACTGAAAAACAGTCAGAAGATTTAGTGAAATATCTTCTTCAGGAATTTGAAGTAGATCCCAAAAAAATTTGGGAAACAAATATATTTGGCAAATCGCTTCACGAACTTGTAAATGAAGGCTTGAATAATAAGCTGTACAGGATGCCTGATGATGCGCAAGTTCGGCTTCAGGAAACTTTGCAAAAAATTGTTAATGAGGGAAGCGGAGGACTTATTTGTATTATACTATAATTTAAAAAGAGATGGCAGATGCCATCTCTTTATTCTAATATTTTTTGGGTTCTTCAAATATACCACTTGCTTTTAATTCAAGATATTGTTCTTTAGTAAGAAGAATTTGGCGAGGCTTGCTTCCTTCTGAAGGACCAACAATTCCACGTTCTTCCATTTGGTCCATAATTCTTCCGGCTCTGGCATAACCAACACTTAGTTTTCTTTGTATCATAGAGGTTGAAGCTTGTCCAAGTTCCATTATTATGTCAATTGCTTTTGGGAGAAGTTCATCATTATCGCCAGGATCGCTGACGTCAGTTTTTTCCCTCTCTGTTTGTTCGTGTTTGGCAATGTGTTCATCAATATCATGGTTGTAATGTGCACTTGCATTAGTTTTTACAAATGTGACGAGTTTTTCAACTTCAGAATCTGAAATAAATGCGCCTTGTATACGTTTTGGTTTTGATGAACCTACGGGGTGGTAAAGCATATCTCCGCGACCAAGTAACTTTTCTGCGCCTGCCATATCCAAAATAGTTCTGGAGTCAACCTGTGAAGATACCGAAAACGCAATTCTTGATGGAATATTTGCTTTTATAATACCGGTTATAACATTAACAGATGGCCTTTGTGTTGCGATGACAAGATGCATTCCGGCAGCACGGGCAAGCTGTGCCAAACGACAGATGGAATCTTCAACTTCATTTGGAGCCACCATCATAAGGTCAGCTAACTCATCAATGATAATAACAACCTGAGGCATTTGTTTAAACCCTTTTTCAGCAGCAACAGCGTTGTAGCCTTTGATATCTCGCACTTTAGCTTCGGAAAACATATCGTAGCGCTTCATCATTTCGGTTACAGCCCAGGAAAGTGCTCCGGCAGCTTTTTTTGCTTTTGTTACAACAGGGGTGTCAAGATGTGGAATGCCATCATAAACTTTGAGTTCAACAACTTTTGGATCAATTAGTAATAGCTTTACTTCATTCGGATTTGCTTTATACATAATACTGGTAATGATTGAATTAATGCATACACTTTTACCTGAACCTGTAGCGCCTGCTATTAATAGATGTGGCATTTTTGCAAGATCAATGATGATAGGTGCACCGCTTATATCTTTTCCCAGTGCAACTGCGAGTTTTGACGGGTGATTTCTAAATTCATCACAATCTATAACTTCGCGCATTGAAACCATATCAACGTCAGCGTTTGGAACCTCGATGCCAATGGCAGCTTTTCCTGGAATTGGAGCTTCAATTCTAACGCCTTGTGCGGCAAGGTTAAGGGCGATATCATCAGCTAAATTTACGATTTTGCTAACTTTAACTCCAGCCATCGGTTGTAATTCGTATCGTGTAATGGTTGGACCTTTTGTAACCTGGAGAATTTTTGCTTTTACGCCAAAACTATCAAGTGTATCAACAAGCTTTCTGGCGTTATTCATCAGTTCTGATTCTTTTACAGTTCTTTTGTTTTTTTTGTTTGCTTTTAACATATCAACAGAAGGGAAAATATAGTTTTCTATGTATTCAAAATCCCCATCCTCGTAGTATGTGGGAGTTTGCGGTTCATCGCTGTCAATGTTAAGGGCAACTTGGTTGTCGGGTTCGATAATGGAATCAGCATATGCAGAATCTATTGTTTCTGGAATAATAGGTGAGTCTGGACCTATAATAATATCTTCATCTTCAGGTATGACA
Source organism: Clostridia bacterium (assembly GCA_045589295.1). Taxonomy (GTDB): domain Bacteria; phylum Bacillota; class Clostridia; order RGIG6154; family RGIG6154; genus RGIG2094. Next base: position 4,000 of record JAZNOU010000019.1, read on the forward strand.
ATTTCATCATAATCAGATCCGTTATTAGTGATAATTCTCGGTTCAAAATCAATTGAAGATGAATAATTATCTATTTCGTTATCATCAGAAAGTGCATCTTTTATTGCCTGAATTTTTTTTGCACGTTTTTCTTCGCGTTCTGCTTCTCGTTGCTTAATGTGGTTTTCGGTAGCAGTCTTAATAGATCTTGCACATTTTTCAGCATTATCAACAAGTGATATTCTAAAGATAATAACTACACTGATCAATATACCTGCTATATATACAATCATAGTGCCGGTTTCACCAATAAGTTTTGAAAGAGCAATGTTTATAAGTCCACCAAACACACCACCGCCACTTACGATAGTGCCGCTTATGTATAATTCACCAAGTGTTTCAAAGAAACCATTATCATGTGTTGTTCCGCTAAAAAACTCAAACAAAGCAGAAATTGTTAATAATATTACTCCAAGCGTAACATAAATATATCGATATTTTTTTATTTGTTTTTCAATTATCAGGTTTGTACCTAATGCAAGAACTAAGAATGGGACCATAAATGCAGAAAAAGAGAACAAGCCTAATAAAACATCACGAATAATCCCACCAATATAACCAGTTCCGGAAGTAAACATTGCAGCAATCAGGAAGAATGCAACAGCAACAAATGCAACAGCTACTATTTCCGGCAGAATACTTTTTTTGGTTGTTTGGATTTTAGATTCTTTTTTATTTTTTTTCTTTTTTGCAGCCACTTTTATATCTCCTTATATGTAATACATATATAATATCATATTTTTGTCAAAAAAGCTATACTTTGTTTGGATTTATGAATATAATTTTTTTATTTGACAACAGCAAAGCAGTATGATAAACTCTAAAGGTATATTTTTGAAAGGTGATTTTATGTCAAAAGAGGTTAAGTCAACAATTTATCTTATAATAACTGCGGTTATATGGGGATTTGCGTTTGTAGCACAGCGAGTAGGAACGCAATTTGTAGAATGCTTTACTTATAATGGTATAAGATATGCTTTGGGTGCAGTTTCATTGCTACCAGTAATATTGGTGTTTGAAAGAGAGAAACTTACAAAATCTAGCATTAAAAAAACGCTTATAGCATCAATTATTACCGGATCAATTTTGTTTACGGCAGCATCTTTGCAACAAGTAGGTATTGAAATTGGACAAAGTGCGGGAAAAGCTGGGTTTATCACGAGCCTATACATAGTTTTAGTTCCAATTTTCAGACTTTTTACAGGAAAAAAGTCTGGACTGACAACATGGATGGGTGTTATACTTTCATCTGTTGGTTTGTATCTTCTTTGTGTTTCGGGGGTTACTTCTGTAAATTTTGGTGATGTAGTAATATTTGTTGGAGCTTTTTTCTGGGCAGCTCACATTCTTGTTATTGATAAATTTGTTGAAGATATAAGTCCACTAAAATATTCAATGGGGCAGTTTCTAACGTGCGCAATTTTAAGCCTTGTGTGTGCGTTTATATTTGAAAGTCCCAAAATTGATGCAATAAACAGCGCGATAATCCCTATCTTATACGGCGGGCTTATGTCCGTTGGAGTTGCATACACTTTACAGGTAGTTGGACAACGTGGTGTAAGCCCTGAATTTGCTTCTATTATTTGTTCAACAGAAGCAGTTTTTAGCGCAATCGGTGGAGCGATCATCTTAGGAGAAACAATGACAGTGCGCGGATATGTAGGTTGTGTATTAATATTTATTGGTATATTACTTGCGCAATTTAAAAAGAGTAAAAATTAGGTTAATATAAGACAGATGATCTTGCTTGTCTGTCTTTTATTTGTTTAATAATTTATATCTAGTATTGTTTTTTTGTGTTGTATTGTGTTATAATAACATAAGAAAACAGTGTCATATGAATTATGTTATAATTTGTAATGTAAATAATACTTGTAAGATATTTATTTAATTAAATATCCGTTTAGTGAGGAATATAAATGATTTCGATTATTAATAGTTTTGGATTAAATGGAATTGATGGATATATTGTTACGGTTGAGGTCGATGTTGGTAATGGTATGCCAATGTTCGATATTGTAGGCTTACCTGATGTTGCTGTAAAAGAAAGTAGACAACGTGTTAAAAGCGCTTTGAAAAACACCCAAATTAATCTTCCTGCAAAAAAGTACGTTGTAAATCTTGCACCTGCTGATATGAAGAAGGAAGGTGCTGTTTATGATGTTCCTGTCGCAATCGGTGTCATTTCCAGCCTTGGACTTGTTAATTTTGGCGATTTGTCTGAAAGTATGTTCTTGGGTGAACTTTCGCTAACCGGAGATATTCGTGAGGTTAAAGGAGTTTTACCTGCAGCAATTTGCGCCAAAAATAACGGAATAAAAAATATCTTTGTTCCGTTTAAAAATGCAGAAGAGGCAGCGATTGTTGATGGAATTAATGTATTCCCATGTGAGTGTATAAAAGATATTATTATGCATTTTACGAAAGAAAATGTTATAAAGCCGATAAAAGTTGATGTTAAAAAATATTTCGAATGCATACAGTTTCAAGATGTCGATTTTTCGGATGTTAAAGGACAGGAAAATGTGAAAAGGGCATTAGAAATTGCGGCAGCCGGAGGTCATAATTGCCTGTTGATAGGGAGCCCTGGTAGTGGTAAAACAATGTTAGCTAAACGTATGCCCACCATACTGCCTGATTTGACTTTTGATGAGGCACTTGAAATAACAAAAATTCATAGTGTTGCAGGAAATTTGCTTAACAGTGTGCCAATTGTTACAAAACGACCCTTTAGGTCACCGCACCATACTATTTCTACAGTTGCTTTGTCAGGCGGAGGCTCAACCCCAAAGCCTGGAGAAGTGAGTCTTTCACACCATGGTGTTTTATTTTTAGATGAATTCCCAGAATTTAAAAAAGAGGCAGTTGAGGTTTTAAGACAGCCATTGGAAGATAGAACAGTAACGGTATCGAGAGTTCAGTCAACAATGACATATCCGTGTAATTTTATGCTGATAGCAGCAATGAACCCTTGTAGATGCGGGTATTACGGTGACCCAAACCATGAATGTACTTGTACAGAGCATCAGATAAGTCAATATCTATCAAAAATAAGCGGTCCTGTACTTGACAGAATTGATTTACATATTGAAATTAATCCTGTGAAATATGATGATCTTGGTACGTCTTCTTGTACTGAAAAATCTGCTGATATTAAAGTAAGAGTTAATAAAGCCAGAGCAATTCAGCAAAAAAGATATGCAGGAGAGGGCTTGTATTCTAATTCGCAAATGTCAACAAAACATATTGAAAAATATTGCAAATTAGGAAATCAGGAAAATTTATTATTGAAAACTGCCTTTGAAAAATTAGGTCTTAGTGCAAGGGCGTATGACAGGATTTTAAAGGTAGCAAGAACAATCGCTGATCTTGATGAAAGTGAAAATATTACAACAAAACATATTTCTGAGGCAATTCAGTACAGAAATCTTGACAGAAAATATTGGAATAGATGATTATTTCGTTATAGGGTATATTTGTATATCATATATTTTATTAAATTTGTTTTATAAGGGGAGAGACAGTTGAAAATTGCTATGACAGGTGGAGGGACTTCAGGTCATGTTACACCAAATATCGCTTTGTTTCCCAGACTTAGAAGTCTTGGTTTTGATATAATATATTTAGGCACAAAAGAGGGTATTGAGTTTAAGCTTATATCGGAGGAAAAAGTACCTTTTTTTGAAATACAGGCTGGAAAATTAAGAAGATACATTGATATGAAAAATGTCAAAGATATATCAAAAATATGTCGAGGTTTTCTTCAAGCATACAAAATTTTGAAAAAAGAAAAACCTGACATTGTTTTTAGTAAAGGTGGTTTTGTTTCATGCCCTGTGGTTTGGGCTGCTGCACAACTTAAAATACCTGTTGTATTACATGAGTCAGATTATACTCCGGGTCTTGCAAATAAATTGTGTATACCATTTGCAACTAAAATATGTTATTCATTCCCCGAAACAGCAAAGTTTTTGCCTTCAGAAAAGAGTGTGTTTACGGGTATTCCGGTGAGAACTGAATTGATTTTAGGAGATGCTCAAAAAGGTAATGCCTTTTGTGGATTCAAGGGAGAAAAACCCGTTCTTACAATAATAGGCGGAAGCCAGGGGGCTGCTTTTATTAATGAAATTATCAGAGCTAATCTGAAGGAATTGTTGAAAACATTTAATATTTGCCATCTTTGCGGAAAAGGAAAAGTCGAACAAACGTTGCTTAATATTGATGGTTACTGTCAATTTGAATATGTTACTAATGAACTTAAGGATATATTTGCAATTACAGATGTTTTTGTGTCCAGATCAGGTGCTACTGCAATTTTTGAATTGCTGGCAATGAATAAGCCTATGCTACTTGTGCCATTGTCCAAAAAAGTCAGCAGAGGAGATCAGATATTAAATGCAAAATCTTTTAAAAAGTCAGGTTACGCGGAGTGCGTGCTTGAAGAAGAACTTTCTGTTAGCAACTTTATAGGAAGTGTTTTTAAATTATATGAGGAACGTGAGAAATACGTTTATAATCAATCGGATACAGATGTGTTAAAAAATGTTGATAAAATTATTAATGTGATAAATTTAGTATTAGAGGAAAGAAAATAATGTATTTAGTTGTTGGGTTGGGTAATCCTGGAGAAAAATATGCATTTACAAGACATAATGCAGGCTTTTTGGCAATTGATTATATAAGTCAAAAACATAATATTGAAATAAAAAAAATCAAGAATAAAGCTTTGATTGGTGAAGGGTATATTGCCGGCGAAAAAGTTATCTTAGCAAAGCCACAGACATTTATGAATTTGAGTGGTGAAAGCGTAAGAGAACTGATTTCTTGGTATAAAGTTGATGTTGATAACATAGTTGTGATATATGATGACGTATCTATGCCGCTTGGCAGTCTCAGGATAAGAGAAAAAGGTAGTGCAGGTGGACACAACGGAATAAAGTCAATTATTTCCCAAATTAACTCAGATGTGTTTACGCGCTTTAAAATTGGCGTTGACCAAAAACCGGAGGAGTATGATTTGGCAGACTATGTACTTGGTAAATTTACTAAGGACGAACAAAAAATAATTTTCGAAACTTTTGAGAAAATTAATTTTGCAGTAGAAGAATTTATAAAGAACGGGCCAAAATCTGCAATGAATAAATATAATTTTATCAGGAGCTAATATGAATGTGTTTACCGAACTGTTAAAAGAACAAGAACAGTTTAAACAGATTTTACAATCGTTAAAATCCGGCAAATCTCCAATAAGAATAACAGGAACATGCGAGACGCAAAAAGTGCATCTGGCATTTTCTTTATGCAATGTATTATCTAAAAATATGCTTTATGTAGCACCTGACGATATTACTGCAAAATTTGTCTTTGAAGATTTGAAGTTTTTTACGGACAATGTTTTACTTTTTCCATCAAAAGAAATTATTTTGCATCAGGTTGATGCTAAAAGCGATGAAAATGCCAAAAAAAGATTAGATGTTTTAAGTAAAATGACAGTTAGCGATAGATTTTTTATTGTAACAACAATTGAGGCTTTAGCGCTTAAAGTCGGAGATAAAAAAAGTTTCATAAAAAAATCAATAAAAATTAAAAATGGGGATATTTTGGAGGTTGAAACCTTAACAAAGCAATTAAACTCTTTGGGGTACAAACGTGAAGCAAACGTTGAAGCGAATGGCCAGTTTGCTGTAAGAGGTGGAATAGTTGATGTTTTCCCTTACAATGTAACCATGCCACTGAGAATTGAATTTTGGGATAATGAGGTTGATGTAATAAAGTGGTTTGATTCAGACACACAACTTTCTGTTGAAAAAACGGATTGCGTGTTTATTCCGCCTGCAACTGATGGATTTGGCGAGAATTGTGTGACACTTTGTGATTACCTTGAAAATTACATTGCGTTTTATGATGAACCACACCACATTGATGAATATTACAACAGTGCTGTTAAAGAACTTACGGATAAAATTTTATCTGCAATTGAGCATGATTCATTTATTAATAAAGATAAAGCAAACGTTTCGTTTTATTTAGAAGACTATAATGAAATTTTGAACTCTATTTCACCATCACCAATCGTGGGGTTGTCAAATCTGTCTACAGCAGCTAAAGGGTTGAAACCAAAAGAAATCTTTCATCTATCGGCAAAGTCTATGCCATCATATCATGGCAATTTAGCACTTATGTGTGAGGATTTGCAACATTATGTTGAAAATTTATACAGAATTATAATACCATGCAGTACTGATGTTAAATTTAACACTTTAAAGCAAATGCTTAAGCAACAGGGTGTAAAGGTTAGTACAAATATTAAAACATTACCACAGCGAGGTAGTGTAACCCTGATTAATGGTAAGCTGAGGTTTGGTTTTGAGTACCCGTTAGTAAATTGTGCTTTTTTTTCTGATAATGAATTTGGTGCAGACAAAAAATCATCTAATCTGCGTTTCAAAAGAAAGACAAATGTAAGAAATATATCAGATATAAATATTGGTGATTATGTTGTTCACTATATACATGGGATTGGTGTTTATAAAGGTATACATCAGTTAAGTGTAGACAACATTGTTAAGGATTATATTAAAATTCAATACAAAGGGTCTGATATGCTTTATGTTCCTGTCAATCAACTTGATATGGTTAACAAATATATTGGTGCAGAAACAGGTGTTAAAGTCAACAAGCTTGGAAGTAATGAGTGGAGTGCTACAAAGAAAAAAGTACGCGAATCTCTAGAAGTTTTAGCAAAAGACTTAATTGACCTTTATGCAAAACGCGAGAATATGAAAGGGTTTAAGTTTTCGCCTGACTGTGATTACCAGCATGAGTTTGAAGATACGTTCTTATATTTAGAAACCGAGGATCAGTTAAGTGCAATAAAAGACGTAAAAAAAGATATGGAATCTGACAAACCTATGGATAGATTGTTGTGTGGTGATGTTGGTTATGGGAAAACCGAGGTGGCAATACGAGCCGCATTTAAGGCGGTTTTAGATTCTAAACAAGTTGCTTATCTGGTGCCCACTACTTTGCTTGCAAAGCAGCATTTTGATACATTTTCTCAGCGTATGAAGGACTTTCCAATCAAAGTTGAGATGCTAAGTAGATTCAGGTCTAAAAAAAATCAAGAGAAAATTATTGAAGAATTAAAAAATGGTAGTATAGATATAGTTATTGGCACACACAAATTATTACAAAAAGGTATAGGGTTTAAAGATTTAGGATTGTTGATTGTTGATGAAGAGCAACGTTTTGGTGTAAGTCATAAGGAAAAAATTAAGGAACTAAAAAACAATATTGACGTGCTTACACTTTCGGCGACACCTATACCTAGAACTTTGAATATGGCAATGACGGGGCTAAGAGATATGAGTGTACTTAATGATCCGCCGAGCAATAGACATCCTGTGCAGACATACGTTATGGAATATGATGAAAATACCGTTAAGAACGCGATAAGAAGGGAAGTTGCAAGGAACGGACAAGTGTACTATTTATATAATAGAGTTGAGGGTATTGAACGTCTTGCTGCAAAACTTTCTTCAATGTTGCCGGAACTTAGAGTTGTTTATGCTCACGGGAAAATGAGCGAAAAAGAGCTTGAAAATGTTATGGGTGCAGTTTTAAATAATGAGTATGACGTTTTAGTTTGCACAACAATCGTAGAAACAGGTCTTGATATTCCAAACATGAATACAATGATAATAGAAGATGCTGATAAATTTGGACTTTCGCAATTATATCAATTACGCGGAAGAGTAGGCAGATCTTCTAGGTTGGCTTATGCATATCTGCTAGTTAAAAGAAATAAAATACTTGATGAAGTTGCCGAGAAAAGACTTAAAGCGATTAAGGAATTTACTGAATTTGGATCAGGAATAAAAATTGCAATGCGTGATTTAGAGATCAGGGGAGCTGGAAGCGTTTTAGGGAAAAGACAACATGGGCATATGAATCAGGTTGGTTACGAATTATATTGTAAACTTTTAGATTCAGCGGTGCGTAAATTGAAGGAAAATGAAGAGTTTGTTGAAGATATTTCTGTTACTATTGATATATCGGTAAGCGGGTTTGTGCCTTCGAGTTATATAGAAGATCAAAAAACAAGAGTAGATGTTTATAAAACCATAGCATCAATTGGTTCTGTTGATGATTCGATGAAAGTGATTGACGAATTAATTGATCGATTTGGTGATGTGCCACCGTCGGTTCTTAATCTTATTGATGGTGCGCTTATAAGAAACGTTGCTAAACTTTTGTTTATCACCGATGTTTCACAAAAGGGTGATATTGTTTATTTTAAACTTACTGATAAAACACCTATGGATAAAGTTATAAATTGCGTTTCTAAAAACAGAGTTGAACTTTATATTTTGGGTAAGGACACACCGGTGTTGGCCTACAAACCGCAAAAAACATCACAGAAAAGTATTTCAAAAAGCGTACTGAAGATTTTAACTGATATTTATAATATTGATATGGAGTGATTGTATGGATGGTTTTAAAAAAATATGTGCAAAAGATATTGAAAGAAATTTAATAAACCTTATTGGTGAAGATTACATGTTAATTACCGCAAAAGATGATGAGAAAATAAATATGATGACGGCAAGCTGGGGATTTGTTGGTGTTATGTGGAACAAAAATGTTGTAAACATTGTGGTAAGACCTTCCAGATATACGTACAATATATTGAAAAAAAACAACTGTTTTACGTTGAATTTTCTTAAAAAAGGAAATGCGGAAATTTTAAAATTTTGCGGTACAAAGTCGGGCAGAGATTTTGATAAAGTTAAGGAAACCGGTTTAATACCTGTTGAAATAGAAGATGGTATTGTGGCATTTTCACAGTCAAAACTTGTTTTTAAATGTAAAAAAATTTATGTTCAGGATATGGAAAAAGACATGTTTGTAGAAAAAGATTTTGGAGAAAAAACATATCCTAATGATGATATTCATACGATGTTCATTGCTGAAATACAAGAAGTATACGAAAATTTAAACTAAATTGGAATTTTCTTTAACTTTTTGAAAAACATTCTTGGATATAAAAAATGATGGTGTAAAAAATATTATTGTGATGAAAATCACAAAAATATTTAAGGAGTGTCATGATTATGTCAAGAAGAAGTAAAGTAGTAGTTCCTGAAGCAAGAGCTGCATTAGACCAGTTTAAAATGGAAGCTGCAAATGAAGTAGGTGTTAACCTTAAACAAGGTTACAATGGTGATTTAACATCAAAACAAGCAGGTTCTGTTGGTGGACAGATGGTTAAAAAAATGATTGAATCATACGAAAATTCAATTAAATAGTAAGTTTTATTTAAAGCTAATAGCCGGACAAAGTCCGGCTATTAGCTTTTTTCACATTTATGATACATTTAAATATATTAATATTGAAAGGGTGAGGTAATGGCAATAAAAATTTTTATTGATCAGGGACATAATCCTGAAAATATTAATGCTGGTGCTGAGGGAAACGGACTCAGAGAGCAAGATATAACATATAATGTAGGTATTTTCTTGCGTGATTTGTTAAACAATGATTACCGTTTTGATGCGATAACTTCAAGAAATACACCTACAGAGTCTTTGGGGTATAACAATACTAGCAGTTTACAAGAGAGGGTAAATAAGGCTAATGAGTGGGGGGCAGATTATTTTATAAGTATACATGTAAATGCTGCGGAAAATCCAGCGTTTAATGGTAGCGAAATTTATGTTTACAATCAAGGTACACCCATTTTTTATATGGCAGAAGATATTTTAAATCAGATTACTGTACAGCTTGGCACCCAAAATAATGGTGTAAAAATTAATAAAACTTTTTTTGTTTTAAGGAGAACACAGATGCCTGCAATGTTGATAGAACTTGCATTTATCACAAATTCTTCAGATGCACAAAAGTTGCGTGATAATCAGTATGAGTTTGCTTCTGCAATATATGATGGAATTTTAGAATTTTTCGGTTATCAAAGACTTTAATTTGTAATATAAAATGACCACTAAACAGTGGTCATTTTATATATTTGGATATAACTTTGGAGCACCCGATGGGATTTGAACCCACTACCTTCAGAGTCGGAGTCTGATACTCTATCCAGGTGAGCTACGGATGCAAACATAGCTATATTTTAAGTTAAAAATATAATGTTGTCAAGTTGTTAATTTATTAACTTAGAGATTTCATTTCTCAAGCGAGAAATGATCCTTTTTTCCAGTCTTGAGATGTAAGATTGTGATATTCCTAGCATATCGGCAACCTCTTTTTGCGTTTTTTCTTCTTGGTTTTTTAAACCAAATCTAAGTTGCATTATTATTTTTTCTCTGCCAGATAATTTTTCTAAAGCTTGTGATAACAATTGCTTATCTGTTTCCTCGTCTAATGATTTTTGAATAATATCGTTGTCTGAACCTAATACATCAGATAGTAATAATTCATTTCCGTCGTGGTCTGTGTTTAGAGGCTCATCAATAGAAATTTCATATTTTTGTGCACTCACTTTACGTAAATGCATAAGGATCTCATTTTCAATACATCTTGAAGCGTATGTAGCAAGTTTGATGTTTTTTTCTGGGTTGAAGGTGTTAATAGCTTTTATCAAGCCAATCGTTCCAATAGAAATCAAATCTTCAATATTTATTCCTGTATTTTCAAATTTTTTTGCAATATACACCACTAAACGCAAGTTGTGTTCAATTAAAATCTTTTTTGATTGTTCATCATAAATGTTCTTTAAATAAAACTGTTCGTCTTCTTTTGGTAATGGCGCTGGTAAATTTTCTCCACCGCCTATATAATACACATTTTCTTTGTTGCCAGAAAAGAAACAGAAAATAAATTTTATGAGATTTTTAAACATATACATCCTCCGTGTTCGAAATATGTAAATCATTACTAGTTGTGGCGCTTAAAAGTATGTCATAATCACTATAAAAAGAATTTTCAGTAATACCGATATAAGCTTCGACAGGAATGTTGTCAACAGTGATTTTGTCTGGTTTAAAAATTGGAATAAAACCTTCGTTTAAGATAGTATTACATTTGATGTAGTCAAAATTTTCAGCATGGCTACCTACAACTGAAAGCAAAACATTTCTGTATGCGATGAAAACTGGCAATTTGTCTGGGGTTGTAAGAGCGTTGCCACTGTCACAGAACCCAGTCAAAGTTATTCGAGAGTTGTTATTTGTTATTTTAACAGTCTTGTAATTAGAATTTACAGGTGTTTGCCTAGCTAATAATACTAATACTGTTTTGCTGGAAATATATAATAGCAAAAGTGCCGTGCATAACTGCGAATAGGAAACAGAATATTTATAAGATTTTGAAATAAAGTAAAAGGTTGTGTTTGTTATTGTCAGTAATCCAGAAAAAACAAGTGAATAAATTAAAAATATCGAAATAAGCTTAAGAGTTGTTTTGAAACTTTTTCTTTCTGTAGAGTAATGACACATAAAAAGTATGGCAAAAAATTTATAAAATAAGCTTAAATAGTCAACATTTAAAAAAACTATGAATATCGACAGGAATGACCCAAGTGATCCGGTAGCCAAAATTCTAGGTAAACTAACCTTTAACTTGCATGCTCTAATGCTGAATAACATCAGAGTGCAGTTGATAATTGAATTGCTGATAAAATAAACATCAGCATTAAAAACCCATTTAATATTTATCACCACTTTTCTTTTTAAGTGAATTATAACATACTAAAGATGATTATTTTGTCATATTTTATAGATAGGGTTGCCTAATTAATTTTAGTAATTGTAGTTGTTGGATAGTACTTTTTAAGAATGTCGGTATAATTCAGTCCGTTTTTAGCATATTCGTTTGCTCCGTGTTGACTCATTCCTACGCCGTGGCCATAACCGACAACATTAAAAATGTAAGTGTCTGCTTCTTTTTTTACTGTGAAGTTTGCAGAGCGTAGTTTAAGTGCATTTCTAACTTCTTGACCAGTGTATAAATTACCAAATATTTCTATATTTTTAACACTTCCACCATCTGTTCTTGAAATAATTTTAATATTATTATCTGAAGTTTTAGGGAAGTGTTCTTCTAGTTCAGTTTGATGGAATGATGCACAACTGTGATAACCATTAACATTTTTATCTAACTCACTGTTTGTGTTTATTAGATATGGAAGTTGCGAACTCCACACATCAGAAGATTTTTCTGTCGTGCCGGAAGAGATGGAATGAAAAACCGCTAATATTGGTTCGTTTTCAAAAGTTATAATTTGGTTTTTAGTTTCTTCTGTTAAAACTTTGTATTTTGAAAGAGCTAATTTGTTTTGCTTGTTTTCTTCGTCTTCTGATAAAAAAGCGGTGCAGTGTCCAAAATCAGTACAAACATCTGCACCATTATGTTCAGGAATGCTTGCACCAATTTTTCTAATTGCATATGTTCTTATAGCGACAGCCTGAGCTTTTATTGCTTCATCTTCAAATGTTGATGGCATTTCCTTAGCTGTGGCCCGCCAAACATATTCTTCCAGTGACATCATTGATATTTTTTTGTTTTTGGTGTTGTATACTGAAATATAGTGAGTTTCTTCAGTTGTGGTTTTTGTTTTTATGTTACCAATGTATAAATACATAACTATAGGGATAATAATCATAAAAGATATGCAATAGATTATATTTAAACTTGCATTTTTCATATTTATTTCTCCTTGTAAGCAGAATGTTAAATACAATAAGTATATGTTATTGACAAATTTTTCAGAAGAGTGTATACTATACAATATGAAATTTAGCGAAAAATAAAATTGCGAAATACGGGAGAAAATGTAATGAATAATAAATATTTGGAGAATTGCAGAATCAATCAGCATCTTGATAATCTTGTTGAATTAGCTGAGAAAACAGACTTGATTCCTGGTGAACTTTATAGTAAATATAACGTAAAACGTGGCTTGCGTAATTCTGATGGTACAGGTGTTTTAGTTGGATTAACATCAATTGGTGAAGTTCATGGATACACAATAGAAGATAGTGATAAAATACCAGCAGACGGTAAGCTTTTATATCGTGGACTTGAATTAAAAGAACTTGTTTCCGGATGTTTAAAAGACGACAGACACGGTTTTGAGGAAATATGCTTTTTAATTTTATTTGGTAAATTGCCAAACAAAGAACAACTTAAAGACTTTAAAGAGCTACTTGTACAATTGAGAGAGTTACCTGATAATTTTATCGAAGACATGATAATGAAGGCTCCAAGTCCAAATATTATGAATAAGCTTGCAAGATCAGTGCTTGCGCTTTATTCTTATGATTCAAATCCGGATGATATTTCAATTAAAAATGTTTTAATTCAGTCAATCGGGTTAATAGCAAAATTTCCTGTTTTTATTGCTAATGCTCATACTGTAAAACGTCATGCTTATGATAATGATAGCTTATATATTCACATACCAAATCCTGAGTTGGATATTGCGGAAAACTTTTTGTACATGATAAGGCCAAACCGTGAGTTTACTAAGGAAGAAGCGGATATTTTGGACTTGTGCCTTATGGTACATGCAGAACACGGCGGTGGTAATAACTCAGCCTTTACAACTCATGTGGTTTCTTCAACGGGGACTGATACATATTCTTCTATTGCTGCAGCTGTCGGAGCACTAAAAGGTCCGAAACATGGTGGGGCATCATTGTCTGTTACAGAAATGTTTGAAGATATTAAAGCTAACGTTTCTGATTGGAAAAACGAACAAGAAGTTGAGGAATATTTAACTAAAATAGCAAAAAAAGAGGCATTTGACAAAACTGGTTTGATTTATGGGATGGGACATGCTATTTATACAATTTCAGATCCAAGGGCAGTTATGCTTAAATCAAAGGCTAGGGAACTAGCGTGGCTTAAAGGTAGAGAAGACGAATTTGCACTATATGAATTAGTTGAAAAATTATCTCCAATTGTTTTCCAAAAAGTAAAAGGAAATACAAAAATGTTGTGTGCTAATGTTGATTTTTACTCAGGGTTTGTTTATAGCATGCTTGGAATTACAAAAGATCTGTATATTCCTATTTTTGCTATGTCAAGAATTGTTGGTTGGTGTGCACACAGAATAGAAGAAATTATTGCAGGAAGAAAAATAATGCGACCAGCATATAAAAGCGTCACACACAAAAGTGCTTATATTTCACTGGAAGATAGAGATTAATATAAGAATAGTTGAGTTCAAGAGTAATTTAGTAGAGGTACATTTAATGAGAATTCATAAATTTCTTGCCGAATGCGGGGTTGCTTCAAGGCGTACTTCAGAAAAGTTGGTTAATGAAGGTAGAGTTTTGGTTAATGGGACTGTTGCCAAAATTGGACAGAATATTGACGAAGGAAATGATGTGGTTTCAGTAGACGGCAAGGTTGTTGAAAGAAATGACAAGAAAATTTATATAATGTTATATAAACCTTTAGGCGTTGTTTGCACATCTTCAGATGATAAGGGCAGAAAGACTGTAATTGATTTGATTAAATCTGATATCAAAGAACGTATGTTTTGTATTGGCAGATTAGATTACAATACCGAAGGCTTGATTTTACTTACAAATGATGGTGATTTTTCTAATAAAGTTACGCATCCTAAAAATAAAATTGCAAAGACATATTTGGCAAGAGTAAGTGGTGGAGTTGTTTCAAGAGAAGATTTGAAACAACTCAGAGAAGGTGTTGTTCTTGATGACGGAAAGACAGCTCCTGCAAAAGTGTATATTGAAGATATATATAATGATTCCACCACCTTGATAAAGATAACTATACGTGAGGGTAAAAACAGGCAAATAAGGAGAATGTTCGACGCAATAAATCATCCGGTTGTTGATCTGAAAAGAGTTGAAGTAGGCGGAATTTGTCTTGGTAATTTGCCATATGGTAAATGGAGACATCTAACCAAACCGGAAATAGATAAAATTATGAAAAATTAAGTGTGGAAGTAAAAATGAAAAACGTTTTAAAGCAAATCGAAGAGTCATATTCTTCTTTTAGTAAAGGTCAAAAAAAAATAGCGGACTACGTAATTAACCAATACGATAAAGCCGCCTATACAACTGCCGCAAAATTGGGTAAAGAGGTTGATGTAAGTGAATCAACCGTAGTCCGTTTTGCGGTTGCTCTTGGTTATGAGGGTTTTCCAGAACTACAATCGGCACTTCGAGAAATAATAAAGACAAAACTTACGGCGTTACAACGATTTGAAATTCTTTCTGAAAAAATGGATAATGCTGATGTTTTGTCAAAAATAATGTCAGGAGATATCTCCAAACTTAAAACAACAATGGAAAATTTAAGCAGACAAGATTTTGATAACTCGGTTGAAACAATTTTAAAAGCAAAAACTATATATATTATTGGTGTAAGAAGTGCGTCTGCGATTGCATCTTTTATGGGGTTTTACTTTAATCTTTTGTTTAATAATGTCAAAATCGTGCAAACAACGAGCATAAGCGAAGTTTTTGAGCAAATCTTAAGAGCGGGAGATGACGATGTAGTGATTGGCATTACATTTCCAAGATACTCCAGACGAACTGTTAAGGCTTTAGAATATGCTAAAAATAGTGGGGCGTCGGTTGTTGCAATTACCGATACCTGCAAATCTCCAATTGTGCAGTTTTCTGATTTTAAGTTGTATGCAAAAAACGACGCTGCGTCTTTTGTGGATTCACTTGTTGCGCCAATGAGCATTGTTAATGCACTTATCGTCGCACTTGGTATGCGTAAAAAAGAAGAAACTTCCATGATTTTTAATAAGCTAGAAGGAATATGGGATGAATATGATGTCTATAGTAAGGAACACAGCGATGAGTGAGAATATTTATCAAGTTGCAGTTATCGGAGGTGGCGCGTCTGGAATGATGGCTGCGGTATCTGCCGCTTTAAATGGTGCCAAGGTTGTTCTGTTTGAAAAAAACAGGTTGTTAGGCAGAAAGGTTCGTATCACTGGGAAAGGAAGATGTAATATTACAAACGCTTGTGATTCTGACACCTTCTTTGAAAATATACCTAGAAATTCTAAGTTTATGTATAGCGCGTTTTATAATTTTGATAACAATAATCTCCAGGAGTTTTTTACAAATAACGGTTTGCTTTTAAAAACCGAAAGAGGAGGAAGAGTTTTTCCTCAATCTGATAAAGCTTCGGACGTTGTTAAGGTATTTGAAAACTTAATTCAAAAACTTGAAATTGATGTTGTTTTTTCTTGTGTTAAATCAATTAACAAAAAAAGTAATAATATTTTTGACGTTAATTGTAATACAGGCGAACAGTTTCAGGCAGATGCCGTTATTGTGGCAACCGGTGGAGTTTCCTATCCACTAACTGGCTCAACAGGTGATGGATATAGGTTTGCAAAGTACTTCAATCACAGTGTTACTGAACTTAAACCATCTTTGGTTCCTCTTGTTATCGAGGAAAGTTACTGCTCGGCATTGCAAGGGCTTTCACTAAAAAATGTCTCAATTAAATTGGTTTATGATAAAAGTTGTGTTTATACAGATTTTGGCGAAATGATGTTTACACATTTTGGTGTTACAGGTCCGATTATTTTAAGTACTAGTTCACATATGAAAAAACTTGATGGATATAAGATTTTTGTTGATCTTAAACCTGCACTTTCGCACGAAAATCTTGATAAAAGATTATTACGAGATTTTTCGGAGTTCATTAATAAAAATTTTTCCAATTCATTAGAAAAGCTATTGCCAAGAAAACTAATTCCTGTTATAATTAAACTATCTGGAATTGACCCTTTCAAAAAGATTAATTCTATAACTAAACAGGAAAGAATTAATCTTGTTAATTTGATTAAAGAATTCCCTTTGACAGTTAGAGGGTTGCGACCGATAGAAGAAGCAATCATAACTTCAGGCGGAATAAATACAAATGAGATTAAACCATCAAATATGGAATCTAAACTTTGCGATAATTTGTTTTTTTGTGGTGAAGTACTAGACGTTGATGCATATACAGGTGGATTTAATTTGCAAATTGCGTTTTCAACTGGCTATTTAGCAGGGGAAAAAGCAGCACAAAGCTTGTTTGGGAGGTAATTATGAAAATTGCTATTGATGGACCATCTGGAGCAGGTAAAAGTACTATTTCAAAACTTCTTGCAACCAAATTGGGATTTGTATATATTGATACAGGCGCTATGTATAGAACAATTGGTCTGTCGGCCATAATCAATAAACTTGATACAAAGAACGATGTTTCACAAATTATTAGCATGCTTGAAGATATTACAATTGATATTGTTTTGGAAGATTCAATTCAAAAAATGTTTCTTAACGGTGAAGATGTCACGGACTATATAAGAACACCTGAGGTTTCGATAGCGGCATCTGATGTTGCTGTAATACCGGAAGTCAGAATAAAACTAGTAGAAATACAGCGCCAACTTGCTGAGGGTAAGAACGTTATTATGGACGGAAGAGATATTGCCACTTATGTTCTTCCCAATGCTGAAATAAAAATTTTTCTTACTGCTTCTGCCGAAGACAGAGCACAAAGAAGATATGCGGAACTGGTTGCAAATGGCGTTAATGTCACTTTTGAACAGGTGCTAAAAGATGTAAATAAGCGAGATGAAAATGACAGTTCTCGTGCTTTTAGTCCGCTCAAAGTTGATGACAATGCACATATTATTGATACAACAGGTAATACGTTGGAGCAATCTATTAGTATAATTGAAGAATATATTTTAAAAGAAATGAGTAAATGAAATTGAAAAAAATAATCTTAGGTCTTATAAGAACATTTTTAAATATTTTTTTTAAACCAAGTGTTTCTGGTATTCAAAATCTTAATATTGATGGTGGTTATGTCATAACCGCAAATCACAAAAGCAATTGGGATGGAATTTTTTTATATGCCTTTTTGAAAAAAGATCTGTATTTTATGGCAAAGGCAGAACTGTTTAGAAATAAGCTTTTCGGCTATTTTTTGAAAAAATTTGGAGCTTTTCCTGTTAAGCGTGAGGAAAATGACCTTGCTGCAATAAAACATGCAATACATATTTTAAACGATGGGAAAATTTTAGGGATTTTCCCTCAAGGTAAACGTACAGATGAACTTGATGTCGATGATGCAAAAGCTGGTGCTGTTTTGCTTGCTTCTAGGTGTAAAAAACCACTTATTCCTGTCGCAATATCTGGTGAGTACAAGTTTAGAAACCATGTAAATATTGTTATTGGTGAACCAATTTATTTTGGCGATAAAAAACTTACACCTGATGAACTTAATCTTAGCACTGTGGGTGTGATGAAAAAAATCAAGGAGCTATCTGAGACAAAATGAAAGTTATTTTAGCTAAAACTGCAGGTTTTTGCTATGGCGTTAACAGAGCTGTCAATATGCTTAGTGAAGCGGTAAAAACTTCCGCAAATTTAAAAACATATGGACCTATTATTCACAACAGTGAGGTAGTTAAATCCTTTGAGAATCAAGGAGTCTCTGTTGTTGAAAATATAGATGACATTTCCAGTTTAGATTGTATTTTGATCCGTTCACATGGTATTTCAAAAATTGAAATGATGCAAATTGATGATAAAGCATCGCAAATTATAGATGCTACTTGTCCATTTGTAAAAAAAATTCATAATGTGGTTGAAAAATATCACAACTTAGGGTATAATATATTTGTTGTAGGTGATATAAATCATCCTGAAGTTCAGGGAATTCTTGGTTGGTGTAATAATGACGCAGTAATAATCAGTGATGTTAGTGATTTAAATAGCAAAATTATTTGCGATAAAATGTGCGTTGTTTCGCAAACAACCTTTGAGCGAAAAAAATGGGAAGAAATATCACAATTGCTTCTTGAGCTGAATCAAGAAGCTGTTATTATTGATACAGTTTGCAATGCTACAATGGAAAGGCAAAACGAAGTCATTTCATTAGCTAAAACTTGCGATGCTATTGTGGTTATTGGCGACAAAAAAAGCTCTAATAGCAAGCGTCTTGCTGATGTCGCAAGAAAAAATTGCAAAAATGTTTTCTTTATAGATAACAAAAGTGAACTTGTAGCAGATATATACAAGTTCAATGTGGTTGGTGTTACCGCGGGTGCTTCAACACCTGCGTGCATAATAAAGGAGGTAGTAAACATGTTAGAAGAAAGAGAAATGAATTTTGAGGAGGCAATCGAAAGCACTTTAAAACCTTTAAATACAGGGGATATTGTTAAGGGCACAGTTATTAAAATAACACCCACAGAAGTGTATGTAGGTCTTGATACTAAGGCTGACGGAATAATTCCGGCTGATCAGGTAACAATCAAGCCTAACGTAAACATTGAAGATGTTTTGTCTGTTGGTCAAGAGGTTGAAGCTTTTGTTGTTCGTGTTAACGATATAGAAGGTTACGTTACACTTTCTATGAGAAAACTTGAATCAATGGCAGCTCAGAAAGAAATAAATGATGCTTTTGAAAACAAAACACCTATTACGGGCGTTGTTACAGAAGTGGTTAAAAGTGGTATAATTGTTGTAGCTTTAGGTACAAAAGTTTTTGTTCCAGCTTCACTTGCTACAGAAAGATATACAGAAGATTTATCTTCAATGATGGGACAAGAAGTTACATTAAGACTCATTGACTTTGATAGAAGAAGACGTAAAGTTGTTGGCTCAATTAAAGAACTTTTGCTTGAAGAAAAGAAGAAAAAAGCTGAAGCTTTTTGGAGCACAATTGAAGTTGGTCAGGTTATCAAAGGTGTTGTTAAATCAATCACAAACTTTGGAGCATTTGTTGATGTAGGTGGTGTTGATGGGTTAGTACATATTACTGAACTTACCTGGAAGCATATCAAACATCCTTCAGAAGTTGTAAAAGTTGGTGATGTTTTGGAAGTTAAAGTTTTAAATCTTGATAAAGAAACCAGAAAGATTTCTTTAGGTCACAAAAAAGCTGAAGATAATCCTTGGAATAAAGTTGTTGAAACTATCAACGAAGGTGATGTTGTTGATTGTAAAATTGTTAGATTGTTACCATTTGGCGCTTTTGCTGAAATTATACCTGGCGTTGATGGCTTGATTCATATTTCACAGATTTCTAACAAGAGAATTGCAAAGCCAGCTGATGTTTTAGAACTTGGACAAGAAGTTCAGGCAAAAGTTGTTGACATTAACAACGAAACACAGAAAATTGGTTTGAGCATGCGTGCTCTTATCGAAGAGGAAGTTCCTACTGAAATTGAAGAAACTCCCGTACAGGAAGAAGCAACAGAAACAGTTAACGATGTTGCAACTGAAGAATAATTTTAATATTAAGTATGGGTGGGTTGTATTACCCGCCCAACTTTTTAATAAAAAATAATTAAAAACGGTGATTTAAATGAGTATTGTTAAAGATATAAATTTGCATGAACATGGTAGAATGAAAATTGAGTGGGTTAAAAAAAATATGCCACTTTTAAATAAAATTGAGGAAGATTTTACAAAATCTCAATGCCTTAATGGTGTAAAAATTGCTATGTGCATACATGTTGAGGCGAAAACTGCATATTTGGCAGAAGTGTTAAAAGCTGCTGGTGCCGATGTAAGATTATCAGGGTGCAATCCACTTTCAACACAAGATGATGTTGCAGCAGCACTTGCAAAAAATGGACTTGAGGTTTTTGCAGTACATGGAATTGACGAAGATGAATATAACCATCTGTTGAAAAAGACACTTGAGTTTGAACCGGATATCTTTTTGGATGATGGTGGAGATATAACAAATTTATTGCACGATGAGTTCTCACATCTTAATGTTCGTGGGGGAAGCGAGGAAACAACAACAGGAATCCATCGACTTAAATCAAGGGAAAAATCGGGGAATTTACGTTTTCCGGTTGTTTCTGTTAATGATGCAGATTGCAAACATTTGTTTGATAATAGATATGGGACGGGACAATCAGTTTGGAATGCTATTAATAAGACAACAAACTTAATTACAGCAGGGAAAAACGTTGTAATTGCAGGTTATGGCTGGTGTGGAAAAGGTTGTGCAATGCGTGCAAAGGGCCTTGGAGCAAATGTTATTGTTTGCGAAATCGATCCAATAAAAGCAATAGAAGCAGTAATGGATGGCTTTAGAGTTATGACAATGGATGAAGCTAGCAAAATTGGAGATATTTTTGTAACGGTTACTGGATGCGAACGTGTTATTCACAAGGATCATTATGTCAATATGAAAGATGGAGTTATTCTTTCTAACGCCGGTCACTTTGACGTTGAGGTTAATATTCCTGAACTTAAAAAAATGGCGGTAGAAGTTAAATGTGTAAGGGATAATGTGATGGGATATAAGATGTCTGATGGAAGATGGATTAATGTCATTGCAGAAGGTCGCCTTGTTAATTTGGCTTCCGGTGACGGACATCCTGCTGAAATTATGGATATGAGCTTTGCTATACAGGCACTTACTATGAAATATATTGCTGAACATTATAATGAAATGACTAATTCAGTTTATGATGTTCCTAAAGAAATTGATAACTATGTTGCAAATCTTAAACTTGAAACTATGGGTATTAAGATTGATGAATTGACAGAAGCACAATCTGCATATCTTAATTCAGCTGAGCATTAAATTTGAACGGAGAATATTTTAAATGATTTACGATTTACCAATACTACCTTTGCGTGGGATTGTTGTATTTCCAAATATACAAATACATTTTGATGTTGAAAGACAGATATCAATTGCAGCTATTAAAGCCGCATTTAAAAAAGAACAATTGGTATTTTTGGTGTCACAAAAAGATTCTGTAATTGATAAACCTACACAAAACGATATATATAAATATGGTACACTAGCAAAAATTTCACATTTTATCAAAACGTCTGAAGACACATATCGTGTTGTTGTTTCTAGTATGTGTAGGGCGCATATTACCGAATTTAAGGATTGTGAAAGCTTTTTACTGTGCGATGCAGAAAAAGACGAAGTTACAAATAATCTTGATTTGGATTTGCCTGAAGATTTGCAGTTATACAGAGAACTTAGAGATAAAACTTATTCCTATTTTACAACATCAAATCACAATGTACCCAGTGTTATTGTCAATTCTTTTGATTTAAAAAAACCTTTGGATGTCTTATGTGATAATATATGTGCTAATTTTATTATTGAACCATTTGAGCTGCAAGAGATTTTAAAACTCAATAATGTGAGAGAAATTTTTAACACGCTTATCAAGTTTTTGGACAGAGAGATTAAAATTGCTGAAATTGAAACCGAAATTCAAGGAAAAGTTAAACAGAAAATTGATAAACACCAACGTGAATACTATTTAAACGAACAACTTAAAACCATAAAAAGCGAGTTGGGCGACACTGATGATTTCAATAGCATTTGCGATGAGTATTATGATAAGATTTTAGAGTTGAAGTTACCGCCAGTCTACGAAAAAAAACTTCTTAAAGAACTTTCAAGACTTGATAATATGAGCCCTCACTCATCGGAGAGTGGTGTAATAACGTCGTATTTAGATCTTGTTCTTGATTTACCGTGGAATACTTTTTTAAATGAAAATGTAGATGTAGAAAATGTTGTAAATGTTTTAAATGAAAATCATTTTGGACTCGATGATGTAAAAGAACGTATTGTTGAGTATATTGCGGTTAAACAACTAGGTGGTGCGGGAAACGGAAATATTATTTGTCTTGCCGGACCACCCGGGGTTGGAAAAACAACCATAGCCGAATCACTTTCAAAAGCGCTTGGACGAAAATATGTACGCATTTCGCTTGGCGGACTTAAAGACGAAAGTGAGATAAGAGGACATAGAAAAACCTACGTTGGTGCTATGCCCGGAAGAATAATTAACGCTTTTAAGCAAGCTGAATGTTTAAATCCATTGATTTTGCTAGATGAAATTGACAAAATTGCATCTGAGCACAAGGGCGATCCTGCTTCTGCGTTGCTAGAGGTGTTAGATAATGGACAAAACAAAGAATTTAAGGATAATTATCTTGAAATTCCGTTTGATATTTCAAATGCAATTTATATTGCAACTGCGAATGATATTTCAAGAATTCCTGAGCCTCTTATAGACAGAATGGATATTATATCTATACCTGGATACACTTTTGAAGAAAAAATGCAAATTGCTAAAAAACATTTAGTGCCAATAGAAACAGCCAGACATTCTGTTAAAAAGAATGTCAAATTCACCGATGATGCAATTAATGAAATAATTGATTCCTACACAAAAGAAGCAGGTGTAAGAAATCTTGATAGGCATATTCAGAAAATATGCAGAAAATGTGCTGTCAAGATCATAAAAGACGAACAAAAAAGCATGAAAATAACTAAGAAAAATGTCAGTGACTATCTTGGTACAAAATTATCTTCAAATGTTTTTAAAGATAAAATTACTAATTGTGGTGTTGTCACAGGTCTAGCTTGGACACAATACGGCGGTGATGTTTTGACGATTGAGGTAACACTTACAAAAGGTAAGGGAAATTTAAAACTTACGGGCAATTTGGGAGATGTAATGAAAGAATCTGCAGAAATCGCGTATTCTTATGTAAAATCTCAACATAAAAAATATGGAATAGAGTTCAGCATGTTTGAAAACAACGATGTACATATTCATGTTCCTGAAGGTGCTGTGCCTAAAGACGGACCGTCAGCTGGGGTTACGATAGTTACCGCTCTTGTTTCAGCATATACTGGTAAGATTTTTAAATGTGACTGCGCTATGACAGGGGAAGTTACACTGACAGGTAGAGTTTTACCAATTGGTGGTTTGCGTGAAAAAAGTATTGCAGCTTTGCAAAATAACATCAAAACTGTTTTCATTCCAAAGGAAAACAAAAAAGACTTAAATGATATTTCAAAAACAGCCAAAGATAATATACAATTTATTGCTGTTAATGACGTATGTGAAATTGTAAATAATTCCTTGAATATGTAATGGAGGTACATTATGAATTTTCATAATGCAGAATTTTTGATTTCTGCTGTAAAAGAGACTCAGTATCCTAAAGGGGATTTCCCGGAAATTGCAATGGTTGGACGTTCCAATGTAGGTAAGTCTTCTCTTATTAACAAAACTTTAAATCGTAAAAATTTTGCAAGAACCAGTTCTAAACCAGGTAAAACAGTTACAATTAATTTTTATAATATTGACAAAAAACTTAACATCGTAGATTTACCCGGATATGGTTATGCGAAAGTTTCTAAAAATGAAAAACTTGCATGGGCAGATATGATTAATCATTATCTTGAAAACCGTGAACAACTAAAAATCATATTTTTACTTGTAGACGCAAGACATTTACCCACAGAAGACGATTTGATGATGCTTAACTGGATAGAACATTATGGTATAGAATACTACGTTATTGCAACAAAGTGTGACAAACTTAAACCTTCTCAAAAACAACAGCAACTTGCAGATGTTCTTGATACTCTTCAAATTGATACTTCGAAATTTATTCCATTTTCTGCGGAGAATGGCGAAAATAAAGATAGAATTATTGAAATATTTTCTTCGATAAAGTAGAGCTTATAGGAGGGGTATATTTTGTCTGGTTCAAATAAAGTTCTTATTTACCTTATTGGATTAATTTTTGTAATTTTAGGATTGGCAACTGCGTTAGAAATGATCAACATTTCTTTCTCATCAATTGTTGTATTTGTTATAGGTATTACATTTATCATAATGTTTAAAAAACTAAAAAATAACATATTCAAATATTTAGCTTGCTTTTTTGTGCCAATCGGCATTTCATATTTTATTATTGCTTCTTTTAATGTAAATGATAGTGCTAATTTTTTGCTGCTGTATTTTTCTATTGCATGTTCATTTTTATGTTTGTACATAAGCACTATGAAAAAAATATTCCTGTATATTTCGTTAGCAGTTGTTTTTTTTGCAATGCATGTGTTTACAAACGCTCAGTCTGATTTTAGCCACTGTATCTTAGGATACGATTGTATGTATTTAGCAACGCTTGCGGTTGTGGCTTTTATCTTTGAACATAAAAATATAGGCTATGTTCCTCTTGGTGTTTCTGTTGTTGCATACTTAGGTGGGACATTGAATATTTTAAAGGTTTATGGTATCATTTCATTAACAATATATAAACTTTTTGTTTCGTTAGTTTTTGTGGGTGTTGGCGTGTCTGTGTTATGTTACGCAGCAATTATATCTAAGAAAAATACAAAGGAGAATTCGTATGAGTAAACAAATTAAGATTTCTGCACCAAAAGGAACTCATGATATTTTGCCGTCAGAAATTCACGTATGGCAATACGTTGAGAAAAAAATATACGAAATATGTCGAAATTTTGGTTACAGTGAAATCAGATTTCCTGTTTTTGAACAAACAGATTTGTTTAATAGGGGAGTTGGTGATACAACAGATGTTGTCCAAAAAGAAATGTATACTTTTACTGATAAAGGAGATAGAAGTATAACTTTAAGACCAGAAGGAACAGCGTCTACTGTAAGAAGTTATCTTGAAAACAATCTTTATAATGCGCCTGCACCAATAAAGTTATTCTATATAATTACTTGTTATCGTTACGAACGTCCTCAAGCGGGCAGATTTCGTGAATTCAGACAATTTGGTGTCGAAAACTTTGGCAGTAATAATGCTTTGACAGATGCTGAGGTGATTTCACTGGCAATGTCTTTGCTCAAAAAACTTGGGGTAGAAGATTTGACGCTTTATATTAATTCAATTGGTTGTCCGGATTGTAGAAAAAAATATAATGAATTACTTCGTTCCTACTTAGAAAAACGAAGTGGTGAGTTGTGTGGTTTATGCAATGACCGCATAGGCAGAAATCCTCTTAGGGTGTTAGACTGCAAAAACCCTGATTGTAAAGACGTGATAAGTAATGCGCCTACAGTTGATGCTGTTTTGTGCGATGATTGTAAAGAACATTTTGATGTCTTAAAACAAGCGTTGACTGATATTGGCATAGAATTTGTTGTTGATACAACTTTGGTTCGAGGATTGGATTATTACACTAAGACTGTGTTTGAAATTAAATCATCAGATTTAGGAGCTCAGTCAACAGTTTGTGGCGGTGGCAGATATGATGGCTTAGTTGAACAGTTGGGTGGTGCTAGCACACCGGGAATTGGTTTTTCTGTAGGACTTGAAAGATTAATTGATATTTTGACTAAAAAAGGACTTTTGCCAGAAAATGAAGACAAAACTAAGTTGTTTGTTGCTTCAATAGGCAGTACTGCCTCAGAAAAAGCTTTTGAGATTGTAAGTAAGATGAGAAGTATGGGTATTTCTGCTGAATTTGATCATTTGGGACGTTCTGTTAAAGCCCAATTGAAGTATGCTGATAAACTTAATGTAGAATATAGTGCAGTACTTGGTGAGGATGAAATTTCTTCAGGTACCTTTTCTGTAAAAAATATGAATACCGGCGAAACAAAAGTATTAAAATTCAGTGAGTTAAGTGCTGATAGTTTTGATTTTTAATTATAATACTACAAGCAGCAGTAGTATGTGGGTTTATTGAAAGAATAGGGAAGTGTAATGACTGTCAAGGATGTTGCGCAAGAATTGGGCGCGGAAATTATTTGTGAGGGCAACAACGTATCACGCCATGTAAATGGGTGTTATATTGGAGATTTACTTAGTTGTGTTATGTCAAAATCAATACAAGATAATATTTGGATTACTATTATGTCTAATGTTAACGTTGTTGCGGTTGCAACACTTACAGATGTTTCGTGCGTGTTAATGTGTGAAAACACTTCACCTGACGATGAATGCCTTAAAGCAGCAATTAATCAAGGAATTACCTTGCTTAAAACCAAGCTTCCGGCTTATGATGCCGCTTTGAAGCTTAGTAAAATATTATGAACCTTTTTACGATTTACAGATTTTAATACTAACGCAAAACAACTATTGATTCTTTTTCAAAGGAACAACAAAATTATAAAATAAGTGTATTTTTGTTTTTTTGTAGATTTTTGTTGAATTATATGATATAATTACTCTTAGAATATTATGTAGTATATTTTTATAAGGAGGCTTTAAAATGGCAGATAAAAAATTGCCTGCTTTTAATGGGACGAAAAAGCAGGAGGCACAGCTTATGGAGGTCATCAACAAGCATAAGCAGTCCAAAGGAGCATTAATTCCAGTTCTCCATGAAGCACAGGAAATATATGGCTATCTTCCTGTTGAGGTTCAGACGATTATTGCTGAAGAATTGGATGTTCCGCTTGCTGAAGTTTATGGTGTTGTTACATTCTATACGCAATTTTCTTTGTATCCTAAAGGACAGTATAAAATCGCTGTTTGTCTTGGTACTGCATGCTATGTTAAGGGTTCTGGAGATATTTTAGACAAAATCAAAGAAATTCTTGGAATTGAAGTAGGGGAATGTACTCCCGATGGGAAATTCTCGCTTGAAGCCACACGTTGCATTGGCGCTTGTGGTTTGGCACCAGTTTTGACCGTTAATGATGATGTTTATGGAAGATTGGTTGTTGATGACGTTCCAGGAATAATCGAAAAGTATCAAAATTAATTGGATGAAAGAACTATCTTTAAATATACTCGATATTGCCGAAAACTCTATAGCGGCAAATGCATCCATTGTGACAATTGTTGTTACCGAAAAAATTAATGACAATATTTTAAATATAAATATTGAAGATAACGGAAAGGGAATGGATAAAGAGTTTTTAAAAACAGTTACTAATCCTTTTTCAACTACAAGAAAAACAAGAAAAGTTGGGATGGGGATATCCTTGCTAAAAATGCTTTCGGAACAGTCAAATGGTAAGTTTGAAATATCATCTGAATTGGGTGTCGGAACAATAGTGAACGCTTCATTTGAACATAATCATATTGACAGACCACCTCTTGGGAATATTGAACAAACTATATCAGTGCTTGTATCTTGTAATTTGGATGTTGATTTTGTTTATAAGCATATTTATAATGATAATAGATTTAAGTTTGATACAAGAGAAGTTAAAAGATTTGTTCAAGGGATTCAGCTCAACAATTCAGATACAATTCTTTGGATACAAGAGTATATAAGAGATGGAATTCTTAGTATCTCATCTTAATATTATGTGCTATTAGTAGCAGAATAGGGGTTATAATATGAAAAGTTTAGCAGATTTAGAAGCTATTAGACAAAAGGCTTTCAACAAAGTTAATTTGCGAAATGAATCAAAAGATGATACACGTATAGTTGTTGGTATGGCAACTTGTGGTATCGCAGCAGGCGCTCGTCCTGTTTTGCAGACATTTGTTGAAGAAGTAAATAAGAGAATGCTCTGCGATGTTTATGTTTCACAAACAGATTGTGTTGGCCTTTGTAAATATGAGCCTATTGTTGAGGTTTATGTAGCGGGCAAAGAAAAAGTCACTTACATCAAAGTTTCTCCTGAAAAAGTTGCAAAAATTGTATCAGAGCACATTGTTAACGGTAAAGTTGTTGACGAATACACTATTGGTGCTGTTGAAAAGTAATTAAACTTACATCAGTTTGGTGTATTGAAATGGAGGATAAAAAAATGGAACTCGTAAGATCACATGTGTTGGTTTGTGGCGGTACTGGTTGTACATCATCCGGGTCTTCGCAAATCATTGCTGAATTTGAAAAACAACTTCAAAATTTTGATATTGCAAACGAAGTTAAAGTTGTAAGAACCGGTTGTTTTGGGTTGTGTGCGTTAGGGCCGATTGTTATCGTATATCCCGAAGGTTCGTTCTATAGCATGGTTCAAAAAGAAGATGTTGCTGAAATTGTTGAGCAACACTTGCTCAAAGGTAAAATTGTAAAAAGACTACTCTATAAAGAAACCGTCGAAGAGGATAACATCAAATCGTTAAATGAGGTTGATTTCTATAAAAAACAACTTCGTGTTGCCCTTAGAAACTGCGGTGTTATAAATCCAGAAGATATTGAAGAATATATCGCTAAAGATGGTTATAAGGCTTTAGGTAAGATCCTTACCGAAATGACACCGGAAGAAGTTATAAATATAGTTAAAGATTCAGGACTTCGCGGCCGTGGCGGTGGTGGATTTCCGACAGGAATCAAATGGAGTTTTGCTGCTCAGCAGACCAATGAACAAAAATATGTTCTTTGTAATGCCGATGAGGGAGACCCTGGGGCATTTATGGATAGATCAATTCTTGAAGGTGATCCTCACAGTTTAATTGAAGCTATGACAATTGCAGGTTATGCAATTGGCGCAAATCAGGGTTATGTTTATGTTCGTGCTGAATATCCTATCGCTGTTAACAGACTTAACATTGCAATAAAACAGGCTAGAGAATATGGTTTGCTTGGCAAAAATATTTTTGGAACAGATTTTTCATTTGATTTAGATATCAGACTTGGCGCTGGTGCTTTCGTATGCGGTGAAGAAACAGCTCTTATCACTTCAATTGAAGGACATAGAGGTGAACCAAGACCAAGACCGCCTTTCCCGGCAGTTAAAGGTCTCTGGGGTAAACCTTCAATTCTTAACAATGTTGAAACTTATGCGAATATTCCTGTTATTTTCTTAAAAGGAGTTGAATGGTTCACATCGATTGGTACAGAAAAGAGTAAAGGTACAAAAGTTTTTGCTTTGGGTGGAAAAATCAACAACACAGGTTTGGTTGAGGTACCAATGGGTACAACATTAAGAGAAGTTGTATATGAAATTGGTGGCGGAATTCCTAATGGCAAAAAGTTTAAAGCTGCTCAAACAGGCGGACCTTCAGGTGGATGCATTCCTGCGGAACTTATTGATACGCCTATTGATTATGACTCGCTTATTAGTATTGGTTCCATGATGGGGTCAGGTGGACTTATCGTTATGGATGAAGATACATGTATGGTTGATATCGCTAAATTCTTCCTTGAATTTACTGTTGATGAATCTTGTGGTAAGTGTGTACCATGTCGTATTGGAACAAAGAGAATGCTCGAAATCTTAACCAAGATTACAAATGGACAAGGAACACTTGAAGATATTGATAAATTGGAACAATTGTGCTTATCGGTTAAAAGTACTGCACTGTGCGGACTTGGACAAACTGCTCCAAACCCAATTTTGAGCACACTCAGATATTTTAGACACGAGTATGAAGAGCACGTTGTTGATAAAAAATGCCGTGCTGGTGTTTGCAAGGCGCTCCTTAACTACAAAGTTGACGCTGAAAAATGTATTGGTTGTGGAATTTGTGCCAAAAACTGTCCCGTTTCTGCAATTACCGGTAAAATTAAGGAACCATTTGTTATTGACATAGCTAAATGTGTAAAATGCGGACTTTGTGAAACTAAATGTCCTAAAAAGGCAATAAGCAAATAAGGAGGTAAGTTGATAATGGAAAATGTTACTCTTAAAATTAATAATATTGAAGTTACTGTTCCTGCAGATTATACAATCTTGCAGGCAGCAAGAAGTGCAAACATCGACATTCCTACACTTTGCTACCTCGAGGGAATGAATAAACTTGGCTCATGCAGATTGTGCGTTGTTGAAATCAAAGGTGCCAGAGCATTACAGGCTGCATGTGTATATCCTGTTTCAGAAGGGCTAGAAGTATTTACCAATACTGCTGCAGTAAGACGTGCAAGAAAAGCTAATTTGGAACTAATTCTTTCAAATCACGATAGAAGTTGTCTTACTTGTGCAAGAAACAGAAATTGCGAACTTCAGGCGTTAGCTGAAGAATTTGGAATTGATGAACTTCCTTTTTCAGGTGAAAACGATAGAAAGTTATCTATTGACGATTCATCTGCATCATATATCCGCGATAATAACAAGTGTGTACTGTGCAGACGTTGCGTAGCTGCATGCGACAATCAGGCTGTTTCAGTGATTTCTTGCATTAATAGAGGTTTTGAAACAACTGTTAATACTGCATTTGAAAAGCCTGTTTCAGAAGTTGCGTGTATTTTCTGCGGTCAGTGTATCAATGCTTGTCCTACCGGAGCATTAACTGAGCAGCCGCACATTCCAAGGGTGTTAGAAGCTATAGATAATCCTGAAAAACATGTTGTTGTTCAGACTGCACCTGCAGTAAGAGCAGCTCTTGGTGAAGAATTTGGTCTTCCAATGGGGACACCTGTTACCGGAAAAATGGTTACAGCTCTCAAAATTTTAGGATTTGATAAAGTCTTTGATACAGACACTGCCGCTGATTTAACAATTATGGAAGAGGGGACAGAGTTTATCGAAAGATTCACCAAACAAGAAAAGCTTCCACTTATTACTTCATGTAGTCCTGGTTGGGTTAAATTCTGTGAGCATAATTTCCCAGAGTTTACAGATAATCTTTCTACAGCAAAATCTCCAATGGAAATGTTTGGCGCAGTAATTAAATCATATTACGCTGAAAAGAACAATATTGATAACAGAGATATTTTTTCTGTTGCAATTATGCCTTGTACTTCAAAGAAATATGAAGCTCAGAGAGAGGAAATGACAAGCAGTGGCGCATTTGACATTGATGCATCGCTTACAACACGTGAGTTGGCAAGAATGATTAAGCAAGCTGGCATTAATTTTGCTGAATTACCTGATTCCGAATTCGACGATCCATTTGGAACTGCTACCGGTGCTGGTGTTATTTTTGGTGCTACGGGCGGTGTTATGGAAGCAGCGCTTAGAACTGTTTATGAAATTTTAGAAGGTAAGTCTTTAGACAATCTAGAACTTGAGCCTATCCGTGGTATGGATGGTATAAAAGAAGCAACTCTTATAGTTGCAGGCAAGGAAGTTAAGGTTGCTGTTGTTCACGGAACGAAAAATGCTAAAGAGCTTCTTAACAAAATTAAGGAGGGAGAGGCTAAATACGATTTTATCGAAATTATGGCATGTCCTGGCGGTTGTGTAAATGGTGGTGGACAACCAATAGTATCTGCTAAAAAACGTGCTTTGGTAGATGTAAGAGTTGAAAGAGCTAAGGCTCTTTACTCTGAAGACAGAAACTCAAAACTTAGAAAATCGCACGAAAACCCGGCAATTAAAAAGCTTTATGATGAGTATTTTGAAAAACCATGCTCACACAAAGCACATGAACTTTTGCATACTCATTATACAAAGAGAAGCAAGTATTAATAATATTAAAAATTCGGGCAGATACCTATTTTTAAGTATTTGCCCGAAAATTGTTATTTTTTTTAAAATATGTATTGATTTTTTTATCAAGTTATGTTATAATACTCCTGTTGTTAATGAAAGAGGTGAAAATCATGAAAGAAGGATTACATCCAGAATACAAAACAGCTACAGTAAAATGTGCTTGTGGTGAAACTTTTGAAACCAGATCTACAAAAGAAGATATTTCTATAGAAATTTGTTCAAAATGTCATCCGTTCTATACAGGTAAACAGAAAATTGTTGATGCTGGTGGACGTGTTGACAAATTTAGAAAAAAATTCAATTTGGATTCAAAATAATTCATTTTTAAATTTTGTAGCTTATACGCTTTTTTGAGGTTACTCGAGGAAGCGTATTTTTTCGTGCGGAAATTATACGGGGGATAAAAATGTATTTTAAATCACAATAAAATCTTACAGAAATTTTTTAAACATACAAAACATTATTTCGAAAATTTCTATCAGCTCCAGCAGGAATTTTTATTTTAAGTAAATTTTATATTATACACAACGAAATCTATTAATATTTAAAAGAGAGGATAGGTATTGACATTTGTTAAAATTTGTGATACAATTATACAAAATAAAAATTTTGTATAATTGAGGTGAGGGTCAAAATGAATTTTATTATATCTGAGCAACCTTACGTTTATAAGGAATTTCTTATGTATATGCAAACTATACGTGGTAAATCAATTGGTACTATCTCAGAATACGCTTTAGACTTAAATATATTTTTCAAATTTATGTCAAGGCATTTTAAAATTGATAATTCAAAAAATCCTATTGACGAAATTGATATTACTAATTTAGATTATAACTTTGTAAAAAAAATTCAGCTCACAGACATTTACGAGTATCTTTCTTATATGAATACTGTTAGAAAAAATTCTGCAGCAACACGCGCACGTAAAGTTGCGTGTCTAAGAAGTTATTTTAAATATATGCATAGCAAAGCTAAATACATTGAAGATAATCCTGCAAAAGATTTAGAATCACCAAAGCTTAAACAATCATTGCCTAATTATCTTACATTAGATGAATCTAAATGGTTATTAGAAACTGTTCTTAAAAATTCTACAGGTTTTAGAGATTATGCAATTATTACCTTATTTTTGAATTGTGGAATGCGTTTATCAGAGTTAGTTGGGATTAACTTATCAGATATTAAAAATGACACATTAATTGTCACAGGTAAAGGAAACAAAGAACGTACTATATACTTAAATAACGCGTGTATTCAAGCAATAGCTAAATATTTAAAAGAGAGACCGGTAGATAATGTCAAAGACAAAAACGCATTGTTTTTGAGTGCCAGGAATCAACGAATAAGTAATAAGACTGTTCAGTTCCTTGTTAAGAAATATATACAGTTAGCAGGATTAGATACATCTCGTTTTTCTACGCATAAGTTAAGACACACGGCAGCAACACTTATGTATCGTGAAGGAAATACTGATTTAAGAACTTTGCAGGAAATTTTAGGACATGAACATTTATCAACAACACAAATTTATACTCATGTAAATAATGAACAACAAAAAAATGCAGTTAAAAACAATCCATTGGCAAATTTAACCACTAAAGATTAGTACCACTCTCCTATTTTATATTGACAAATAAACTGTTTTATATTATAATACATTGTGTTTTGCATCCATAGCTCAGCAGGATAGAGCGACGGTTTCCTAAACCGCAGGTCGGGGGTTCGAATCCCTTTGGGTGCGCCATAAAAGACCGCTTTGTAGAGCCATTTCTACAAAGTGGTCTTTTTTTATTTTCATTCCAAAATGCAAATTTGTCCATTATTTGTCCGTTATGCAAAAAAATAAATATCCACCCGCATAGCGGGTGGTTTTTCATTTTCGGGCATAGCCCTAATACTACTGGCGACGCACAAGTGCGTTTTTTATTGACCTGCCAGTCATGCAACCGTTACTTACTACCCATAAATGGGTCCCGCGGGTCGAACAAACTTATTTGGTCGCTCTCCTTATCTCTTTTCAGCTGTTCTGCTATATATTTCTTTATCGCTTTCGTATTCTTCCCCGCGGTATCAACGTAATATCCCTTACACCAAAACTCGCGATTTCGGTAAGCAAATTTCATATTGCCCATCTTTGAAATATAAGTAATGCGCTTTTACCTTTCAAATATCCCATAAAACCCGAAACGCTCATTTTGGGCGGGATACAAACAAGCATATGAATGTGGTCTGGACATACTTCTCCTTCTACGATTTCTACGCCTTTCCATTGA
>JAZNOU010000020.1:0-82718 GCA_045589295.1 Clostridia bacterium
CCATCGGATACCGCAGAACGCAGGCGCAGATGGACGCCATCGTGCACACCACCAGCATTTCGGCCCTATACGATCTGCTGAGCGCTGCGGCGGGCGGTGACGCCGCGGAGCTGACGGTGCAGCTGTCCTATTTTGAAGAGCAGCAGCGGCAGGAGGTGCTCGGCATTGTTGCGCAGGTGCAACAGCAACAGCAGCTTCCTGCGCAGACGCCCTGGGAGGTGTATTTCTACCCTGAAGGCGGCAATGTGGAGATCGTGGAAATTATCCTGAAAAAATAGGG
Source organism: Clostridia bacterium (assembly GCA_045589295.1). Lineage (GTDB taxonomy): Bacteria > Bacillota > Clostridia > RGIG6154 > RGIG6154 > RGIG2094. Next base: position 281 of record JAZNOU010000020.1, read on the forward strand.
AAAAACGGGGTTGACAAATGGAGAAACATCCATTATAATCAATCCTGTTCTGCGGGCGTAGCTCATCTGGTAGAGCGCCACCTTGCCAAGGTGGAGGTAGCGAGTTCGAGCCTCGTCGCCCGCTCCATAGTATTCAGAAGGCGCTTTTAAAGCGCCTTTTGTAAAAAAGTCGCCTTTGGCGACTCATATATGCACGGTGCCATTGCCAAGTGGTAAGGCCAAGGTCTGCAAAACCTTTATTCCCCGGTTCAAATCCGGGTGGCACCTCCATATCGGAACAGGTTAACCTTGTTCCGATTTTTTCTATTTAAAAATTTATAACTAACCACAAACCGTTTTTTCAAAAACACCAAGATATATACATATTGATTTTTTGCACAAAATATGGTATTATATTTTTACAGAAAACCATTTAATAATTGGAGGTAAAAATGAAAACATTTTACAAAGAAAAACTAAAGGTAAATATATTTCCTACAAGGAATGAAATGGGTGCAGCAGCCGCTTTAGATATCGGCAATAAAATTGTTGAACTTCAAAAAGAAAAAGACGAAATCAATATTATCTTTGCTGCCGCTCCATCACAGAATGAGGTTTTGGAAAACCTTATTAAATTTGAGGGAATTGACTGGGCAAAAATCAATGCTTTTCACATGGATGAATACATAGGTTTAAGCATGGACGCCCCTCAGCGATTCGGAAACTTTTTGAAAGAACATATTTTTGCTTTGGTTCCATTCAAAAATGTATATTACATAAACGGCGGTGCAGACGACATTGACGAAGAATGTGCACGCTATACAAAACTCTTAAATAACAACCCTGTTGACATTGTATGCCTTGGCATCGGTGAAAACGGACATATTGCATTCAATGACCCACCGGTAGCAGATTTTGATGACACAAAAGCAATCAAGAGAGTTAAACTCGATGAAATCTGCAGACAACAGCAGGTTAATGACGGATGCTTCGCCACATTGTCTGACGTACCAACTGAAGCATTAACACTTACTATCCCTTCACTTATGAACGGAAAACATTTATTCTGCAGCGTTCCTGCAATTACAAAAGCTGATGCCGTAAAAGCTATGCTCGAAGATGCGATAAGCACAAAATGTCCTTGCACAATACTTAGAACCCATGGAAGTGCTACTCTTTATTGCGACGGCGATAGCAGCAGCAAAATAAACGACTGATTGTTTGTTGGAAAATCTTAAATACTAGAATAAAAAAATAGAGTTTGCAAGCAAACTCTATTTTTTGTTTATTTATTATTTGTAGGTTTTACCATTACCATACTTATAACAAACGCTACTACATAAAGCGAAAGTGTAACAAGTAAAACAGTTTGATATCCGGCGGGGTTTACCATATATCCCCCAACATCAACCTTTTGACCAACATGATTTACAATCCATGTTGCAAGCTGATTACCTGAAAGCCCTGCAAACGCCCATGCAGAAAGTGTAATTCCGTGAATTGCACTTATATTACTCATTCCGTAGTGATCTGACAAAAGTGTTGCCACGTTTGAAAAACCTCCGCCATAACCTGCGTTTACCATCATAATAAGTACAATTACAAGAGAAGCAAGAATAATATTTCCTGCACCATTTTTAATTCCGCCAGTAATAACTACTGTACCTACCAAAACTATAGAAATTATAAATATCAGTTTATAAATTGTATTTCTGTCCTTAAGCTTGTCCGCCCATGCAGAAAACCCTAATCTTCCTGCAGCATTGAAAATCGCTGACATTGTTGAAATAATACCTACTGCGCCTGCAAGTCCAAGACATTTTACGATGTCTTTTTCCTGAGAAATAACCGCTAGACCGCAGGTGATGTTTATGTAAAACATAAGCCATATTCCGATGTAATTTTTAACAGGCTTTGTTTTGATTACACTGATAATGCTCTTCTTTTCTTCACTTGCATCCGCCTCGTGCCAATCATCTGGTTTTTTAAGCAGAAGATGTCCTACAAACATCATTACAAAATAAACTGCCGCCAAAATAAAGAACATTTTATAAATTCCGCCATCACCAAGACTAACCAACATCCACTCCATTATAGGACTTGCAATAGCCTTTGCCGCACCAAATCCTGCAACTGCAAGACCTGTCGCCAAACCTTTTTTATCCTTAAACCAAAGCATTAAAGTTTTTACAGGTGACAAATATCCTGTACCAAGACCTACACCCATAACAAATCCGTAGCTTATATAAATACCAATAAGTGAAACCAAGCTGCCTTTGTTAATTCCACCATAGTAGATAAAAGCACCTGCTCCAGCCATACCAAGTGTAAAGCAAATTGCAGAAATGAGTGATGATTTATGTATATCTTTTTCTACAATATTGCCCAAAAATGCTGCTGACATTCCGAGGAAGAAAATTGCAAGACTAAACGCCCATTCTGTTGCGCTTTTTGAAAAGCCTATGTGATTTGCAATTTCCTGGCTAAAAAGCGACCAACAATAAACTGTACCGATACTGCAGTGTAGCAAAAGCGCTGGAATTGCTGCCCTGAACCACTTGTTTGTTCGCCATGATTTTGTTTTACTCATAAATTCCACGTCCCTTCTAAGATACATAGATTTTAACACATATTTTTGTCGAAATCAAGTAGAAAACAAAAAAACAGGTAATCTACATTCCGTTTTTAAACGCATTTTTATACTCTGTAGGTGACACACCTACATACTTTTTGAAAACTCTTGAAAAATATGAAGCATCTGGAATCCCCACAATTTTGGCAATTTTCTCGATACTATACGTATCTATTGTGAGCATTCCCAACGCGGTATAAATCCTCATCCTGTTCAAGTAATTAAGCGGTGGCAGTCCAAAGTTATCCCTAAATCTTTTCACAAAATATGTGGGGTGCATATAAACAATACTCGCAAGTTCATCAAGCTTAATATCTTTACCCATATTTTGTGACATATAATTCAAAACGGGTTTGAAAAACAAACTACTACTCCCCTTTAATTTCTGTCGCTCTTTTGCATAAGCATAAATTATATTGACAATGTTCCCACACCACGCAACATCGTAAAGCGGGTCTTTAAAGAATTCGTCCCTGCTTGAACTTTCAAAAAGCTCTCTTATATAATCACTGTTTGACATATCTACTACTAGGTCGTGTTCGGTAAGATTCAAAACCTCCATAAGTTCCATACCATTTATTTCAGCAGAAAAAATCATTTCATACATCCGAAAGTTTTTTGAAACAGATGTATACATTCTCTTTTTCCCTTTTGGGAGATATGCAAGCTGGCCTGCTTTTATAATGTAGTTTTGTGAGTCAACACTTAAAAAACATTCACCCTCCACTACCATAAAAAACACATCATTTTGACCAATATGGCCAACGCTGTCACCTTTCCACACAATTGGCGGAACATATAATTTCACATTAATAGGCTTGATTTTCAAGTTTTCAAGTCTGATTATTTGATTTCCCATTCAATTTCCCCCTAATTTTGTCCTACTATATACAAAATAATGCTACAATGAATATTTTTGTGTTTATTTTTAGCTATTTATCATTTGTGTGTTTTTATAATTTTATCCTAAAAAACATAATATTGTCACTTTACAAAGTAATAATATCACAATATAATAAACTTGTCAATTACATATTAAAGTAAGGAGATAACAAAATGAAAAGATACGTTCAGGTTGGTTGCGGTTCCAGGGGTGTTCAATCGTATTCTATGCCGTTGGTAAAAGAGTATAAAGATTGTGGAAAACTTTGCGGTGTTTACGACATTAACTACAAACGCGCCGAAGTTGTAAGTGACTTCGTTGAAGAAAAAATTCCCGTTTTTACCAATTTTGATCAAATGCTCGAAGAAGTAAAACCCGACACTGTTATTGTAACTTCTATTGATTCTACTCATGATGATTATGTTATCCGCTCATTAAGAGCAGGTTGTGATGTAATTTGTGAAAAACCTCTTACAACTACTTTTGAAAAGGCTATGAACATAAAAAAAGTACAAGAAGAAACGGGAAAAGATGTTGTTGTTACTTTCAACCTTCGCTTCAACCCATCCCTCGTGCGTATTAAAGAAATTGTTAAGTCAGGTGTAATCGGAGATGTTTTGAGCGTTCACTTTCAGTGGATGTTAGATACCGTTCATGGAGCCGACTATTTTAGACGTTGGCACAGACAAAAAGAAAATTCAGGTTCTCTTTTAGTACATAAATCAACTCACCACTTTGACCTTATGAACTGGATTTTAGAGCAAGATCCTGTAAGTGTTAACGCTTTTGGTACAAAGCGTTTCTATGGTCACACACGTGACAAGCGCTCAGAAAGATGTCTTACCTGTCCATATAAGAAAGAATGTGAATTCTACTTTGATATTGCAGACTACGACGTTAACAAAAAGCTTTATTTAGATTGTGAAGATGTTGATGGTTACTATCGCGACAGATGTGTATTTGCAGACGACATTGATATTGAAGACAGCATCAGTGTAAACGTAAAATACAACGGCGGTGCTGTAATGAGTTACTCACTTACTGCCCACTCACCTATTGAAGGCTTTAACATTGTCTTAAATGGCACAAAAGGAAGACTTGAATTTACAAAGTATGCCAACCATGGTGATAACTTCTCAGAACTTGACAACCAGACAATGCTTAAAATATACAACAGACGAGGCGAGCAGATTGAAATTAAACTTGCTCCCGAAGAATCAGGCAACCACGGTGGTTCTGACAACAAACTCCGTGACAATCTTTTCAGAGGTTACGAAACTGACGAACTCGACCAGATGGCTGACACAACCTCAGGTCTTATGTCAATCGGTATTGGTATGGCAGCTAACATTTCAATGGCCGAAGAAAGACGTGTTGACCTTAAAGAATTTTATGGCGATTTAAGAAAATATTAATATAAAAGGAGAATAATAATTATGGAACTTAGAATTTGTAAAAACAGTGAAGAATTAGGCAAAAGTGCTGCGAAACACGTTGCACAGGTTTTAAAAGATGTTATTGCAGAAAAAGGTTATGCAAGACTTTGCCTTTCAACAGGGGCATCACAGTTTGATACATTAAAAGCATTGGTAGAAGAACCAGGCGTTGAATGGAACAAAGTTGAAATGTTCCACTTGGACGAATACGTTGACCTTCCTATTACACATGTTGCAAGCTTCAGAAAATATTTACAGGAACGTTTTGTTGATAAAGTTGGTCCTTTAAAAGCGGTTAACTTTGTTGACGGAACTAAAGAATGCATTGCAAAACTTACTGAAGAAATAAGAAAAGAACCTATCGACATCGGTCTTATCGGTATTGGCGAAAATGCTCATATCGCATTTAACGACCCACCGGCAAACTTTGACACAAAAGAAGCTTACATAATTGTTGATTTAGACGAACGTTGCAAAAAACAGCAGATGGGCGAAGGTTGGTTTGCTACAATTGACGATGTTCCAAAACAGGCTGTTTCAATGACAACATATCAGATTATGCAGTGCAAACGCATTGTTTCTTGCGTACCTAACGCTGTTAAAGCTGAAGCTATTAAAAACACACTTTCAGCCAAAGAAGTTACTCCAATGGTTCCGGCTACACTTCTTTCAACACATCCGGACTGGTTATTGTACGTTGATGAAAACAGTGCTTCAGGAATTTTAAACTTAAACTAATTAAAAAGTAAAATAAGTTTTTATCAAACATTTGCTAAAACGTTCCTAAAGCATTATTAAAACATTTAGGTAAATCCATGATAACTAAACCTCCCCCTTAACTCTAAAGTTACGGGGGTTATGGTTTTAGTAGGGATTAAAAAGGAGTAAATATTATGAAAAAAAATCTCATTTATAATGCAAAAGTCATCACCCCTGCGCGCGTGATTGAAAACGGCTTTGTTGTTTATGAAGATGGAAAGATTACGCAGGTAGGACAAAACGTTGATTTAAGCGCATTTGATTGTGAAAAATTAGATGCTAAAGGAAACTATCTCTCCCCCGGATTTATCGACATTCACTGTCATGGTGGCGGAGATGCAGACTTTATGGATGGCACTTTCGATGCATACATCACAGCAGCAACTCTTCATTCAAAATATGGCACTACCGCTTTAATGCCTACCCTAACAACAGGTCCCGATGAGGATATGATAAATTCATTTAAAATCTTCCATCAGGCAAAAAACTCAGAATACAATGGTGCAAAACTTTTAGGTATACATATGGAGGGTCCGTATTTTAATCCTGCTCAGGCAGGTGCTCAGGACCCAAGATATATTAAATCTCCTACAAAAGAGCACTACGAAATGCTCTTTAACGCCTCAAATGGAGCCATTGCAAGATGGAGTGTTGCCCCCGAACTTCCTGGTGCTGCTGAGTTTGGTAAATTTTTAACACAAAAAGGTGTCCTGGCATCAATCGGTCATACAAATGCAATTTATGATGATGTTTTGGTTGCATTTGAAAATGGGTTTAATCTTTTAACACATTTCTACAGTGGAATGTCTACCATCACAAGAGATTCGGAAGGATATAGACAACTTGGTGTTATCGAAAGCGGATATGTTATAGACGATATGTGTGTTGAACTTATTGCAGACGGTCATCACCTGCCAAAAGAAATACTTAAATTAGTTTATAAATCAAAAGGAGCAGACAAAATTGCTCTTGTAACCGACTCAATGCGCGGTGCTGGTATGCCCGATGGTGAAACTGTTTTAGGAAATATTGATACAGGTCTTAAATGCATAATCGACCGCGGTGTTGCAAAACTTCCTGATAAAACTGCATTTGCCGGAAGTGTTTCAACTGCTGACAGACTGGTAAGAGTTATGCACAAAATCGCAGATGTTAATATTGTTGATTCAGTTAAAATGATGACTTTAACACCTGCAAAACTCATCAATATGGATTTGACAAAAGGTTCAATTACAGTTGGGAAAGACGCCGATCTTGTTATATTTGATGACAATATTAATGTTTCACTTACAATAGTTGAAGGAAAAACTGTTTATAAAGCATAAAAAAGAGGGCATAAGCCCTCTTTTTTTATGCTCAAAACACTATACTGTGAGTTTTTATCATTGTCTGCTTTGGCGGGATTTTCAAAATTCCCGCTTTTTTTGCTATGTCTTTGTCCGTGTCAAAATAGTCGGGAATTCCGCACCAAGGTTCAAAGCAGATATATTCTGCATCTTTTGTAGTCCATATACCAAGGTAATCAAAGCCGTCATATTGTATTTCGATTTTCTCGCCTGTTTCATTGTTTTTAATCCACGCTTTTCTTGACTTTAAGTCAGAAAATACAAGTGTATCTATCTCGGGTACAAAATATTTATATGAAAGTTTGATTTCACTTGTGTTTTTGCCCACATTAAAAGTATTTCTTCCTAAAAGTGCACCTTTTAACATAATTGAATTAAAATCTTCGATATGTTCAAATATAATGCTGTACTTTTCAATTCCGCCGGGACAAGCATAAGCTTCGTGTGCACCAATGGAACAATACATATCATTTTCGGTCAAATTTTTAATGCTGTAATCAACCTTAAGTTTTTCTCCCTCTAGAGTATATATAAGTCTTAGTTCAAAATCAAACGGGAAACACTTTTTTGTTTCTTCAGTTGATTTTAACAAAAAAGTAGCTTCTACGTCTTGGACACTTTCAGCTAAAAACTCACTTTTACTTGCAAAGCCGTGCTTTGTAAGATTATATTTTTTACCTTCCAGAATATACTCGTTATCTTTAACCATTCCGCAGATGGGAAATAAAACAGGCGCGTGCTTGTTCCAGAAGCCTTCTGCTCCCTGCCAGATCATTTCTTTTTCAGCCTTTTTTACACTTTGAATTTCAGCACCCAGCGTTGAAATTGTAACATTTAAATACTCATTCTTAATAGTTATATTAGCCATAATACACCTCTTATTTTGAAATTAGCTCCTCGTTGCTTTTGCTTGTAATAAGCATTGAAATTACCTTTTCTGTTACCTCTGCAGTATTTTCATTTCCAAGTTGCTTTCTTATCTTCCACACAAATTCAAGTTCCTTTTGCGAAAGCAACAAATCTTCACGTCTTGTCCCCGATTTTATTATATCAATAGCGGGGAAAATCCGTCTTTCTTGAAGCTTTCTGTCTAAGTGAATTTCCATATTGCCGGTACCTTTAAATTCTTCAAAAATAACGTCATCCATACGGCTTCCTGTTTCAATCAAAGCTGTTGCCAAAATTGTCACGCTTCCTCCACCCGAGAGATTTCTGGCAGCACCAAAGAATTTTTTAGGGAAATATAACGCCCCCGGATCAATACCACCTGAAAGTGTTCTTCCTGTTGGCGGTATTACAAGGTTGTACGCTCTTGTAAGTCTTGTGATTGAATCAAGCAATATCACAACATCTTTTCTTTGTTCCGCCAGACGTTTTGCACGCTCTAAAACCATTTCGGCAACCTTTATGTGATGCTCGGGTTGTTCATCAAATGTCGAATATATTATATCACCATTAATACTATCTTGCATATCCGAAACTTCTTCGGGACGCTCATCAATTAAAAGAACTATAAGCTCACTATCAGGATAGTTTTGAGTAATAGAATTTGCAATATTTTTTAAAAGTGTTGTTTTCCCCGCTTTAGGCTGTGCAACAATAAGCCCTCTTTGTCCTTTTCCCAGTGGAGCGATTAAATCTATAAGACGCATTGAAAAGCCATTCTGCACAGTTTCCAACACCATTCGCTTGTCAGGATAAATTGGACGCATAGTTTCAAAATTTTTTCTTTTAAGTGAAATATAAGGCAAATCATCATTTACAGTCTTCACAAAAATTAGGGGTTTAAAACGCTCTCCTTCTTTTGTAGGACGTGTATTTCCCACTACCTTATCGCCAGTTTTTAAATTAAATCTTTTAACTTGTCCTGGGGAAACATAAATATCCTTGCTTGTAGATAGATAGTTTTTGCCTCTAAGAAATCCATATCCATCAGGAAGAACCTCTAAAACACCTTCAACCTGCTCGTCCTTTATGTCTTCCTTTTCTTCAGGCTCGCTTTGCGGCAAATCTACATCTTCTACCAAAGTTTGCCTTAAAACATCTAAAAGCTCATTTTTTCTGTACTTTGAGTAACAAATTCCTTTTTCTTTTGCAATTTCCTGAAGTTCCATTAACGTTTTTTCGTTTAATTGCTCTATATTCATTTCATTCTCCCTATTTTATAATGAGTTTGATAAGTAAGTTGTTGTTATAGAAATATTTTAATATGTTTGTAGACTGAAGAACTTCGTTAATTGAAGTGAAAACAGGTGTTGCTGCAAACAATACTGCAACAGCCAACACAAGCCATAGAACTATAACAGATGAAACAACACCGCAAACTGTGCCACCTGCGTGATTTAAAAGATTAAGCACAGGAAGTTTCATAATAATTTCCAAAACGCCCTCAAACAATCGAAGAGCAAGCTTTACCAAGAGATAAACAATTACTATACATAAGACACTCACTAAAATATTTGTTACTGAACTGCTTAATGCCAGATTTGTTTCATTTATTGTTTCCCCGGCAATCTCCAAGAGCCAATCAGGCAGCCTTGAAACACTGTCTTGTTGTGATGCGGCAATGAATTGAGTAATTTTTTCCTCTATTAAAACAATCTTGTCCTTTATAAAAGGAACACTTATTATGTACTCGCTTACAGGTTTGTATACAACTGCAGTAATTATCCCGGAAGCAACAAAAGAAACAAGCCCGAAAAGGCCTTTAACAATCCCCTTTTTATATCCTTTAGCAGCAAATATCCAGATTAGTATTATACACGCTAAGTCAAGTATTAAACTCAAGCATTACACCGCCTTTAATTTCTACCGTATCCTAATTTATATACACCAAGCATACTTTCTGACAATGTAAAAATGTGTTTCCCATCATCTGCAAGCTTAATGCTTTTGGCATCTTTGAGCATATCACCTGATGCTTTTACGTTCCCCCACGAACTTATCAAATATAATTTGCTTAAATTTGAAACAATTACCTTTCCTTTATTTTCGTCAATCATTTTAGCAACGCCGTCAATTATGTCGCTGCCTTTTTCTTTTAGTGAAGAATTTAAAACTATAATTTTACTTCCTGCCCCCTCGGAATTGCTAATTGCAACTGTCGGCATATTGGTGTTTTTAATATCAAAGCACAAAAGGTCATGTCCTGCAAAATCATATTTTTTCTTCAATTTACCACTTTGTGAAAAAAGTCTTAAACCACTGTCTGTAATAACTAAAACATTTTTACCGCTATATTCTAATTGATATGCAAGTTCAGAATCCAATATAACTTCACATACAGGGTTGTCCTCACTTGTTTTGAAAAATTTCACTATTGACTTTAAGCTGTCTTCTGAGTTAATTCCAACTACTGCAAACCTTTTGTTATTATCCGATATTTTTACGTCTACTGCATACAAATCGCCGGAATACCAAGTGTAAATCTTACTGCCCATATTGTCATATATTACAACAGTGGATTTATACCCGCTTTCGTTTGTAAGTACTGCGGTATATCCATTTTTATTTACACTTATACTTTTAATTGGCTCTTTTTCACTGATTTTATAAAGTTGCTTGTTATTTTTAAGCACAATAGCATTTGGTGCACCTATATCTGCCACCACTGCAAATCTTTCTCTAGTATAGATGTATGGCGAGTATAGTTTAAAGGCTATATCTGCCTCATAATCACCTTTATTGTTATAAAACTCTACACCTTTTGAATTAACCACCGTCATATACCCATTATACTGTTCAAAATCATGTTCCGATATAACAGACGGAGTTATGGTTTTTTGTGTGTCCTTAATATTCATTCCTGCAATCAATGAAAACAAGAACTTGCCGACACTTATTAAAACTGCAAGCACCAGCACTATTACTATAATAACTGTTACAAGTTTTTTCACATTAACTTTTTTCACTTGTTTTCTCCTTAATATTCAACACTCTTAAGATAAAGTCCCTGAGGCGGTGCCGTAATCCCTGCCAAACGTCTGTCCCCGCTTGAAACGATTTTTTCAACATCTGAAGGATTAAGTTTGCCTCCTCCAACATACATCAAAGTACCCGCTATAATTCTTACCATATTATATAAAAAGCCGTTAGATGTAATTGAAATTTCAATGTCATCACCATCTTGTGTCAGGGTTAGGTCATAAACTGTCCTTACAGTTGTTTTAACCTGCGCTCCTGACGCCATAAAACACCTAAAATCATGCTCACCAATAATATGTTTTGCAGACTCACGCATTTTTTCAATATCAAGCTTGTACTTGTAGTGGCAAGAATATTTTTTTAAAAACGGGTTTGGAATTTCACTGTTGTGGATTTTATAGATATAGGTTTTTCTCTTTACTGAAAATCTGCCATCAAAGCTATCTGACACATCTTTTGCCCCGATAACTGAAATATCTTTCGGCAATATACTGTTTAAAGCAACCGGATACTTTTCTGTTGGCATAGAAGAATTTGTTTTAAAAGACAAGACATAATTTAAGGCATGGACTCCCGAATCGGTTCTTCCGCATCCCGAAACGGTTATTTTTTCCTTGGTGATTTTACTTAAAGCGTCTTCAATTACCTGCTGGATTGTTACAAATCCGCTCTGACGCTGGTATCCAAAATAATTTGAGCCATCATACATAAGGGTAAGTGCAATGTTTTTCATATTTTTTCACCCCGTAAATATGTTCAATATGATAATCAATATAATAAGTGCAAAGGTGAGAAAAAGTGCAATATAATCACGATTTTTGCATTTGAGCACCTTTAATTTTGTTCTCCCATCTCCGCCTCTGTAACAACGACATTCCATTGCAGTTGCAAGCTCATCTGCTCTTCTAAACGAACTTATAAAAAGCGGAATAAGTATTGGTATCATAGCTTTTGCACGGCTTAACAGACTTCCTGATGTAAAATCTGCACCTCTTGCACTTTGTGCTTTTATAATTTTATCTGTTTCTTCAAGCAATGTAGGAATAAATCTTAAGGCAATTGTCATCATCATCGCAATTTCGTGAGATGGCACCTTAATTACTTTTAGGGGTTTTAAAAGCCTTTCAATTCCGTCTGTAAGCATAATAGGTGATGTTGTAAGTGTTAAGAGTGTTGTTGCCGTTACAAGCAAAAATAGTCTTAAAACCATTACAAACGCAAGTAATACTCCTTCATAAGTTACTCTTAAAAACCACCATTTAAAAAGCACACGCCCATCCGTTAAGAAAACATTTATGACAGCTGTAAAAATCATAATGAACAAAAGCGGTTTTAAGCCTTTAAAAATAAATCCTACAGGAACTCTGCTTATTACAACACTAACTACAATAAAAGCAGTGCACAAAAGATACGAATAAAAAGATTGTGCAACAAACAGACCCACTATTATTGCCATAGCAATAACAATTTTAATCCTTGGGTCTAATCTGTGTATTATTGAGTTTGCAGGATAAAACTGTCCCAATGTAATGTCGCCTAACATTTCTCTCTCCTTAAAATTTCAGCTATAACTTTTGCCGCTTCAGCTGTATCAAATATACCCTCAGGAACAGGATAACCAAGTTTCCTTATTCTTTCTGCGAGTTTGCACATATTAGGAACATCAAGTCCCATCTCAAAAAGCTTATCTTGTTTTGAAAATACTTCTTTGGGTGTTCCTGTGAGCACTGCTTTCCCTTTATGCATAACAACAAGACTGGATGCATATTTTGCCATATCTTCCATGCTGTGTGATACCAAAATTACTGTAGTTTTTTCTCTTTCATGAAGACACTTAATACTCTCAAGCACAGCATTTCTTCCGGCAGGATCAAGCCCTGCTGCCGGCTCGTCCAATATCAAGACTTTTGGTTTCATTGCAATGACACCTGCTAGTGCCACTCTTCTTTTTTGTCCGCCAGAAAGTTCAAAAGGTGATTTTTGCAGTAAATCGTAATCAAGTCCCACCATTTTTGCAGCGTCATGAATTCTGATGTCCGCTTCATCACCCTTAATTCCGTAATTATTTAGGCCAAATGCAATATCTTTATAAACAGTTTCTTCAAAGAGCTGAGATTCAGGATATTGGAAAACCAAACCTACTTCTGCACGAATTTTTTTAAGGTCAGTACCTTTTTCAAAAATATCAACCCCGTTATATATAACTGTACCCTCAGCAGGCTTTAATATGCCGTTCAAATGCTGGATTAAAGTTGATTTTCCTGAACCTGTGTGCCCGATCACTCCGATAAAATCGCCGTCATCAAAACTGACACTTACATTATCAAGTGCCACTTTTTCGTAAGGTCCTCCCTTACCATAAATATGTGTTAAATTTTTAACTTCAATGCTCATTTTTAATCACAGCCTCAAATTTATCCATAAAATCATCAATAGTTAAAATACCATTAGCGAGATCAAACCCTTCAAGCTTTAAAAGATAAGAAAGTTCTGTAACCTCAGGAACGCCAAGTTTTAACTTCTTTAATTCCTCAACACAGTCAAAAACTTTTTCAGGAATGTCATCCATTACAATTTTACCTTCGTCCAACACTACAACCCTGTCAGCCTGTGCCGCCTCTTCCATATAATGAGTTATTAAAACAACTGTCATACCAAGCTCTTTGTTAAGGTTTTTTATTGTATCCATAACTTCTTTTCTGCCCATTGGGTCAAGCATCGCGGTAGACTCATCCAAAATAATACATTCGGGTTCCATAGCCAAAATTCCTGCTATTGCAACCCTTTGCTTCTGCCCTCCCGAAAGCATATGCGGTGCATGTTTTATATACGCTGACATACCAACTGTTTTTAATGCATTATCTACCCTTTTTCTTATTTCTGCAGACGGTACACCTAAATTTTCAGGACCAAATGCAATATCCTCTTCCACAATGGTTGCAACTAATTGATTGTCTGGATTTTGGAAAACCATTCCTGCCTTTTTTCTTATTTCGTACAAAAGCTCTTCATTTGAAGTATCCATTGAATCAACATAAACTTTTCCGCCCTCAGGAATTAAAATGGCATTAAAAGTTCTTGCAAGTGTTGATTTTCCAGAACCATTATGTCCTAAAAGTGCAACAAACTGGCCCTTCGGAATTTCCAAAGAGACGTCTTTTAATACTAAATTCTTTTTCTCAGTTTCTTCATCCATATAGGAATAAAAAAGATTTTGCGCTTTAATCATTTATGTCATTCTCCAAAAATACATCTTGCAGTAGAGCCGCATGGCAAAACAATTCCGTCTTCTGTAACGGGTAGCCCTAATTCGTCTGCCTCAATGCTTTTTATTTTAAATTGTTTTCCTGCCGTTAGTTTTAAAATATCTGATAACACTGATGGTGCAAGCCCCGTTGTGTATGAATTAATTATAAAAAACAGCGGCTTGTCCTCTAAAACTTTAACGCACTCTGACACCAAGTTATAAAGCTCATTTTCAAGCTTCCATATTTCGCCGTTAGGACCTCTTCCGTACGAAGGTGGGTCCATAATAATTGCGTGGTACTTGTTGCCTCTTCTTTGTTCTCTTAAAACAAACTTTAAAACATCATCTACAATATATCTTATAGGTTTATCAGAAAGCCCTGATGCTTTCGCGTTATCCTTTGCCCACGCAACCATTCCCTTTGATGCATCAACGTGGCAAACTTTAGCGCCTGCTGCCGCTGCTGCAACTGTGGCACCGCCTGTATAAGCAAACAAATTCAAAACTTTTATTTCCCTGTTGCTGTTACTGATAATTTGGTCTATAAAATCCCAGTTTGCCGCCTGCTCAGGAAACAATCCTGTATGTTTAAACCCTGTAGGTCTTACTATAAAATTAAGATTTCTGTATGATACATTCCACTGCTCAGGAAGGGATTTTTTAAACTCCCAATGTCCTCCGCCTGAAGAACTTCTTTTGTATATTCCGTGGGCAAGATTTTTTTTGGTTATTTTTGTTTTCCATATAACCTGCGGGTCAGGTCTTAAAAGAACATAATCCTTCCAGCGCTCAAGTTTATCACCGCCGCCTGTTTCTATAACCTCATAATCTTTCCATTTGTCTGCTAAAATCATATTTTTCTCCGTTAAATTCTATATATAATATCTGCTATTGCATGGTCGTTATTACTTTTAGTAATTCTGTCTGCAACTTTTTTCAAATTTTCTGTAGCATTTTGTGTTGCATAGCTCAATCCTGAAGCCTGTATAAGTTCAATATCATTATCGTTATCTCCTGCAGTAATAACATTTTTTAAATCAACATTTAAAATGCCGCAAAGTTCTTTTAAGGCATTTCCTTTATTTACGTCTTTTCTCAAAATTTCATAATACCACTTATGTGACTTTAAAAGCTTGTACTCGCTTTGATAAACAGAATTTTCAAGTTCAGTATACATACGCTCGGTTTCATTTTCTTCTTGGGCAAATAAAATTTTTATTATAGGACCTTTAACATCTTCTATATTGCAATCAAGATGTGTTACACAAGAAATGTTTTCAAGTTTATGATGCCTGCTTGTTGCATTATTTTCTTTTACAAATGCAATATCATACAGCCTGTAAAACTCGATCCCTGAAAACGGAAACTTTTGAGAAATTTCTTTAGTAATTTCGATTGCGCGTCTGTCTATTGATTTGTAACTGACATATTCTTTTTTGTTGACATCATAAATTGCACTTCCATTTTGGCAAACTACAGGAATCTTAATAAACTCATTTAACACGCTTGGAATTGTAAATGGTATTCTTCCTGTGGCAATGGTAAAAATGCCACCATGTTGTGTAAAATACCTAATCGCCTCAATATTTTCTTCCGACACATTGTTTTTGTCATTTGTTAATGTTCCGTCAATGTCGGTACAAAGCATAACGCCTTCAAATTTTTTCATTTTTGACTCCTAAATTCTGTTCAGAACTCTGTAGTTATTTACTTTTATAACAAGCTTAAATAAAAGTGATAAAATAATTGAAAGCCACACTGCCGATGAACCATTTAAAATCATTATAAAAAGTATAGTTTTTAAAATAAGTTCAAATATAAAATTAATTATCATCAAAGCTTTTGTGCTTGACAAAACGCCGATATACTGCGCTGCTGCTGATAAATCCTGCGTATTAAAGTTAGCATCAAATCGCAAATCCGGCTCATAATCGTAAGTGATAACAGGTGATGATGATAAAAGTTCTGCATCAATTCCATCAGCCAAAACAAGCCATTTTTTACCCAAATTATCTATATGCTCTTTAATTTCAGTCCTTGTAAGATCACCAAATGCCGCCGACATTCCGCAGCTTATTGCAGCAGAATCTGCTGTCCTTTGGCTTTCCTGTGATAAAACAACCGTTTTCTTAATTCCGTGCAGTCTTAAAGCATCAATTGCCTGCTTTGCATTTTCTTTAACAAAATACTCAAACTCAACATAACCAATGTACTCGCCATTTACCGCAACACAAATTTTATTTATATCGTTTGGTATATCTGTGCGTATCCCTACTCTCAACAATGAATCAGCAGGACCCGACAGCACCTCAATCCCTTCCATTTTTATAATTGCGGTGTTATCGTCAATCTTCATATAATTCTTTATAAGTCTTTTGTCAACTTTTTTACCGATTTCATTTACACACGCACCTAAAATTCCTTTGTTGATTTTATACTGAGAATACGCAGTAAAGAGCAAAAGTTCATCTTTTGTTGTTTTGGGACTTGGATATGCCGATCTGACAGAAGGAAATCTGTTTGTAATTACACCTCTTGTAAAAAATGCAACATTTTTCACACTGAGTGTCTTTTCAATAAATTTGTTTTTTGCAACTATTATACCTTTTTGGGCACTTTTTAAAACTGCAGTTTTGTATCCGTCAGGAATAATACTCTGAAGACCTGAAAACGATGAAAATATAAACACCATAGGGACAGTATAAACCAAATATTCCCAGTTGCTTATATCTTTTATAAATTTAACTCCACAAAAAATCCAAAGTGCCACAACAAAAATCAGTGAAAGAACATTACATATAACATTCCCATAGTTTTCCATTGTTGTTTTTCCGCTGGATGCCCCTTTAACCTTTTCAACAGACTTTGCAAGTTTGCTATCTAAAACAGATGTTGCAGCTTCTACAATTATGTGACCATTTAATAGTGTGTATCCTGCCAAAACTTCCGTGCCATTTGAAACAGTAATTGCCTTGCTGTCGCCGCTGATATTAACCGCATTTATTGTGCCTGTTCCTGCTTTAATAACACCATCAACAGGCATAACTTCACCTGAGAAAAGCTCAACAAAATCACCGTGATAAATATCAAGTGCATTTGTTATTTCAGAGTTTCTGTCAGCTACTGTATGATATTTTTTCTCCTTAATATCTTCAAAAAGTTCCAAAAGTTCCGAATCTAAGTTGAAAACCGAATCCATTGCAGATGCGGTGAATGAATATAAAAGAGCGCACCAAAGAGCATTTGAATTCTTCTGACAAACCAAAAGATAAACAAATGCTGCAATACACATAAAATCCAGATTAAAATACTTCTTAGCCTTAAAATCCAAAACCATAGACTTAAGCCTTGGAAACATAACAAGCACTAAAGCAATAACATTAAATACGGTGTTTAAAAAATTGTCAAAACTAAAAGACAAAAAGAAAAATATAACACCAAGTGACATTATAAAGCTGTTGAAAACTTTAAAATCTATTTTTATTTTTTTTAAATTCATTAAATTTCACCATCAATTCTAAGATAAAAAAACAAGCCCCAAGAAAATGCTCTTGGGGCTTTACATGGAGCGGAAGACGAGATTCGAACTCGCGACGTTCACCTTGGCAAGGTGACGCTCTACCACTGAGCCACTCCCGCATGTTGTCTTGAACAACAAATATAATACCATATTTTTTGGCATTTGTAAAGGGTTTTTTTAAAAAAAAACATTATTTTTTTTACAAAAAATGCGGTGCCTTGAAAGCACCGCACATTTTTAATTATTCACCAGAGTAAAGATCCTTGAGTTTGAGCAAGTGGTTATACTTGTCTTTCGCAATCTTTTCAGCTTCTGTGAAGAGTTCTTCAGCACGTTCAGGGAACTTACGAGCAAGTGAGCTGTAACGAACCTCGTTCATGATAAAGTCTCTGTATGATTCTGTTGGATCCTTTGAGTCAAGTGAGAACTTAACTTCAGCTTCAGGATTGAATCTGAATGTATGCCAGTAACCACACTTAACTGCGTTATCAATAATCTTCTGAGTATCTGTCATACCGCCCTTGATACCATGGTTGATACAAGGAGCATAACCGATAATAATTGAAGGGCCATTGTAATCAACAGCTTCTTTGATAGCTTTAACAGTCTGAGCATTGTCATAACCTAAAGCTACCTGAGCAACGTAAACATAACCATAGCTCATAGCAATTTCCGCTAAGTTTTTCTTTCTGATTGGCTTACCGCCTGCAGCAAACTGAGCAACTGCACCTGTAGGTGTAGCTTTTGAAGCCTGACCACCTGTATTTGAGTAAACCTCTGTATCAAATACCATAATGTTTACATCTTCGCCTGATGCGATAACATGATCAAGACCGCCAAAGCCAATATCGTATGCCCAACCGTCACCACCAAAGATCCAAACCGCTTTCTTAGCAAGATATTCTTTAAAGTCTAAAACTGCTTTAGCTTCGTCGCTACCACATTTTTCAAGAGCAGCGATTAAATCAAGTGTAGGCTGAACGTTAGCATCAATATCTTCGTATGTTTCAAGCCATGCAGGAAGCGCTTCTTTAACTGTAGCGCAGTCCATAGCCATAATCTGTTCCTTAAGTCTGGTTCTTATTCTCTTCTGACCTACTGCCATACCAAGACCGTGTTCTGCGTTATCTTCAAACAATGAGTTTGCCCAAGCAGGACCATGACCTTTGTGGTTTACAGTATATGGTGTTGAAGGAGCACTACCACCCCAGATTGAAGAACAACCTGTTGCGTTGGAAATGTATGCTCTGTCACCGCAAATCTGAGTAATAAGTTTTGCATAAGGTGTTTCACCGCAGCCTGCGCAAGCACCTGAGAACTCTAAGAGTGGCTGACGGAACTGTGAGTTTTTAACATTTAATGGTGCTGTCAAAAGTTCAGGTTTAACTGAAACTTTAACGCCATAATCAAATGCTTCTTGTTTTTCCATCTGTGTATCAATTGGTTTCATTGTAAGTGCAGATTCTTTTGCAGGACAAACCTTAGCACAGTTTCCGCAACCTGAGCAGTCGAGAGTTGATACGATGATACCAAACTCATAGCTTTCCATGCCTTTACCAATCATCTTCTTATGAGCAAGTGATGCTGGAGCTTTCTTTACTTCTTCTTCATTTAATACAACAGGTCTGATTGCCGCATGAGGACAAACAAGAGCACACTTGTTACACTGGATACATTTTGTTACATCCCATTCAGGAAC
Organism: Clostridia bacterium; assembly: GCA_045589295.1. Lineage (GTDB taxonomy): Bacteria > Bacillota > Clostridia > RGIG6154 > RGIG6154 > RGIG2094. Next base: position 19,706 of record JAZNOU010000020.1, read on the forward strand.
GTCAACAGCTATACCACGTTTTTCGTAAGCAGCCATACCTTGTTCTAAGTGACCGTCTACCATATTCATAAATGTTGAAACCGGAAGTTTGTCACCAGCCTGAGCATTACATGGATCCAAGATATTCTTAACGTATGCAGGAACATCTTTTTCTGCTTTTTTATCTTCTGTAGCTGTCTTCCAGTCAGCAGGAATTTCAATCTTGTTAATGCTTTCTGAACCCTTTGTAATAGCTTCGTGGTTCATATTAACAATCTTTTCACCTTTTTTGCTAAACTTTTTAACAACAGCAGCCTTCATATATTCAACTGCTTCTTCAAAAGGAATAACATTTGCAAGTTTAAAGAATGCTGACTGAAGAACGATTGAAGTTTTGTTTCCAAGTCCGATTTCTTTAGCAATACCGATAGCATCAATAGTGTAAAGGTTAATATCATTTTCAGCAATGTATTTCTTCATTTTGCCAGGAAGGTTAGCTGAAAGTTCGTTAACATCCCAAGCACAGTTGAGTAAGAATGTGCCGCCCGGAACCAAATCCTCTACCATATCGTATTTGTCAACATATGATGGGTTGTGGCATGCAACAAAGTTAGCTTTGTTAATCAAATATGTTGATTTGATTGGTTTCTTACCAAATCTCAAATGAGATACTGTAATACCGCCAGATTTTTTAGAGTCGTATGCAAAGTATGCCTGTGCAAAAAGGTCTGTGTGGTCACCAATAATTTTGATTGAATCTTTATTTGCACCAACAGTACCGTCTGAACCAAGGCCCCAGAACTTACAAGCTGAGTTACCTTCTGCAGATGTAACAGGGTTTTCAGCTCTTGGGAGTGAAAGGTTTGTTACGTCGTCTGTGATTGAAAGTGTAAATCCCTTGATAGGTTCTGATGCATCAAGGTTTTTGTATGTTGCGATAATATCAGCAGGGATTGTGTCTTTTGAACCAAGACCATATCTACCACCAACAATTACAGGTGCATTGTTGTTACCTGCATAGCAAGCGCAAACATCAAGATATAAAGGTTCACCGATAGAACCGGGTTCTTTTGTTCTGTCAAGTACAGCAATCTTCTTACATGTGCTTGGCACTGCTTTTAAGAATGCTTCAACAGGGAAAGGTCTGTAAAGACGAATCTTGATAAGACCAACTTTTTCGCCTTTTGCTGCGAGGTAATCGATTGTTTCTTCTATAGTTTCGCAAACTGAGCCCATTGCAACGATAACTTTTTCAGCATCAGGTGCACCATAGTAGTTAACTAAGCCGTAGTTTGTACCAATCTTAGCATTAACTTTATTCATATATTCTTCAACTACTGCAGGAACATTGTTGTAGTATTCATTACAAGCTTCTCTGTTCTGGAAGAAGATATCAGGGTTCTGTGCAGAACCACGAAGAACAGGACGTTCAGGATTGAGCGCGTTGTTTCTGAACGCTTTAACTGCGTCCATATCCACCATTTCTTTTAAGTCTTCATAATCCCAAACTTCAATTTTGTCGATTTCGTGTGACGTTCTGAAACCATCGAAAAAGTGAAGGAAAGGAACTTTGCCTTTAATAGCAGCCAAGTGTGCTACAGCACCAAGGTCCATAACTTCCTGAGGGCTGTTTGAGCAAAGCATTGCATAACCAGTCTGACGGCAAGCCATAACATCTGAATGGTCTCCGAAAATATTAAGAGCATGCGATGCTACACATCTTGCACTAACGTGAATAACAGAAGGCAAAAGTTCACCTGCCATTTTATACATATTCGGAATCATAAGTAACAAACCCTGTGAAGCTGTGTATGTTGTTGTGAGAGCACCTGCAGCGAGTGAACCGTGAACTGCACCTGCGGCGCCGGCTTCTGACTGCATCTCTACAACCTGCACAGGTTGTCCGAAAATGTTGTTTCTTTTTTCTACTGCCCATTCATCAGTTACTTCCGCCATAACAGATGATGGTGTAATCGGGTAAATAGCTGCAACATCTGTAAACGCATAAGATGCCCATGCGGCAGCATTATTACCATCCATGGTTTTCATTTTTCTTGCCATGAATAAGACTCCTTTCTATGTTATATGTGAATTTAATTTGTGTAATTTTAATGGTGCAAAGCAAATATAAGCAAAACTTTTACACTTAGTTGTATTATATCACAAAATGTTGCTATTTGTAAACACAATTTTTAAAATTGCCAATCTCTCAATATTTTCAACTTACATTTTAATTACTTTAAATCCATCTTGAATTTGTATAATCTTTTCCAAAATATTTTCACTTACATAAATTGTATTTTCTGATACAACAATATATTCAAACTCATTATTTTTTTGTTTAAGTTCTTTTGCAAGTTCAAGGCCAGAAACTGCAATAGCTGTAGAATATGCATCGCACATTGTTGCATCCTTTCCGATAATAGTAACTTGCGAAATGCCGCTTTGTGCAGGGTAACCGTTTTTAGGGTCTAAAATGTGATGATAAACTTTTCCGTCTATTTCAAAATTTCTCTCATAAACCCCCGATGACACCACTGCAGCATCATCGACTTGTAAAACACAAACAGTATCGCCCCGAGTGCTGTAAGGATTTTGTATTCCTATTTTCAAAGGTTTGTTTGTGCTGTAGGCATATATGTTCCCGCCAAAATCCAGCAGAAATTTTTTAACGCCTCTGTCTTTTAACGCATTTGCAACCACATCGGTCAAATATCCTTTTGCAACTGCCCCAAAATCAAGTTGGATTCCATGTTTTAACGTTACATTATCATCATTTATTTCAAGATTTTCCATTCCTGATTTTGACAACGCATCTTTTATCTTTTTATCATCCGGCACTCTGGGATTTTCAGAATTTATATCCCACAAGTCCTTTAGATTTTTTAACGTAATGTCAAAACTTCCGTTTGTTTCTTCAGAAAACTCAACAGATTTATTCAAAATCTGCACCATATCTTTTGACACTTTCTTCTTACCCAAAGTATTTAATTCATAAATCTCGCTATTTTTATCATAGGCATTAAAAATCTTATCAAGCTTTTGAGTTTCATCTTTTACAAACTCAAGATTTGCGTTACTGCCAACCAAACTCACTTTCATCATTGTATCCATTGAAAAAAATGTAATGGTTTTAAGTTCTGACATATATTTTATCAAAACCCCTGTGCACACAACAACTATCAACATAACAGCCAAAAGCTTTTTTTTCATAAAAAAACCTCCGTAAAAGCGATTACATTTAAATTGTACCACATTCACGGAAATTTTTAAATAGTTTTATTCAATTTGCATAATTTTGAGTTTATCTTTATCACAAGGAATTTTTATAAGATACTCTATAAAATTTTTATTTTCCTTCTTAGTGGTTTGCACCATTACACCCGCCTTTTGAACAACATCAACCGCCTTATTTATAGTATTGATAAACATCCTCAGATGCACAACTCCCATCATTTTACCACTTTCTTTTGCTTTTTCCTCTTCTACTTTTTCAATTGCTTTTAACACAAGTTCTTCTGTTTTCGAAACATTATATTCATTTTCGCAAACTTGCTTTAAAATCTTAAGCTGAGTTTGTTCATCATGCACTTTTAAAAGCGCCCTTGCGTGACGCTCTGTAAGATTTTTTTCTCTTATGATTTCTCTTACACTTTCAGGCAGTTTTAAAATTCTCAGTCTGTTTGCGACCGAAGACTGACTTTTACCTAGTTTTTCTGCTACTTCTTCCTGCGTATACTTGTGGTCGCAAATAAGGTGTTGCATTGCTTCTGCTTCTTCCCAATAGGACAAATCGGCTCGTTGCAAGTTTTCCAAAAGTGCAATTACCGCCGAGTCGTTTTCAGTAACATCTATAACTATACAAGGCATATGCGTGCAGTTTATAAGCCTTGACGCTTTAAGTCTTCTTTCCCCTGACACAAGTTCATAACCGCCAATAAAATTTTTACGCACAGTAATAGGCTGAATAACGCCATACTGCTTTATACTTTTTGCAAGCTCTGCAATTTTATCAGAATCAAAATTTTTTCTCGGCTGATACGGATTTAAAGAAATTTTATCTATTGGTATTTCAACAACATTATTTACGATTTTCTCGCTTAAAACCACCGTGCTTCTCATCAAAACTCCTCCTTGGTATTTATGGATATATTTTATCATATTTACCATAATTTGGAAATAAAAACACATTGATAAAAATCCTTAAAAAACTACAAAAGAGCCTTTATTTCAAAGGCTCTTTTGACGGTTTACCCGCTTTGCGTGGGTATTTTGTCGGTGTTGCACGAACTTTTCTTATTTTAATCACTGTATGATTTATGTCGGTTTCAGGAAGATTTTCGCACATTAAATCTTCCACTTTTCCTCCAAGTGTTCCTATTGCACTTCTTGCCAAGTCCAATTCTTCTTCTACATCAGGCCCTTTCATAGAAACAAATAACCCGCCCTCTTTAACAAAAGGTAAGCAATACTCTGACAAGGTAGAAAGATTTGCAACAGCACGCGACACGCAAAAATCAAATTTTTCTCTGTATTTTACATTTTGCGCGCCATCTTCTGCTCTTGAATGAACAGTTGTAACATTTTTGAGATTAAGTTTTCTTACAACCTCTTCTAAAAAGCTTATTCTTTTATTGAGTGAATCTAAAAGACAAATGTTGATTTCAGGCTTTAATATTTTAAGCACAAGCCCAGGAAATCCCGCTCCTGTTCCAACATCAATTACGTCGCCTTTTAAGTCTATAAATTTAAGGCAAGTTGCACAATCAATAAAGTGCTTTATGGCAACATCTTCTTTAACTGTGATTGCCGTTAAATTCATTTTTTCATTCCATTCAATTAAAAGCTCGTAATACAACTGAAACTGATTAAGCATATCATCTGTATAAGAAATTCCAAGTTCAGAAAATCCTTTTTTCAAAAGCTCAACCATAAAATTTACTCCTTATTTTTTCTTGAATATTGCTCTAAAAATATCACTAAAACCGCAATATCAGCAGGTGAAACACCTGTAATTCTTGATGCTTGTCCTAATGACACAGGACGTATTGCATTTAATTTTTGTCTTGCTTCAATTCTTAAGCCCTGGATTGTCATATAATCTATTTCTTCAGGAAGCTTTTTATTTTCAAGCTTTTTAAACGCCTCAACCTGAGCAAGTTGGCGCTTTATATACCCATCATATTTTGCAGTGATTTCAACCTGTTCTTTTACACTATCAGGAAGGTTAGGTCTGTTTTTATCAACAATTTCAAGCATCTCATAAGTAACCTCAGGTCGCTTTAAAAGCTCCATAAGTTTAAAACCTGTTGAAATTTTGGTTGTGTTTATGCTTTCAAGCAAGTTGTTGATCTCATCAGACGGCGGTACTGTTACACCTTCCAATCTTTCAATTTCAGCCTTAATAAGTTCTTGCTTTTTGAGCATATTTTCGTATCTTTCACTTGATACAAGACCTATTTGGTATCCTATCGGCATCATTCTCTGATCTGCATTATCCTGTCTTAAAAGTAGTCTGTATTCAGAACGTGATGTCATCATTCTGTACGGCTCTTTTGTCCCTTTTGTAACAAGGTCATCTATTAAAGTTCCAATATAGGATGTGTTTCTTCCTAAAACAAGAGGGTCTTTTCCTTTTATTTTAAGTGCCGCATTTATCCCTGCAACAAGTCCCTGACAAGCTGCCTCCTCATAACCTGAACTTCCGTTAAATTGACCCGCTCCGTAGAGTCCCTGAATTTCTTTAAACTCCAAGGTTGGATAAAGCTGTGTTGCATCAACGCAATCGTATTCTATTGCATAAGCAGTTCTTGTTACTACTACATTTTCCAATCCCTTAATAGTTTTAAGCATAGCAATCTGCACGTCTTCAGGAAGACTTGATGACATCCCCTGAACATACATTTCTTCTGTATTTAAACCCATAGGCTCAATGAAAATCTGGTGTCTTTCTTTATCTTTAAAACGCATAACTTTATCTTCAATTGAGGGACAATACCTTGGTCCTACCCCCTCAATAACACCGCTGTAAAGAGGTGAACGATGAATGTTATCCATAATAACCTTATGAGTATCTAAATTTGTATATGTAACATAGCAATCTGCAACATTTTCACCAGGATTTTCAGTATCAAATGAAAATGGTTGAATTTTATCATCACCCTTTTGCACTTCCATCTTGTCAAAATCAAGTGAAGATGCCAAAACCCTTGCAGGTGTACCTGTTTTGAAGCGCATCAATTTAACACCCTGTTCCAAAAGGCAACCTGAAAGTTCCCTTGCTGGAAAAAGTCCATCAGGACCGCTTTCATAACCTACATCACCAATTATTATTTTGCCTTTTAAAAATGTTCCCGAAGCAATAATTGCTGCTTTCACATCATAAGTAGCTCCTATATGCGTGGTTACCGACTTAACCTTTTTGTTTTCAAAACCGATATTTATAATTTCGGCCTGTTTAACATGCAGGTTTTCCTGAGTTTCAAGAACATGCTTCATATATTCCTGATACTTTCTTCTGTCGCTTTGTACCCTTATTGAGTAAACTGCAGGGCCTTTACCGCGGTTTAACATTTTTGACTGAATAAACGTACTATCTGCCGCCTTGCCCATTTCACCACCTAATGCATCTATTTCACGCACTAAGTGTCCCTTGCCTGTTCCACCTATGCTAGGATTACATGGCATATTGCCGACTGTATCAAGATTTATTGCAAATATTATAGTTTTTAATCCCATTCTTGCACAAGAAAGTGCGGCTTCAATCCCCGCATGACCTGCACCGATGACGGCAACATCATACTCTCCTGCTTTATATGCCATTTTAATCCTCCTTTTATTTTCCTAAACAGAAATTATGAAATACTTTATCAACAATTTCTTCTGAAACTGTAAGTCCTACAATTTCACCAAGTGCTTCTATTGCAAGCTCTATATCAATACCAATCATATCGAGCATCATTCCACCTTGTGATGCATTAAGCGCATTTTTCAAGTTTTGCATACATTTAATTACACACTCATAATGTCGCTCGTTTGTAATAACTTCACCTTCTGTAATTTCGCCTGATGAAATCATTTCTTTTATTTTTTCAGTAAGCTCTTCAAAACCCACTCCTGTCTTTGCTGACATTTTAATTCCCGAAAGAGTACTTACATCACCTATATCGCATTTATTTAAAACGACAAGTGTTTTTTTATTCTTAACATACTCCAATATTTCTTTATCTTCATCGTCAAGCGGTTTTGAATTATCAAAAACAGCTAAAATAAAGCTTGCCTTTTCAGCCGCCTCCAGACTTCTTTTCACGCCGATAGCTTCAACTATATCGCTGGTTTGTCTTATTCCTGCCGTATCCATAAGCTTTATTGCAAAGCCATCTATATTTATATATTCTTCAACTATATCACGGGTTGTTCCTGCAACGGAAGTTACTATGGCTTTATCCTCGCCTGAAAGAAGGTTTAAAAGCGAAGATTTTCCAACGTTTGGCTTTCCTATTACCGCAACAGGAATTCCATCTTTTAATATTCTGCCATACGAGGCGCTTTTTTCAAGTTTTTCACACTCTCTGATACACTCAGTCAAAGTTTCCGATATGTTATCATTGCTGAGTTCTTCAATTTCCTCTTCGGGGAAATCCACGTAAGCCTGAAGATGTGCTGCTAAATTCAAAAGCGTATTTCTCATTGAGTTTATTTTTTCAGAAAGCCTTCCCTCAAGCTGAAAAACTGCTTTCTCTGCCCCACGCTCTGAAACAGAGTTGATTAAATCAATAACGCCCTCTGCCTGAGACAAATCCATTTTCCCATTCAAAAATGCACGTTTTGTAAACTCCCCGCGCTGCGCTAAAACAGCACCATGATCTATCGCGCTTTTTAAAACTTTTTTCGCAATTAATATTCCACCATGGCACGAAATTTCAACAGTATCTTCACCTGTATAAGAATGAGGTGCTTTAAAAACTGTAACAAGTACATTATCAATCAGTTTTTTCTCTTTATCGTAAACTTTCCCGTAATGTACGGTATTTGCATCAACTTCAAAAAGGCGCTTTGCCTTCTGACAAACAAAGAATTTGTCAGCAACACAAAACGCCTCATTTCCGCTTATTCTTATAACAGCAATACCACCGCTACCAAAAGGTGTTGAAATTGCAGCTATTGTACTCAAAGCAAAAACTCCTTACTTGTTCTTTTTATCAAGGCTAACTACAACCTTGCGCTGCGGTTCTTCACCAACACTTACAGTAACAACGCTTGGGTTTGCCTGTAAGGTAGAATGAATAACACGTCTTTCAAAAGAATTCATAGGTTCTAATGTGACACTTCTGCCGTTTCTTACAACTTTATCCGCAACTTTATTCGCAAGTTTTTCAAGCGCTAAAGTTCTCTTTTGTCTGTAGTTTTCAGTGTCAAGAGTAACTCTTACATAATCATTACTTTCGTTATTAACAACAATGCTTGTGAGATACTGAAGTGCATCTAATGTTTCCCCGCGTTTCCCAATCACAACGCCCATATTCTCGCCTTCAACCTCAACTGCAAGCACATCATCTTTAAGTTGTGCCTTTGCCTCACCGCGAACATTCATAAGCGGAAGAATTTTATTTAAAAACTCCACCGCAGTTTCAGGTGCACTTTTTCCTTCGCTCCACGCGGCAATTTTGCACTGCTTTGCACCGATGCCAAATATCCCGCTTGTAGCATTTTCAATAATTTCATACTGTAATTCATCAATAGATATATCAAGAGCAGAAGCTGCATTTAACTTAGCTTCTTCTAATGTCTTACCCTGAATTTCAATTCTATCACTCATTATTTTCTTTTTCATCCTTTCTTTTGTAATACACTGTAAGCAAATACTGCTGTACTATCTGAATAACGTTACTTGCAATCCAGTAAATACCAACACCCGCAGGCATAATAAAGCAGAAATATCCCGACATCAAAGGCATAACTATATTCATTGTTTTCATCTGCTCATTTGCTGCGCTGGTGTTACCTGACAACTGTCTTGAAACAATAGATGTAATGTATGATGTAACAGCAGACAAAACAGGTATAATCCAAAGCCATGAAATAAATTTAAGGTCAGGTGTTGCTGACAAATTAAGACCAAACAGGTCAAAATTTATAGCTTCAATAGCAACCCCAAGCTTGTCCTGAATTAAATCTATTTTATCACCAAGTGCATTTGCAATTACAATCTGTGATGTTCTCGGATATTCAAAATTCAAAACTTCCGCAATCTTTTTAATTACATCCACGTCTAAATGCATAACATACTGAAGTGGCTTTGTAATAACCTGATAAAGACCTATAATAATAGGAAACTGTATCAAAAGTGGCAAGCAACCGCCTGCAGGATTAACTTTGTTATCCTGATAAATCTTCATTGTTTCCTGCTGAAGCTTGTTTTTATCATTTGCATACTTTTTCTGTATTTTATCAAGCTGCGGCTGGATTTTCTGGATTTGATACATTGACCTTTGTTGTTTTGCAACAAGTGGTAACATAATTAACTTTACAACAATAGTAAAAATAAGTATTGCAACACCATAGTTTTGTACCAAAGAATATATTGTACTTAAAATATATCCGAGTGGTGTTGTTATTAAAAGTGAAAAAATATTCAACTTTTTTCCTCCTTATGGAAGAGGGTCGTACCCTCCTTTATGAAATGGGTGACATTTTAAAAGGCGCTTTACAACAAGGTAGGTTGCCTTTAAAAAGCCGTATTTTTTATATGCCAAAAGTGCATACTCCGAACACGTTGGACGAAATCTGCAACAAGATGGCTTGAGCGGTGATATATATTTTCTATATAAACTAATTAAAAAAATGCACACTCTCGTCACTGTAAAATCAGCTCCGACTTACAAAGGAGTTCATAAAGTGAACCTTTTATTGAGTGAAAATCATTTTTTGCCGCAACTGTTCTTGCAACAATCACAACATCATAACCTTCTCTAACACAAAAAGTGCGCCAGCTTTCACGCACTAAACGACGTATTCTGTTTCTTACTACTGCCTTGCCAATTTTCTTGCTGACAGTAATGCCGACTCTGGTTTTGTCCTTATTAGGAAGATAGTAAAGAACCAGATTCTGAGACACTTCCTTTTTGCCTTTGTAGTATGCTTTTTTAAAAATTTTGTTCTCTTTGATAGTTATCATTGATAATCACGCAAAATTCCATGCCGCAACGGGATTGATTCCCGCGCGGTCTGTTTTAAAATGAACCTCATTACAAAAAGAACGTGTAAAAACACGTCCTTATGCTGATAATTTGTTTCTACCTTTAGCTCTGCGTCTTGAAAGAACCTTTCTTCCATTTCTAGTGCTCATTCTTTTTCTAAAGCCGTGTTCCTTAGCTCTATGTCTCTTTTTAGGCTGATATGTTCTAAGCATAAATACACCTCCCGCTTAAATGCAATATATAGATGATAACATAATTTGTATAAAAAGTCAACACTTTTTAAAAGTTTTTCAGTTTAAAACTTATTTTAAAAGTTCTGCTTTATCTGTCTTTTCCCAAGCAACATCCAAATCAACTCTTCCAATATGACCATACGCTGCAAGTTGCTTGTAAACAGGCTTTCTCAAATCAAGCTGTTTGATAATAGCAGCCGGACGCATATCAAACACCTTTTTCACTCTGCTTACTATTTCAGTTTCTGCAATTTTTCCTGTTCCAAAAGTATCCACCATTACAGAAACAGGATTTGCTACGCCAATTGCGTACGCAAGCTGAACTTCACATTTATCTGCAAGGCCTGCTGCAACAATGTTTTTTGCAATATATCTTGCATAATACGCGCCGCTTCTGTCAACTTTTGTCGGGTCTTTTCCTGAAAAAGCTCCGCCGCCGTGACGTGAATAGCCTCCATATGTATCAACAATAATCTTTCTTCCTGTAAGGCCTGTATCACCCTGTGGTCCGCCAATTACAAATCTTCCTGTAGGATTGATGAAAAATTTAGTATTTTCATCCAAAAGATTTTTAGGAACAGTTGTTTCAATAACTTCTCTTTTGACATCATCAAAAATTGTTTCGAGTTCAACCTCAGGATCGTGCTGAGTTGAAACAACAACCGTATCAATTCTTACAGGCTTGTCCCCTTCATACTCAACTGTAACCTGAGTTTTTCCATCGGGTCTTAAATATTTCAATGTGCCGTCTTTTCTTACTTTTGTAAGTTTTTTAGCCAAGTTATGTGCAAGAACAATCGGCAAAGGCATAAGCTCTTCTGTTTCGTTACAAGCATATCCAAACATCATACCCTGGTCGCCTGCACCAACTTCTGCTTCAGCATCAAGATTTCCATCTTTTGCTTCCTTTGCTTTATCAACACCCAACGCAATATCTTCTGACTGCTTGTCTATTGCAACCATAATGCCACAAGAGTTCGCGTCAAAACCCATATCAGATGAAGTATAGCCTATTTCTTTTACCGCTTCTCTTGCAACTTTGGCATAGTCAACTGTTGCAGTTGTTGAGATTTCACCCATTATAACAACCATACCTGTTGTTGTGAATGTTTCGCAGGCAACTCTTGCACAAGGGTCAGTTTCATAAATAGCATCTAAAATAGAATCTGAAATTATATCACAAACTTTGTCAGGATGTCCTTCTGTAACAGATTCAGATGTAAAAAGTCTTTTTTCCATATTAAAAAGCTCCTTTCTTTAAATCAAATGATAGCTCAAGAATGTAACAATCGCGCCCGCAACTGCAACACCTAATGCTATCCAAGGAACAGAATATTTCATTCTCATTCCAAGTATCGCAGCAATCATTGCACCTGTCCACGCTCCTGTACCTGGAGCAGGGATTGCGACAAAAACAAAAAGTGCAATTCCTGAATATTTGAGCACAGTTTCTGCTTTTTTCATTGTCCTTTTTTCCATCCAGTCAATGAACTTAACAAAAAACTTACTTCTCCTGATAAAACCAAAGATAGGTTTCATATATGCAATTATGAATGGTACGGGGAATATATTTCCAAGCACGCATAATATATATGCAAGCTGCCATGGCACATCATAAGCAATTGCAATTGGAATTGCCCCTCTTAATTCAACAATGGGTACCATTGAAATGCCGAAAACAACTAAAAGTTCCTGCCACATCTCCATTATATAATTCATAACATTATCTCCATATCCATCATTTATCTTTTCCAAATGGTTATTATACTATATTTTTTCATTTTTTGCAACTATTTTTCTAAAATTTACATCTTACCGTAACAATCTGCACTTTAGGTTCTTTATCAAAATCAGCTATTACTTTCAATATTGAAGGCGTACCAATAAGCCTTAAAGTAATTTCAAGGTCTTTTTTTGTGTTCCATATTGCAGTTGCAACCGTATCTGAATTGTCTGATTTTTCAAGGACAGCAAAATTAGTTCCCACAGTTTTTCCGTAAACTGGTTTATTAAATCCTGCCGTAAACTGAAAATCCTTTTCATCTGAAATTAAAGTAACAAGCACCTCATCCTTATCAAAGTTGAATTTAGCGGCTTTATATATACATTTTTTAGGAATTTCATAAATATTTCCGTTTATGATATTAGCAATAGGCGACATTTCAGAAAACTTATAAGTTGTACGTAGGTTTGCAAGAATATTCTCCAGTTTTTCAAAACTTTTGGCATCTTCCTCAAGTGATCCGGATTGCATATTAAACATAATGTTTTCGTAAAACGAATCTAATATATAGCTAAGCTGTTTGTTGTCGTATCCTGAATTTACAACAAACACTGCATCATAGTCAGGCATTATCACACACATTTGTCCAAAGGCACCACACAAACGTGTGGTATTATATCTTCCTTTCCAGAGCTGGTAGCAATAACCTTGCTGCCAATCTACACCTGTGCCGCAATTTTCTGTTGAAATATGTTTTTGCATAGCAGTTTCTATCCAATTCTTAGATATAAGCTGTTTTCCATTCCACACTCCGCCATTAAGATAAAAATGCCCAATCTTTGCCAAGTCACGTGCTTTCATACGCATACCTGTATAACCTATATTAATACCTATTTCATCCTTTATGTAATACGGCTTGTCTATATCTAATGGTTCGAATAATCTTGGCATAAGGTATTCAACAACATTCATGCCTGTGAGTTTTTTTACAAGAGCTGCGAGCATATATGTACCATAAGCATCATAGCGAAACTCTTTACCGCACTCAATATCATTGTTTCTGTAAAAGAAGTCATAAAACATAATGTCGGACATATCGCCTCTGTTCTGACTTTCGTGAACAGCACCCCCTTGCTGTCCAAACGACATACAAAGCAAGTCGTGAATTTTTATTTTAAAGTTCTCTTTGTTTACATCTTCAGTAATCAATTCAGGGAAATATGTATACATGTAATCATCAATATTTATTTTGCCTTCTTCGACTAAAAAACCTATAGCCATACTGGTAAAGGATTTGCTTACAGAAAAAAGCGAATGTTCTGTTTCACTATTGTAAGGGGCAAAATACCCCTCACAAACTAATTTACCGTGCCTTAAAAGCACAAATGAATGTGTTTCAAGTGTATCAGGCACCTGACACAGTGCATCAATAAAATCAATAATATTTTTCGAGCTTATTCCACAAGACTCGGGGGTGGCTTTTTCAAAAAAACTCACGAATCATTCCTCCATTATTAATCTTTTGTAAAATTTCACACATATAGCGTTAATAATTAAACAACAATTGCATCAATTTCATCAAGTTCTTCTTTTGCAAATTTAATATTGTCAGTCATTTTAAGATTTTCTCTTATTTGCTCAGGTTTTGAAGCACCAATCAAAACGCTTGTTATACCTTCTTTACTGTAAACCCACGACAATGCCATTTGCGCAAGAGTTTGTCCTCTTCTTTCAGCAATCTTATTTAACTTTTCTATTTTTTCAATCTTTTCACCAGATATAGAGTTTTCGTTTAAAAATCTGCCGTCTGTTTTTACTCTGCTGTCACCTGGAATTCCATTTAAATATCTGTCAGAAAGCAGCCCCTGAGCAAGAGGACTGAAAATTATCATACCTTTTTTTAATTCAATTGCACTTTTAAGTATTCCGTTTTTCTCAACTGTTCTGTCAAAAATCGAATATCTGTTTTGATTAATTACAAAAGGGCAATGAAGTTCATTCAGTATACTTGCCGCTTTTTTCATAGTTTCACCATCATAGTTTGACAATCCCACATAAAGTGCCTTGCCGCTTTTTACTATGCTGTCAAGTGCCCACATAGTTTCATAAAGCGGTGTGTCAAAATCCATTCTGTGATGGTAAAAAATATCAACATAGTCAACATTCATTCTTTTCAGGCTTTGGTCAAGGCTTGCAGTTAAATATTTTTTACTTCCATTATCCCCATACGGACCGGGCCACATATAATATCCCGCTTTTGTGCTGATTATCATTTCATCACGATAATTTTTCAAATGATTTCCAAGTATCTTGCCAAAATTAATTTCTGCACTTCCTGGCTCAGGACCGTAGTTATTCGCTAAATCAAAATGTGTAATTCCATTATCAAACGCAGTAAAACACATTTTACACATATTGTCATAGTCAGCATTATCTCCGAAATTATGCCATAACCCCAATGACACTGCCGGAAGCTTTAATCCACTTTCACCGCATTTCCTATACTCAGCAGTTTCGTATCTTTTTGAATTTGCAATATGCATAATTACACCTCTTTTTTATGCTCTGTATATTCTCCTTTTTATGCCAGATATATACATATTTATTTTATCACAACAGACGCCAAATTTCAATGTTAAAAGTGAAAATGATTGCAATTGTACTTTGCGTGATATATAATTAAATAAAAGGAGGTATTACTATGAACAGAATTGAACTTAAAGAAATGGCAAAAGCCCAGATAAGAGGCAACATTGGTATACTTTTTGTATGCGTTTTAATTTGCACAATAATTACAAGTGCGGTTTCTGCAATACCCAGCATAGGGACCATTGCAACAATTGCGCTCTCTGCTCCACTTGACATCGGACTTATATCCATTTTCTTAAAGCTAAGAAATGGCGAGTCACCTAGAATAGAAGAACTTTTTAATCACTTTGATTGTTTGGCTCACGCTATTTTGCTTTATATTTTAATTGCATTATTTTCAGCACTGTGGTCATTGCTTTTTATTATTCCCGGAATTGTTGCATATCTTTCATATTCAATGGCGCCTTATATTTTGGCAGAAAACAAAAGTCTTACCGCAATCCAGGCATTAAATGCGAGCAAGAAAATGATGGCAGGTCACAAAACTGATTTATTTGTGCTATATCTTTCTTTTATCGGCTGGGGATTTGTAGTAGCCGTTACTTTTGGCATTGCAGGAATTTACGTTTTTCCTTATATGCAGGCAACACTTGCTAATTTCTACTGCAGCATCAAAGACGGCTTTTCCCACACATCTTTTGAAGTCTACGACGAATAACTACTAACAAAAATCAAAGCCACCTTAAAGGTGGCTTATTTTTATGCGTTTTCAATTACTGAAATTGTTTCATCCAACAAGTTTGTTTCAATTTCTTCAATCTTACCTTGGTCGCATTTTGCTGCAAATTCGGGATTGATAGGAAGCTGAGCTAAAACTTTCAAGCTGTATTCCTTAGCTACTTCATCAATCTTACTCTTGCCGAAAACATCAATTTTTTTGCCACAATCAGGGCACTGTAAATAACTGTAGTTTTCAACAAGTCCCAAAACAGGGATATTCATAAGGTATGCCATTTTAACAGCTTTACCTACAATCATTGAAACCAAATCCTGAGGTGAGGTTACAATGATAATCCCGTCTAACGGAAGGCTCTGGAAAACTGTAAGAGCAACATCACCTGTTCCCGGAGGCATATCAACAAACATATAATCAACATCATTCCACACAACATCTGTCCAGAACTGTTTAACCGCACCTGCAATAACGGGTCCGCGCCACACAACCGGGTCTGTTTCTTCGGGAAGCAGAAGATTTGTTGACATAATCTGAATTCCACCCTCACTTGTAACAGGAATAAGACCTGTATCATCACCTGTTGCTTTTTCTTTTATTCCAAATGCTTTGGGGATTGAGGGTCCTGTAATATCAGCATCTAAAATAGCTGTCTGAAAACCTTTTTTATTCATTTTTGACGCAAGTAAAGATGTTACCAAAGATTTACCTACTCCACCTTTACCGCTTATAACACCAATAACCTTTTTAACGCTTGATTTTTCGTTTAAAGGTTCAATTAAACTTGCAGGTTCTCTGCTTGAACAGTTTGAACTGCAAGTGCTGCAATCGTGTGTACATTCACTCATTTCCATCTTCCTTTCTTATCTTTTATAAGCTTCTTCAAAGAAATACTCAAAATACTGACCAAAATCAATTCCCGAAATCACTCTGTCTTTATAAGCATCTCTTAAGTTTACCAATGCACGTTTTAAAGAATCGCCCTCAATACCATTTCTCATTGAAAGATACGCCTCTAAGTATGCTGATAAATGGTCGCATGCTCTTATAATCTTGCCATCAATCGGATTAAAGATTTTTTCGTTATACTTTTCTGTAATTTCTTCTGATGAAACAGTTTGAATTTTTCCGTTTTTAGTAATTTTTGAAGAAAATTCATCATTGGTGTAATATTCAAGTTGCTCTGTCCAATTATTTGGAATAAGCGGATAAATAATATCCCTCATATGACTTTCTTCAATTTCTTTTATGATTTCATCAAGACCCTCAACACCATTTTTAACCGGTGATATTATGTCTCTTGTTAAAACTTCGGGCAAATCATGAAAAAGTGCACCAAAGAAGTTGTTTTCTATTCGCTTGTTGCATCCGTTTGTTTCTAAAGTGAAAAAGTATGATAAAACCGCAACCACAAAAGTATGTGCCATAACAGAAGTCTGCGGAATTCTTGCCGTCGCTGTCCATCTTTGCTGAAACCTTAGCTGTCCAATCAAATTCAAAAAATTTGTAAGTTCAGGTGTCTGATAAAACAAGCGTTTGCCTTCAAACCATTTACATCTTGCAAGACCTTCATTAACTTCATTTTTAGTCTTCTCAATGTTATACATACTGATATTCAAAGGATAAATTATATCAAATTCCCACTTAGTAGCCAAATAGTGCGCAAATCTTATTATGTCACGCTCTACAGAGCTATAGTTAATATCAGTAAAATAAAGATGCATATTTCGCTTAAAATCGCCCTTTATTTCATCTAAATAGGGTGCGAGCTCTTTTTCGACATATTCGTCTATTTTATAGCCCATTTCTTTTTTAAGTTTATGATAAATGGGAGGCTTTATATCTGTCAAAATTACCCTGTGCAAAAATTCAGCAATAATACCTTCAATAAGCTTGACATAATCTACCTTTCCGCCTGCATCTTCGTGGCATTTTGCAAGAACAAAGGCATAAAAAGTTTTATGCGCCTGCTTGTCCATTTCCACAAAGCCTGTTCCCGGTCTTATATGGTCGTTCCATCTCTGGATAACAGTAGCATCGTGTATTAAAGTTATAAGTTCAGGTTTAAACACCAAAACACCACCCTTTCAACATCTTAAAAATTTTATCACATACTTAATTGTTTGTCAAACATAAAAACATACTCATTTGCATATATTTTACTATATTGCAAAGGAGGATTTTTATGAACAAAACATCAGATTTCAGACAAAAAGAAGTAATAAACATTTATGACGGAAAACGCCTTGGATATGTATGTGATGTTGATATTGATATATCAACAGGAAAACTAAACGCTATCATTATTCCTGGCAGAGCAAAATTTTTGGGTTTTTTAGGTGCTGTTGAGGATTATGTTATCCCCTGGAATAATATAAAGACAGTCGGCGAGGATATAATTTTAGTTGATTATATCATACCGTCCGAAGTTTCAACGTTAAAACATGCTTAGTTTTCTAAAATATTCAGATTTCTTATTAAAACTTGCTTACCGCGCCAAGAAAAAGCGCGGTTTTGATATTTTTCTTTAAATTCCCTATTTGAAAGCCCTTCAAAATCACTTTTTTTAATGCTTGTAATTCTGTTGGTTTTAAAATCTTCAAGAGGTGTAATTTTAAAATCATTCATTGGGCAAACCATCTGGCATACATCGCAACCAAATGCACATTTACTTTCTTTTATAAGACTTTTTTCAAATTCCGAAAGCTCACCTTTTTTCTGTGTTATGTGTGACACACATTTTGTAAAATCCTTGTTTTCAAGCGCACCTGAAGGACATTTTTTTATACACTTGTTACAATTCATACACTCATTTTTTAAAGGCTTGTCTATCTTAAGCGGCATATCTGTCATAACATAACCTATGAAATGAAATGTGCCATATTTATCATTAATCAAAAGTCCATTTTTGCCTATAACACCCAGCCCTGCACTGTATGCAAGCATAATATCATTATTAGGACTTACGTCAACATAAATTTCTGTTTTAAAATCGCCTTGGGTTTTAATAAACTGTGCAACCTTTTCTAAATATTTCTTTACGATAATATGATAATCTTCAGAATATGCGTAAACAGATATGTTCGAGTTACATTCTTTACCTGTGTAGTACGGAAAAAGCATTACCACGGCATAAAAATCACCCGCTTTGCAAAAACCAAAGCGGTCAATTCCCATATTTAAGATATGTTCACTCAAACTCTTCATTTATATTCACCGTAATAATTCCTACGTATATTTGCTTACATCCTGCTTTTTTGAGCATTTTAGCACTTTCATCTATGGTTGCACCCGTTGTATAAACATCATCTATCAACAAAACTTTGTCATACTTTCCGCCCTTATAAATAATTTTATCTTTAAGATTTGTTTTTCTTAATTTTGCACTTAGTTTATTTTGCGAGACCGTGCCTTCCTTTTTAAACAAAAGTTCTTTATAAGGAATGCCTGAAAGTTTGCTTACAACTTTGCACAAATCTTTGGTATGCTCTGTCCTTAGATTTATCCCATTGGTTTTCCCCGACGGTGCAGGAATAATTATATCAAATTTAGTTTCCAAATTATATTCTTTTATTCTGTCCCAGAGCATTCTTCCTAAACTGTTTGCTATCTCTGTCCTTTGCCCAAACTTGTACTTTTTTATTATTTCAGAACACACATCATCATATATAAGCGGAGAAATAATATACTCAAATCTGACATTTTCACCCGCGCAATATTTACAGTGAGGTATGTAAGCATTTATATCCATAGGTTTTTTGCAAACAGGGCAGACTCTTAAAGGACTTATTTTTATAATTTTCTTACACTTTTGACATATATGAGGATAGTCTTTGTCTACATCAACAAGCTCATCGCAACACATACATTTGGGTGGAAAGAAAATTCTGGTGATTTTTTCTAAAATTGTCATCAGTATTTAAGCCTTTCTTTAAGCCCTGAAAATCTGTTGATTTCCGAATTGTTTTTCACCATCTGCTCTAACACAGATATCTGACCTACCAGTACAACAAGTTTTTTTGCCCTTGTAACTGCGGTATACAAAAGGTTCCTGTTAGTAAGAGTTATTGCACCGGGGTACATTGGTATAACAACCACGGGAAATTCACTTCCCTGACTTTTATGAATTGTGGTTGCATACGCTTGTTCCAAATCTGATGCATACGAAAACGGATACATAACCTCTTTATCACCATCAAAAGTTATATCCATAAATTCATATTCTTTGTCTATTTTTTCAACAATCCCAATATCTCCGTTAAAAAGTCCAAAACCAACATCTTTTTGGGTTTCACTTTCCCACTCGATATCATAATTATTCTTAACCTGCATTACTTTATCAAGTTCACGAAACAAAATGTTTCCTATTTCCTTTTCGTTTTTTACGGATGTTTTAGGATTTAATGCTTCCTGAAGTGCACTATTTAGTGCATTTACGCCAACCGCACCTTTTCTCATTGGGGTCAAAACCTGAATATCGCAAAACGGATCTAAATCATAAGTTTTTGGAAGTCTTGTTTTAACAAGTTCTACTATTGTTGAAATAATCTGCTCTGGGCTATTTCTTTGCATAAAGAAAAAGTCTTTATCTTTTTCATTCAAAAGTGGCATTTGCCCCTTGTTTATTCTGTGAGCGTTTACCACAATCATACTCTCGCTTGCCTGCCTGAAAATCTCAGTCAGCTGAACTGTTTCAATCCCATCGCTTGCAATAATATCTCTTAAAACGTTTCCTGCACCTACTGATGGGAGCTGATCTGCATCACCCACCATAATAAGTGTTGCGTTTTCAGGAATTGCTTTTAAAAGGCTGTTAAAAAGTGACAGATCTACCATAGACATCTCATCAATTATAACCACTTTTGCATCCAATGGGTTTGTTTCATTTTTGAAAAATACTGTTTTGTCTTCATCTGACGAAAAATTTGATTCCAACAGTCTGTGAATTGTCTTTGCCTCGCGATTTGAAAGCTCTGACACCCTTTTGGCGGCTCTGCCAGTAGGGGCTGTTAAAGTTACGGTTTTCCCGCTTAATTCCATAGCATTGATAATTGCATTGATTACAGTTGTTTTACCTGTACCAGGTCCACCCGTTACCACTAAAACAGGCATTGTTAGTGCACTTATCACTGCCCTTCTTTGTGCATCATTTAGCGTTATGTTTGTATGCTTTTCAACTTTTTCCACCAATTTATAATGTTGTTCAGTTTCTTTTTCAGGAAATCTTGCATTAAGTTGTTTTAAAATATATGCAACATTTTTCTCTGCTACATGCATTGTCGGAAGATATATTGCCTCGCCGTCACTGGTTTTTTCAGAAACTATTCCTCTTTCAATCAAAAGCTCTGTTATCATATTTGAAACAACACTTTCATCGCACCCAAGAGCAGAGGCGCTTTTTCTTTCCAGTAAAAATCTTGGACAAAATGTATGGCCACCAAGTGACAATTCCTGCAACACATATTTTATTCCTGATTTTATTCTTTCCTCACTGTTTAAGCTTCCGCCAAGTTTTAAAGCAATTTTATCTGCAGTCTTAAATCCTATGCCTTGAATTTGCTCACAAAGAATATATGGATTTGCCTTTATTTTCTCAATTGAATTATAACCTAACTTTTTAAATATTTTACCTGAAAAACCTATCGAAATATCATATTCCTGCAAAAACATAACTATATTTCTTACACCGAACTGCATCAAATAGGAATTTCCTATTTCATATGCTTTTTTTATGCTTATTCCTTTGATGTCAGCAAGTTTTTCAGGTGCGTTTTCAATTACATTTAAGGTGTCTTCCCCAAATACATCTACTATTTTTTTTGCAGTTGCACTGCGTATGCCTTTAATCATTCCCGAACTTAAATATTTATAAATACTGTCAATTGAATTTGGCGGTGTTTTGGAAAATGCGCACACAGAAAACTGGTGACCGTAAACGGGATGAGTTTTGTACTCACCTTCAACCGTTATACTTTCACCCGGGGAAATTCCCATAATATTTCCTACAATTGTTATAAGTACACCGCCCGAGTCAATGTCTGCAACACAGTAGCCGTTATCTTCATTGTAGAAAATTATCTCTTCAATTGTTCCTGTGATTTTTTCCATATTTTTCTCCGTCTATATAAAATCCAAAAGTTCCTCCGCCGAATTTTCCTTTGAAACAAATCCCGCAAACTCAAAATGATTTCTTAATATTTCAAGTTTTTCCTCACTGATATTCTCATGAAGAAAAACAATGCTTGCCTTTTGTTTTTTTAATCTTAAGCAAAGCATTTTAAGATCTGTCTCCTCGTCAATTTTAACTACAAGTGTTGCATTTTGCGGATCAGCATAAAACACAATATCCCACAAAAGCGCCAAAACCTGTAAGATACCAAAAACAGTAAAAAAGCAAAGCACTATTTCAAAAAACATAAATTTCACTCCCTCAGTTTATAATACTGAAGAAATTTTAATTTGTTACTCAATGTTTTCAAGCACAAGCTGATAAACCTCTCTTTTTTGAATTCCCAGTTTTTGAGCTGTTTCTTTTATTGCACTTTTTTTATCCGTTCCGCCGTCAATTAGTCTTTTAACTTCGTTTAATATGTCCTGTTGGGTAATTTCTGATTTTTCAGGTTCTTTATACCCTTCAACTACTAATACAAATTCGCCCTTAGGTTCTTTTTCTTCAAAATATTCAATTGCACCTTTTATTGTTGTCCTTATTACTTGCTCATACATTTTTGTAAGCTCGCGGCACAGAGAAATTTTTCTGTCGCCCAAAGCCCCGTACAAATCTGAAAGTGTTTTTCTGAGCTTATGCGGTGCTTCATAAAAAATAAGAGTATGAGGCTGAAGTTTTATTTCTTCCAAATGCTTGTTTCTTTGTGGTTTGTTTACAGACAAAAACCCCTCAAAAGAAAACCTGCCCGTATCAAGTCCTGAAATTATAAGTGCCTGAACAAACGCACATGCACCGGGTATCGGCACAACATCAATGTCTTTTTCAGCACAAAGTTTAACAATGTCTTCACCTGGGTCTGAAATTGCCGGCGTCCCCGCATCTGTAACCAATGCGCAGTTTTCCCCATTTTTAATCCTTGAAACAATATACTCTCCGCGCTCTCTTTTGTTATGTTCAAAATAACTTACCATAGGTTTTTTAATGCCAAATTTATTAAAAAGCTTTAAAGTGTTTCTTGTATCCTCTGCTGCAACAAAGTCAACATTTTCTAATACCTCTATTGCTCTTTGTGACATGTCGGAAAGATTACCTATCGGCGTTGCAACCAGATACAACTTATGCTCGCTCATTTTTTATCCTCCTTTAAAGCCTTGCTATATAAATTATTGATATTTGCAGTATAGTTTCCGTCTTCATCATAAACATAAAGGTTTTCTTCATACCTTAATCCCTTGCCGCCATCTTTTGCACCTTCCACAAGTATAAGTGATGGTTCTTTTGCCTGTGCGTTTGAATACACAAACTGAACTCGCTTAGGTTCAATTTTATACTTTTTCATAGTGTAAAATATTTCGGCCAATCTCTCGGGCTTATGTACCATTGCAATTTTCCCCTTAGAAACCAAAAGCTTTGATGCCCTCATAAACACGTCATCTAAGGTAAGGGTAATTTCGTGACGCGCTATTGCAAGAGGT
The DNA here is from genome assembly GCA_045589295.1 of Clostridia bacterium. GTDB lineage: Bacteria > Bacillota > Clostridia > RGIG6154 > RGIG6154 > RGIG2094. Next base: position 42,806 of record JAZNOU010000020.1, read on the forward strand.
GACTCAGGATTTTTAAGACCGCTTCCTGTTTCTTTATATGGCGGATTGCACGTTATATAGTTAAACTGTTCATTTAGGCAAGTTTCTCTCACATCACCCAACACTACTGTAATAAGGTTTTGTAAATTGTTTATTTCAACATTTTTTTGTGCAAGCAAAAAGCTTTGCTTTTGAATTTCAATCCCCGTAATATGCTTTGCCTTTACTTTTGCGGAAAGCAAAACCGGAATTATTCCGTTACCTGTCCCGATGTCTAAAATATTTGCACACTTTGAAGGGTTTGCAAAATTGGCAAGCAAAACAGCATCTGTCCCGAAACAGAACAGATTTTTATCCTGAACAAGTTTTAAATTATTAATCTGCAAATCATCAATTCTTAAACTCAAATCAAATACTCCTTAATAAAACAAAAAAGCGATGACTTTTCTGCCATCGCTCTTTTTTTGCGTAATATTATTCAGCAACAGGAGCGCCAACAGGGCAAACACTTGCGCATGAACCGCATTCGATACATTCATCTGCGTTGATTTCGTATTTACCATCGCCTGCAGCAATGCAAGATACAGGGCATTCGCCTTCACAAGCGCCGCAGCTGATGCATTCATCATTAATTACATATGCCATCGTAGAACACCTCCTTAAACACTATATACATTTTATCACAAATTTTAAATTTTGCAAGTATTTTTTGCAAATAGTTATTCCAAGTCCTTTAAAAGCTTAAGTTCTTCATCACTTACTTTGATTTTTGCCGATTTTAATACCTTGATTTCACTTACATGGTAAGTCTGAATATTGTTTTCGCTTTCGGCAAGTTTAACTTTAAGCATTCCTCTTAAAAGATTCACATCAACAACCGTGCCCTTACCTGACGGTGTCTGCACCTCTGAACCCACATTAGGTGTTGATCTGTTAAGGTCCTCATAAGCTTCTTGCTCATACTTTAAGCAACACATAAGTCTTGAACAAGTACCCGAAATTTTTGTAGGATTCAACGACAAATTTTGTTCTTTTGCCATTTTGATTGAAACAGGCTCAAAGCCACCAAGGTGCGATGCACAACAAAGTTTTCTTCCGCACACACCAAGACCGCCTACAATTTTTGCCTCATCACGAACACCTATTTGGCGAAGCTCAATACGTGTTTTGAAAACAGAAGCCAAATCTTTAACAAGTTCTCTGAAGTCAACACGTCCATCAGAAGTAAAGTAAAATAAAATCTTGTTCTGGTCAAATGTATATTCAACGTCAACCAGTTTCATGTCAAGATTATGCTTTTGAATTTTTTCATTGCATATTTTATATGCTTCTTTTTCCTTTTGCGCATTTTCCTCTGCCTGCTTTAAATCTTTTTCGGTTGCAACTCTTAAAACAGGCTTTAAAGGTGATACAATATTCTTATCATCAGACATTTTGTTTGCTATTGCAACAGTGCCCATTTCAACACCTCTTGCAGTTTCTACAATAACGTTTTGCTCTTTATTGTACTTTTTGCCCTGAGGGTCAAAATAATAAACCTTGCCTGAATTTTTAAATCTTATTCCAACTATTTCAGTCATGTATTTCCTCCCATACGCCAAGAAGCGTATTTGTAACTGTTAACGCAAACGAAGCATTCTTTTTTATATTTTCGTTTGCAACAGAAATTTTTTCAATTATATGATAAATTTTTGAATTGTTAATTCTTGTTGCAAGTGCAGAAAGTTCTTTGTATAAATCGCTGTTTATAACCGATGTTTCGCACATGTTTGCATTTAAAACCGCACAATCCCTTAAAATTGCAAATATAAAGCTTAAATTTTCTTCAAAGTTTTCCTTATCATCAGCAAGATAATTTGAAAAATCAAACACCGCTGACTTTTCACTCTTTGTAAGCTTGCCCATGAAAATCAACAAACGTTTTCTCTTATCAAAAAAACCGTCTTCTTTTAAAAGCTTTTCTGCCCCTACAGGATTTCCGTCGCAAAATTTAGCACAAAAATCCGCCATATCTTTTTTTTCAGGATATTTTCCTTTAAGGTACTCTGTAACCTGATGCCACGAGGGAAGCCTTAAAGTATACTTTATAAGTCTTGAAAGAACCGTAGGCAAAAGCTGTTCTTCTTTTGATGCAATCATAATTATAAGCGCATATTCAGGCGGTGCTTCTAAAAGTTTCAAAAGAGCATTCTGAGCCTGGATTGTCATTTTATCCGCCTCAGGGAAAATGTAAATTTTTTTCCCTTTGAAATATGGCTTTATATAAACTCCCGAAGAAAACTCTCTTATTTCATCAACGCCCATACTTGACTTTTTAGGTAAAACAACAATTTTATCAGGATGTGTGCCTGCGTTTAATTTAATACAAGAAGGACACACTCCGCAAAAGTTAGCCGATTGTGTTTCACACAACAGCGCATCTGCTACTGCATGAGCCAAGGTAAGACATTCTTCCTTTTGTCCGCAAAGAAGCATAGCATGACCCAATCGGTTATTTAAGATACTTTGTCTTATTCCTGATATTATATCATCCTGCCACTTTACAGCTTCAAATCTCAACTTTAACTCAACCTTTCAAAAATCACACCTTTTATTATACAAAAAAAGCTTAGGTTTGTCAATAATATGCTGATTGACTTTACAGGCATATAGTGGTAAAATACTTTACAGAAAGGATGATTGTGTGATTGATATTCTTGTTGCAGTTTATAATGGTGAAAAATACTTAAAGGAACAGTTAAATTCCCTTATAAACCAAACATACAAAGACATTAACATAATAATCCGTGATGACGGTTCAACCGACAACTCTTTGGACATAATCAAAGAGTTTAAATTTGAGCACCCTGAAAAAACAACCTTGATTAAGGGTAATCCTACCAAAAGCGCAAAAAACAATTATTTTGAACTTTTAAACCACGCAAAATCCGACTACATTATGTTTTGCGACCAGGATGACATCTGGCTTGAAAACAAAGTTGAACTTACTTTAGCCAAAATGCAAGAAACTGAAGAAACATACGGCAATAGCATCCCCGTACTTTGTCACGCAGATTTAAAAGTTGTCGACAAAAACTTAAACGAATTACACAAGTCATTTTTTAAAATGCAAAAATTTGACATAACAAAAACCTCTTTAAATAGAGCTTTGGTACAAAACATTGTAACAGGGTGTACTATGATGATTAACAAACCTCTTATTGATTTGGCAAAAAATACAAATTCTGAAAATGTAATAATGCATGACTGGTGGCTGTTTTTAATTGCCTCCGCTTTCGGCAGGGTTGAAGTTGTAAACTCCCCTACCATTTTGTATCGCCAGCACGAAAGTAATCAATTAGGTGCAGGCGATTTAAACAAATTCACATATTACAGCAAAAAGTTTAAAACCGGAAATCGTTTACAACTTACATACAATCAGGCAGATGCTTTCTTAAACACTTTTAATGATTTACTTGATGAAAGCCACAAATCAATTATTAAAGAGTATATAAATCTTCAAAATTACAGCAAACTTAAAAAGATTTTATCTATTGCAAAAAATGATTTCTGGAAACATTCAGCAATAAAAAAAGCAGGGCAGATAATGCTTGTTTAAAAGCATTTATCTCCCTGATAAAAGTTATTTTCTGCCATAAATTTATCTATTCCGCCAAGTACTGCAATCTTGTTTGTGCTCCAGCGGGGCGCAATCAGATTTTCTTTTGAACCATCACCGGTAATTCTTTCGATTACACACCCAGGCTTAAGATATCTTAACTGATTGCACACTGTTTCAATATAATCACTCATTGACATAGTACCAAGTACGCCTCTTATAAGCTGACTTTCGCAAACTGTATCTTTCATAACGTGAAGAAGATGAATTTTAACTGCGTCGGGCTCTAATTGTCCGATTTTTTTTGCAGTTTGCAACATCATCTCAGGTGTTTCATCAATAAGTCCGTTAATAAGATGAACGCATGTTCTGATTTTGTTTTGCTTTAATTTATCAAAAGTTTTTTCAAAAGTCTCAAACAGATATCCCCTGTTTATTTTTTTTGCGGTTTCATCAAAAATTGTCTGAAGTCCCAATTCAATTGTAAGATACGTTTCTTTTGAAAGCTCTTTTAAATACGCTATCTTTTCATCATCCAGGCAATCGGGCCTTGTTGCAACACTTATACCTATAACACCTTCAACCGAAAGTGCCTCTTCATAAAGCTCTTTTAACTTTTGTATATCCGCATAGGTATTTGTATGCGCCTGAAAATACGCTATAACAGGAACTTTTCCCCACTTTTTATAAATTCGTTCCTGTTCAAGTTTAATTTGTTGTCGAACGGAAAGTAAAGATGAATTTGTAAATTCTGCCGCCCCGCTTGTGCAATAAGTACATCCGCCCTTGCCACAAGTACCATCAATATTAGGACAAGTAAAACCCGCATCAATTACAGCCTTAAATACTCTTGTACCAAACTTTTGTAATATATGATAATTGAGCGTATGGTATCTTTTATTATCGCTTGAATATAAAAATCCACTCTTCATAGCAAAAGTTCTGCCGCAACTCCTTCTCTTACACTACCCGTACAAAAACAAATTTCCTCCGAGCCTGAAAGTGTGCACAATGTCATAATCGGGCAAAGTCCAGAAACGATTGTATCTGCTCTTTTTTCATCAAATCCTTTAACTTTTTTTCTTTCATCACATGTCATTGTTTTTAGGTTATTATATACCGCAAATACACTCTTAGCGCTCATTTTGTATCCATCTATATTATCCGACCAGATTTTCATATCAATTTTTGCAAGCTCCTTATTGGACCCGCCCAAAGCAACTATCGGAAACTTGTTGTTTTTAATAATATCAGCTTTTTCAAGCTCGCTTTTTATGAAACTTTCAAGTTTTTGTGTCCCATTTTCGTCAGGCTTGAAGCTTTCAGTCATCACCACACTGCCTAGTGGCAAACAAACCGCTTTTTCAATCTTGCCGCCTGAAACTAATGCAATTTCAACACTTCCGCCGCCGGTATCTATCATATAAAAATCATTATATTTTGCTGTGATTTGAGCGACAAAAACATCGTAATGAGCCTCTTTTAACCCGTCTATAATTTCAACATCAATGTCAAAAAGGCTTTTAACCTCATCTGTAAAGACAGCGCTGTTTTTGGCACGTCTTAGCGCCTCTGTAGCAACCATTTTTACATTTGAAATACCTTTTTTGTCCAAAATGTCTTTAAACTCTTTTATTGCTTCAAAGGTTCTTTTAACCGGTTCTTCTTTTAAAAGATTATCTTTTGTAATTCCTTCTGAAATTCTTACCTGTTTTCGAAATCTTTCTGTCTGAACAAGCTTGGAATTTTGTTTTTCAAAAATGCCCATTCTTACAGAATTTGAACCAAGGTCAATAACCGCACATTTTGTCATATTTTTTTAAGCTCCTTTAAGACACCTTAAATTTCATGTAGTGCTGTTACCCTATCTTACTTACTACTTACAAGTTTATCAAGTTCCGACTGATATTTTGCAACTGAAGCATTAAGTCCTGCTTTTAATTCATTAATTTCTTCGTTAAGATGATTTAAAACTTGTTTTGACTTTTCAACTTCAGCATCGGCCTCAGCTTTAACTTTCTCTGCTTCTTTTTTTGCATCCTCGATGATTTCTTTAGCTTTCTTTTCTGCAGCAAGAATAGCCTCACCTACAAGATTGTTTTTTTCAGTCAAAACATTCACTTTTTCTTCCAGTTGTTCTTTCTCTTTTTTAATGTCATAAATTTCATCTTCAAGTTCAGTTAACATATTCTGAGTTTTTAAATTAAACTCTGCAATATATTCATTTATTATGCTTTTTTTGTAACCGAACAATGCCTTTTTGAATTTGATATTTTCCATAATTATTCCCCTTTACATTCCTTTAAATTAATCGGCAGATTAACCGTAACGGTTGTACCTTTACCGTACTCACTGTCAATTGAAATCGTTCCTTTATGTGCCTCGATAATTTCTTTTGCAATCGCAAGACCTAATCCTGTTCCGCCTTGCTTTCTGCTTCTTGCCTTATCAACCCTGTAAAATCTGTCAAAAATCATAGGCAAATCTTTTTCAGGTATTCCTATTCCTGTATCGGACACACTGATATAAATAATATCTTCTCTGCCACCGCACAAAACTGAAACAGTTCCGCCTTCTTGCGTATACTTTATAGCATTTGAAATAATGTTTACTACAACCTGATTGATTTTATCTTTATCGACAAATATTCTGTCAACGTCCGTACCTTTTACATAGGTAAGTGTAATCTTGCTTTTTTTTGCAGTTATACTCATTGTTGACACAATCTGTTCAACAAGCCCCTGAACATCGCAAAAAGAAAGTTTAAGTGCATCTTCGGTATGTTCAAGTCTTGATAAAACCAAAAGATCTGTTACAAGTCTTGTCATTCTGTCCGCTTCGTTATTAATAACAGTTAAAAAATTTCTGCTGACTTCTTTATCATCAATATCATTATCCAGAAGAGTTTCTGAATAAGATTTTATATTTGTAAGCGGAGTTCTTAACTCGTGTGAAACATCTGCAACAAACGCTCTTCGTGATTTGTCAAGTTTTTGTTGTTTTGTAATATCCTGAAGTGCAACAACAACACCTTCTGTTTTATTGAACTCTGTTTTGTAAGGAGCAAAATGAGCACTTATAATCATATCTTCAAATTCAAATTCCCACTCTTTTTTTACATCCTCTTTATTTTCAATGATATCCTGCATTGAAATTTCAACATTTAATTTTTCACAAAGTAATGCAAAATCAGAAAGCATACTCTTATCTGCCTTAAGCATTTTTTCTGCAGACGGATTTATATGAATTAGCTTTCCCCTTAAATCAAAGGCGACTATACCATCATCAAGGTTTTTGATAATAACCTCAATTTTGTCTTTCTCAGATGAAATCTCATCCAATGTATTTTTTAATTTTGCCGCCATTATATTAAATGTCGTAGTAAGCACACCGAGCTCATCATCGCCCCTTACTTCAATAACGCTGTCAAAATTACCCTCTGCCATTCTGCTGGCTTTACCTGTTAAGTTTCTTATAGGTACAGTAATTGTTTTGCTCATAAAAAATCCAATAACAGCCGCAATAAGGGCACCATAGAGAATAGCCTGCATTACAACCATAAACATATTATGGCTGATTTCCTTTACTTCGGTTTTGTTGTCCATTACATAAATTATGTAACTTGATTTTTCACTTTTTATGGGATAGGCATAGTCCATAAAGCTTGATTTTACCGATATCTCATCTCCGATATTTCCCGCTATTGCAGATACGATGTTATTTGTCAGAACTATATCTGTTGCTTCGCCGCTTCCAGTTATATATTTACCCGATGCACCATCTAAAATATAGTAGTTTCGGTTTGTTCCCACGCCAAGTCTTACTGGAGCAAACGCATCCATAATTTGTTTAAGGCTTCCGACAGGGTCCTGCTCGCTTACTGCCACAGTCAAACTTTTGTTCAAAGATTCGTTAAATTCCAAATTCATTTTTTCCTTAAACTGATTGTGATAAAAGCCAGAAACACTGCTTAAAAGAAATGTTCCTGCTATTATCATAACTGACAAAATAAGCAAAATGAATATAAAAATCAATTTCCACTGAATTTTATGGAAATTTCTTCTCGCTTTTTTAAACAAACAAGCGTTCCTCCCTCTCATCAAATAGGTATACAAGTTTACACAATACCATTAAATAGTATATCATAAAATCGGATTTTGTCAATAAAGAGTAACTTTAACCTTTTTTTGAGTTGACTTTTGTTTTAGCTGGTGGTATAATAAATAAAATATAATATAAAAAGGCAGGTTTTTGCCGATACTATAAAAAAGGAGTGCTCAGTTTGGATAAATTTGGAAAACAAGGTCTTACTTTTGATGACGTACTGCTTATTCCACGCAAATCTGATGTTTTGCCAAGCAGCGTAGACCTCTCAACAAACATTACTAAGAAGTTAAAACTTAACATCCCTCTTATGACAGCTGCTATGGATACTGTTACAGAATCTCCAATGGCTATAGCTATCGCAAGAGAAGGCGGTATTGGCATTATTCACAAAAATATGTCAATAGAAGAACAGGCTATTGAAGTTGACAAGGTTAAAAGAAGTGAAAATGGCGTTATTGCCGATCCATTTTTCCTTTCACCCGACCACACACTTGAAGACGCAGACAAGCTTATGGGAAAATTCAAAATTTCAGGTGTTCCGATTACAGTTGACGGTAAATTGGTTGGTATTATTACAAACAGAGATTTAAGATTTGAGAATGATTTTACAAAAAAAATCAAAGACTCAATGACTTCTGAAAATCTTATTACTGCTCCTGAAGGTACAACTCTTGATCAGGCGCAGGAAATTTTAAGAAAGCACAAGATAGAAAAGCTTCCGCTTGTAGATAACGATGGAATGCTTAAAGGTCTTATAACAATAAAAGATATTGAAAAGGCAGTAAGATATCCAAACTCATGCCGTGATTCATCAGGAAGACTTGTTGCAGGTGCAGGCGTTGGTATCACAGCTAATATGATGGACCGCGTTAAAGCCTTGGTTGATGCAAATGTTGACCTTATCGTACTTGACTCTGCTCATGGCCATTCACAGAACATTATAAACGCAGTTTCAAAAATCAAATCCGCTTATCCTGACCTTCAGCTTGTTGCAGGTAACATCGCAACAGCAGAAGCTGCCGAAGATTTAATCAAAGCAGGTGCAGATGCTGTTAAAGTTGGTATTGGCCCGGGTTCTATCTGTACTACACGTGTTGTTGCAGGTATCGGCGTTCCTCAGATTACAGCAATCAATGATGTTTATGAGTGTGCTAAAAAATATGGTATCCCTGTTATCGCAGACGGCGGTATCAAATATTCAGGTGATATTGTTAAATCTATTGCTGCAGGCGCAGACGTAATTATGATCGGCAGCCTCTTTGCAGGTTGTGAAGAAAGCCCCGGGGATATGGAAATTTATCAGGGCAGAAACTTTAAAGTATACAGAGGTATGGGCTCTATTGCCGCTATGAACAACGGCAGTAAAGACCGTTACTTCCAACAAGATACTAAAAAACTCGTTCCGGAGGGTGTTGAAGGCCGCGTTCCTTACAAAGGTGCACTTTCAGAAACTGTTTATCAACTTTTGGGCGGACTTCGTGCAGGTATGGGCTACTGTGGTGCTCCTACAGTTCCGGATCTTAAAGAAAACGGACAGTTCGTTCAGATTACAAACGCAGGCTTAAGAGAAAGCCATCCGCATGACATTTTAATTACAAAAGAAGCTCCGAACTATTCCGTTTCAGAAAAATAATTATCGGAGTAATTTCAATGTACAGTGTAATCCTTGTATCTTCTGCAAAGCACGTTACAGAAAGTTTTAATTCTATGCATCTTTGGGAAAACCAAAGTTTTAACTTAGAGCTCGTAACAAGCGACTTGCAGGAAGCATTACAAAAGACACCTGATGTTTTGATTTGTCCTTTTAACAATCCTGATTTTTCCGGGTGCGAACTCGCAAGAAAATTGTTTGTTGATAAAAGCAAAACAAAGGTGGTACTATACGGAAGAAAATCATACGACTCAGTTAAATCAGCCATCAATGCAAGGGCGTGGGGATATCTCTCCATGCCTCTTGAACTTGATGACTTTTTTTCTCTGTTTATAAATTTAAGACAATATCTTGATACAGAATCAAAAGATTCTCTCCCTCACTTTGACCTGACTCAATTAAGATGTGAATTCTTTCAAAAACTTTTATCTCAGACAATCAGTGAAAAATCAGAGGTTGAAAAAGAGTTTTCAATGCTGCGACTTCCCGTTAGCTACACTGAAGATTCGTGTACAATTATACATTTTACAATCAATAATTTTTCAGGATATTTAACAAATAAGTGGAAATACGGTAAAGATGCTCTTTATGTTGCAGTAAATAACTTTATTGCAATAAACAGGTCCGACATTATATCTCTTCCAGTTAACACATCTGATAACAATGTCTATATTGCTGTGTTTGGTCTTTCTGATGATGAAATATGTTCTAAATATGCAGAAACCACAAAAAATTTATATGACATTATGGGCATTGAGCTTTCGTATGCAATCATCCGAAAATACCACTCACTTTATGATATTTTTGACAAAAAAGACATTCAGCTACTTTCTCAAAGTGTATCTTTGGTCATATCAGATACCACTGGAATTAACTACGATACTGATGCAGACAACGATGCTGTTGTTCTTGCTAAAAAATATATTGCCAAAAGCTATCAAAAAGAAATCTGTCTTGATGATGTGGCAAGATATGTAGATTTGAGTTCTGCGTATTTCAGCAGATTGTTTAAGCAACAAACCGGAGAAAATTTTATTGACTACCTTATTAAAATCAGAATGGAAAAAGGTAAGTCGCTCCTTGCTGAAACCAACTTAAAAACCTACCAAATAGGTGAACGCGTAGGATATAACAACAGCAAATATTTCTGTAAGCTTTTTAAAAACTACACAGGTTACACACCTACAGAATATCGTACTAAAATCAAAAGAATGCATTAAAAAAACGGATGTGAATTTCACATCCGTTTTTTATTATTCTATTATACTTTCATCTCTTACAAACGGCTCATTTATTAGCATATGAATAAACGATTCATTTTTCTGTCCTTCGATTAAGAACTGAACCTTTTCAACCCCGTCAAGTTCTGTTAAAGTGTTTACAATTGAATAAATTGTAAGCTGTTCGCTGGCTGTTCCGCCTGTATGTCTTGATACAAATTCCTGCGAAAGATTTACAAAGCAAACTTCATCTTTTGTCTCTACCGACAAAATTTTTGTTTCTGACGGAATAGTTTTACTGTTGTTCTTAAACTTAGGTCCTTTCATCAATTCTTTGAGTGCCTGAATTTCAAGAGACTCTTTTTCATTAACGGTTATTTTTCTAGATTCGCTTACCAAATATGAACCATCACCATTGGCAAAATAAAGTGTTATATATTGCTGAGTCTTTATTTCAGGTGTGGTATCATACACAATGTCGTTTTTGTTCATAATTCCAAACACATTGCCCATGGAATTAACAAAATCTCCTCCGTCTACCGTAATTAAAACTCTGCTTATTCCCTCAATTTCTGAAACTGTCCTTAAAACCGATGTGCTTAAAAGCAAAGTATCTGCATCATTTTCAAGACAAACATCATCAGAAAAATCAATTATTGCAAGGTCACCTGTAACACTAACGTCATTAACCTGAGTTTCTTTTGGTATAATAGCGTTATATTCAGCATTTTTAGGTCCTTTGACCAACTCTTTTACAACATGCATCGCAATGCTCTGGTCATCTTTTATTAATATATCTCTTGTTTCACTCACAAGTTCTGTGCTGTTAGAATTGGCAAAATATAGCTTCGCAGTGTACTGCAGTGTCTTATTTTTACAAGATGTACCCCCAAGCACAAGTACACACGCCAATAGCACACATATTATTTTTTTCATAGCCCTACCTCCTGAACCTTTTGGTCATCAAGCTGTAATTTTTTCGGTACTATTATTATAAACTTTGTTCCCACACCTTCGGTGCTGTCAACTAAAATTTTTCCTTCGTGCATCATAACTACGTCATTTGCAATAGAAAGCCCCAGTCCTGTACCGCCACTTTCTCTTGCACGTGCTTTATCCACACGGTAAAATCTGTCAAAGATTTTGTTGATATCATCTTCGGGAATTCCTATTCCTGTATCAACAATTTCAATACGGCAAAATTCGCCATCATTAAACACGTAAACAGTTACTATACCACCTGAAGGTGTATATTTTATTGCATTATCGGTAATGTTATACACCACCTGCCAGAATTTTTCTCTGTCTACCATTGCAAGTGCTTCTTTATTAGTTGCATTGGAAAGGGTTACATTCTTATCCTCGGAAACAGGGAGCAAACTTTTTACAATTCTGTCTGCCATTTCGTTAAGGTCAGTAACTTTTAAATCCAGCTGGTCATCACCCACATCAAGTTTTGTCAAAGATAAAAGCCTGTCAATAATTTTTGTGAGTCTGTCAATTTCTCCGTTGATATCTCCCATAAACTCACGCACGCTTTCTTCATCCAGCTCATTCATTGACAGAATTGAGTCCGACAGAAGCTTTATTGAACTTAGAGGAGTTTTTAATTCGTGTGAAGCATTTGAAACAAAAAGTCTTCTCTTTTCTTCCATCTCTTCAAGTTTGTCAATAAGAGAGTTAAATGCAACTCCGAGTTCAGCTACCTCGTCTTTTCCCATAACAGGAACGTGTTTATCGGGGGTATCCCCTTCCATCCCTCTTATTATCCTTGTAAATCTTTCAATTGGTCCTATGATAACATCGGACATAACCGAGCTTAATACGCCAATCAACAAGCAAACTATAAGCGAAATAACAATTAAAATCCATCTTACATTAGCAACGAACTCATCAATTGAAGATGCAACCTCAGAGACATATACAACACCAACAGTTTCAGACTCGCGTATAACAGAAACCGCACCCTGAATTACCGTACCTATATCTTTTTCCTTGTTGGCACTTACAACATCATTGCCTTTTAAAGCTGACATAATTTCCTGCTTAATCAAAACTTTGCCGAATATGCTGTTATTATTTGACGAGTCATAAATAACAGTCGCTGTTGCGTCTGTGATGATAATTCTGGCTGAAGTACTTGCATTTGTTCTTTCTACAATATACGAAACAGCTGCAGGATCGTCCATATACTCTGCAACTACATTTGCAATTACATTTGCATTTGCAAGTGTTTCTACTTTTTGCTGATTATTCAGATACTGACTCATTGATACTAAGACGTAAGTTGAAATAAACAAAAGTGTAAGCACGATAATACTTATGTACGTAACAACAAGTCTAATTCTCGTAACACCAATTTTTTTCTTATGCGTTCTTAAAATAGTATCCTACCCCCCATTTGGTAAGTATATATTTCGGCTGAGCAGGGTCTGTTTCAATTTTTTCTCTAAGGCGTCTTACATGAACATCAACTGTCCTTGCATCGCCCGGATAATCATATCCCCATATAAGATTCAAAAGGTCATCTCTTGAATAAACTCTGCCAGGGTTTGACAAAAGCAAATCCATAATATCATACTCTTTAACAGTAAGTTCTATTTTTTTGCCTTCAATATCTACACGTCTGGTCATTCTGTCAAGAACTACACCAAAAGCAGAAAGGTTATTTTCCTGTCCGCTTTCCACGTCGCGTGATTTTCTTCTTAAAATAGCTTTAACTCTTGCTTTAAGTTCTAAAATATTAAAAGGCTTTGTCATATAATCATCTGCGCCGTAGTCAAGCCCCATAATTTTATCAATATCATCGCTTTTGGCAGTGAGCATAATAATTGGCACGTTTGAGGTTTCCCTTACTTTCTGGCAAACTTCCAATCCATCCATTTTAGGGAGCATCAAATCTAATATTATAAGGTCAATACTCTTGTCCTTTGCAGCTTTTACAGCTTCTTCACCGTCAAATGCAGTGACAACCTCATAGTTATCCTGCTCAAAGTTGAATTTTAGACCTTTTACAAGCAGTTTTTCGTCATCAACAATCAAGAGTTTCAATTTGTATTCTTCCTTTCTTCCGTGTTAAAACTATCTATATCTCCTATTAAGATTTCTTCTTCTCTTCTTTTTTTTGTTATGCCTTATTATAAGCACAATATACATAAATATAATCCATGCAACAAAAATGATTATTGCCCACAATATAATATAAAGCATTATTTTCCAAAGTGGCATTCTTACATCAACCTCAACATCCAAAGTTGCCATAATTGCGCCTGTTTCTGATATAACATCTACACCTTCATTACTGAATGAATATGTGAACTCCTTAGACTTGTCCTTGTCAACCCAGAAGGTAACTTCTCCTTTTGGTGTGTATGTAGTATATTTTTGAGTTTTAGGTGCTACATCCTTGTGTGTTATTGTAACACTGTCAAGTGAATTATAGGCATATTTTAACAATTTTTCAGTATCGTCATAAACTGTATTGAAGTCAGGTGCTTTAAGCACAACCGCTATAACAGATATACCATTTTTCTCACCGTAAGTAACCAGAGTATGCTTTGATTCTGTTGTATATCCTGCCTTACCTCCAATTACACCAAGTCCTTCATATTTTGGCCAGTGCATCATTCTGTGCTGAGCCACCATATTGCGCATTTCGTCTTTCTTGTTTGTATAAGGAATAGAATACTCAACCTCTGAAAAAACCTTCATAAACTCTTTGTTCTTAATAGCATTCTGCGTTATAAGTGCAAAATCAAAGGCAGATGTATAGTGGTCTTCATCCATAAGTCCGTTAGCATTTGCAAAATTAGTATTTCTTGTTCCCATTTGTCTTGCAGTTTTATTCATCAAACTCACAAATTCTTCTATGGAACCAGAAATATGCTCCGCAATAACATTGCAGGCATCATTTGCAGACATAAGCTGGGCTGCATACATAAGTTGTTCAAGCGAAAACTCCTCGCCGTAATCAATAGCTATATTTGAAGTATCTCTCGGAACCGCTTGAATAGCCGCTTCCGACGCTTTTGCAATATCAGTATTTTCGCTTTGTGCCGCCAAATACAACGTCATTATTTTGGTAATGCTTGCAGGGTAGAGTTTTTGGTCTTTGTTCTTTTCATACAAAATCTGACCTGTTTGTGCATCAATCAAAACCGCCGCATCACTCTTAATTTTTGGAATTTCGGCACTTACATTTTCTATACATGTCATGCAAATCACAAATGTCAAAATAACCGCCGTTAATCGTTTTAACATTTTCATCTTTTTCCCACCACTATCTGATTTTAATTATTTTCTTTGGACATTTTTCTGCACAAAATCCGCAGCCTGTGCATTTTTCAGTATTAATAACTGCAAGATTATCAACAACCGAAATTGCCTCTGCCTCACAGTTTTTCTCACAAATTCTGCATCCGATACATCCTGTTTTACAGTTATCCTTAACTACAATCCCTTTATCCAAAGACGAACATTTAACGTAGACTTTTGTTTTCTTTGGCATAATTTTAATCACCTTTTTAGGACACACCGAGGCGCAAACCCCGCAACCTGTGCATTTTTCGTAGTCAACACTAACTATACTATCTTTGATTTCAAGTGCTCCAAAAGCACATTTTTTTACGCAATCACCATATCCTAAGCAAGCGTATTTACAAAGTTTGTCGCCATCTTTTAACTTATTAATATCATAACAACTTATGCTTCCGTCAAAATCATATTTTTTTATGGCAATATCAGTTTTACCAGAACACATAACAAACGCTGCCTTTGGCTCGTTTTTTTCTGCTTTAATCCCCATTATTTCAGCAATTTTATCAACATTTAAACATCCGGGACAAATATTAACATTCGCTTTGCCCTCAACTATTGCCGCCGCACATGCACTGCAACCTGCATAACCGCATCCTCCGCAGTTTGCTCCCGGGAGAAGTTCACATATCAGTCCTATTCTTTCATCTGTTTTTACTTCAAACAACTTAGATGCAATACTTAAAATAATCCCAACTGCTAAACCTATTGCACCGAAAAGCAGAACAGGAACGATAATTTCATTCATTTAATCCACCCCTTACATTCCTGCAAATCCTAAAAAGGCTATTGAAATAAGCGCTGCTGAAACCAAAACAATCGGAAAACCCTGCATAAATTTTGGAATTCTTGCAGTTTCAAGTCTTTCTCTTACACCTGAAAGTAACACAATTGCAACAGTAAACCCTATCGCAGCAAAGAAATTAAACACAATGGTTTCCAAAAGTCCATAGTTAAATGTATCAACAGCAAGTAAAACTGCGCCTAAAACTGCGCAATTAGTTGTAATAAGCGGCAAATATATTCCAAGTGCCGAGTATAGCGAAGGTGAATATTTTTGGAGTGCCATCTCAACAAACTGAACCAGTGCAGCTATAACAAATATGAACACAATAGTTTTCATATACTGCATATTAAATGCTACAAGAATGTATTTGTTAATAAGCCAGGTTATAGTTCCTGCCATGGTCATTACAAAAGTAACTGCCATACCCATACCAACGGCGGTTGATGTTTTTTTAGAAACGCCTAAAAAAGCACATATTCCCATAAATCTTGACAAAACAAAGTTGTTAATCAAAATTGCAGCAATAGCAATTTTGAAGATGTTTTCAAACATTCTTTTTGCCCTCCTTTATGAGATTTATAGCTCCCAATATCATTCCAAGTGTCAAAAACCCACCCGCAGGTAAAATAAACATTGTTGCAGGCTGATAACCGCTTGTAAATACCGGAAGTCCGCACCACGTACCTGTACCTAAGATTTCTCTTATGGTTGCGATTATAATAAGTGCAAACGTAAACCCAAGCCCCATTGAAAGTCCATCAACTATTGATGGTAAAATTTTATTTTTAGAAGCAAATGCTTCTGCGCGTGCTAAAATTATGCAATTTACTACAATTAGAGGAATAAACACGCCAAGCGCTTCTGAAAGTTCAGGTAAATAAGCATTTAACAGCATTTCAACTATTGTAACAAACGCTGCAATAATTGCAATATATGCCGCAATTCTTACCTTTTTAGGAATAAGTTTTCTAAGTGCTGATATAACCGCATTTGAACAAATCAAAACTACTGTTGCAGAAAGTCCCATACCAATTGCATTAATAACCGATGTAGTTGTGGCAAGCGACGGGCACATACCAAGCAAAAGTACCAAAACGGGATTTTCTTTAACGAAACCTTTTGTAAAATTGTTCATTACTTACCCCTCCACTGCTTTGCCACTTCCAACGCATGGTTAACTGCCTGTGTGACTGCCTTTGATGTTACTGTTGCACCTGATATTGCAAGAATATCACTGCTTGTTTTTGAAGTTTTACTTACACCAATGTTGCCGCTTCTTCCCTCATACTGAGATTTAAAGCTTTCCTTTGATGCATTTGCTCCAAGTCCTGGTGTTTCACTCATTTCCAAAATGTCAATTTTGCTAATTGTCCCGTCATTTAAAATCCCGCTCATAACTTTAATGTCACCACCGTAGCCTTTGGCAGAATTAACAACTAAGACACCTGCTCTTTCTCCGTCCTTTACCGCTTCATAAACGGTGGCTGTTTCATCTTCGTGAAGCACATTATAGTTATCAGCAGGTATAATTTCAGCTAAAGCAGCATTCAACCTATCTTTAGCATTTTGCTCAATTACAGGAGCGGTAAGCTTATTTACATAGCTCATTGCAAAAGCAATAACTACAGCAATTACCACTAAAGTTACAATCATTTTCAAAGAAGAATTTTCTTTAGCCATTTACCTTACCCCCTGTCTTGGGTTTTCCGTATATTCTGTTTTTTGTGTATGTATCAATAAGCGGAGTTACAATATTCATTAAAAGTATCGAGTAACTCACTCCCTCAGGAAGTGCACCAAACATTCTGATAACAACCGTTAATATACCAAGACCTAATGCATAAATAATATGTCCCGTACCTGACATAGGACTTGTAACATAATCTGTTGCCATAAACACCGCACCAAGCATAAGTCCGCCTGACAAAATATAATAAAGTCCATCACCGCCCAAAAGTTCAGTAAGTATAAATACAGTTAAAACATATATTGTAGGAATTCTCCATGTAATTACTTTTCGTACAAGAAGATAGATAAATCCTATCAAAATTGCAAGGCTACTTACTTCGCCGATACAACCGCCTATATTCCCCAAAAACAGTGTGGTATACGAATAAGGCATTTGACCGCTTTCAGCTAAAACTCCTAGAGGGGTTGCAGTAGAAACCGCATCTGTAAAAAAGGACATTGTAAATTCAGGTGCTGTCCACTCTGTCATTAATACAGGCCAGCACAAAAGCATAAACGCCCTTCCTGCTAAAGCTGGATTAACAAAGTTATTACCAAGACCACCAAAAAACATTTTAACTACTATTATTGCAAAAGCACTTCCTGTAATTCCAAGCCAGTAAGGTGCAGAAACAGGCATATTAAAAGCTACCAGCATACCTGTAATAACCGCTGATAAATCGCCTATTGTGCTTGGTATTTTAAAAACTTTTTCCCAAGTCCATTCAAAAAACACACAAGACAAAACACAAATCAAAGTGTGCATAAGTGCGGGCAATCCAAAAAAATAAACAGATGCCAAAAGTGCAGGGATAAGTGCTATTATAACGTCTGCCATAAGTCCTTTTGTTGACTTCGCACTTCTTATGTGAGGTGCATAAGAAACAATTAAATTACTCATCATTACTCTCCGTTTCTCAAAATCAGCTGTTTTTTACCAAAGCCTTAGCCTTTTTTATATGCTGTACCATAAATCTTCTCTGTGGACAGATAAACGAACAAGAGCCGCATTCCATACAATCTAAAACGTGATAGCTTTTGAGTTTTTCAACATCCTCATTTTCGGAAAACATGCTAAGTGCATTAGGCATAAGCCTCATAGGACATACATCAACACATTTTCCGCATTTAATGCAAATTCCCTCTTCTTTTCCAAACGTTTCGGGCTGAGAAAATGCCAAAACTCCCGAAACACCTTTTATAACAGGCATGCTTAAAGATGTCTGCGGAATACCCATCATAGGTCCGCCCATAATAATTTTCCTAGGTTCTACTTTAAATCCGCCTGCCGCTTCAAAAAGGCTTTCAAAGGTAACGCCCATTCTTACCAAAAAGTTTGATGGTCGGCTTACTGCATCGCCTGAAACAGTTATGTTTCTTTGAATGAGCGGCATATTCATAACAACAGCCTTAGAAACCGAACACGCCGTATCAACATTGGATACTAAAACCCCAACCGCAGACGGAAGTGCACCTGACGGAACCTGTCGGTTAGTAACAGCATTTATAATCTGCTTTTCACTACCCTGAGGATATTTGGTCTTTAAAACACCTATTTCAACTAAGTTATAATCTGCAGCTACCTGTTCAAGCACTGCAATCGCATCAGGTTTGTTGTTTTCAATTGCTATAACAACTCTTTTTGCACCAACTGCTTTTTTTATAAGGAGTGCACCAATTACGATCTGGCGAGGATTTTCAAGCATTGCTCTGTGATCGGACGTGAGATAAGGCTCGCACTCTGCTCCATTTAAAATAACTGTATCAATCGGAGTTTCCTTTGGCGGCATCAATTTAACATGAAGTGGAAATGCCGCGCCTCCCATACCTACAATACCGGCTTCTCTTACTTTAGCCACAATTTCTTCAGGTTTTATATCATCAATAAATTTATGTACACTCTGAGGACTTACATCTAAATTCCATGGTTTTATCGAAGGATGAAGTGTATCTTTAAAATCATTTTGAATAACAACACAGTTTGCTTCCCCTCCACCTGGATGAGGATAAGTTTTTATGTCAATTACGGTGCCTGAAACCGAGCTGTGCACAGGTGCGCATACAAGCACATCGCTATCACCCACTTTTTGTCCCATTAAAACATCATCACCGACACTCACAACAGGTTCACATGGTGTTCCAATATGCTGACGCATAGGAATTATGATGGTTTCTGTTGGAATATGAGGAACGACAGGAACACTCTTTGTCAGTTCTTTGTTGTCATTAGGATGTATTCCACCCTTAAAGGTTTTTAATTTCACGCTACCACTCCGTTCTTAACTTGCGTAAAAGTTAAAACATTCTTATTTATATATATTCCTACTGTTTTATTATACCATATAAATATCACTAATACAATAACTATTATAAAAAAAGATAAAAGATGCATCTATATTAAAATGCATCTTTACACTGCTATTTAAGTGTTCTTATTGAGTTGAAAATTGCAACAACAGATACACCGACATCAGCAAACACCGCCGCCCACATTCCCGCAAGCCCTGATGCACCCAAAATCATAACCATAAATTTTACTGAAAGCGCAAAAATAATGTTGATTATCACAATTTTTATAGTTTTTCTTGAAAGTTTAATTGCTTCGGCAATTTTTAAAGGGTTATCCTCCATAAGCACAACATCTGCCGCTTCCATTGCCGCATCAGTTCCGTTTAATCCCATACCTACACCAACATCAGCCCTCATTAAAACAGGGGCATCGTTTATCCCATCGCCTGCATAAAGGGTACAGCCTTTCGACATAATTTCTTCGAGTTTTTTTATCTTATCTTCGGGAAGTAAACCAAAATGCACTTCATCTACCCCAACATCGCGTGCAACTTTAATTGCTGATTTTTCTCTGTCTCCTGTAAGCATAGCTGTCTTTGTTATGCCAATACTTTTAAGTCTGTCCAGAGCACCTCTCGCATCTTTTTTAATTACATCCGAAATTACAATATACCCTAAGTATTTATCGTCAAATGATATGTGCACCACTGTACCAAAATCCTGGGCATCATCAACGTCTATTCCTGCCATTTTCATAAGCTTTGAATTGCCCGCATATATCTTACCGTCGCTTGTGCTTGAAATCACCCCAAGACCTGCAATTTCATCACACTTTTTCACAAAAGATATATCTATTTCCTTGTTGTATGCTTTTTTTAATGAAACCGCTATAGGATGACCTGAAAAGCTTTCAGCAACCGCAGCATATTCCAAAAGCTTATTACTATCTGTACCAACAGCATTAATCTGGATTATTTTGAAAACTCCTTCGGTAAGGGTACCAGTCTTGTCAAAAACTGCATTTTTAACTTTTGCAAGAGTTTCTATAACGCCGCCACCTTTAATAAGTATACCTTTTTTTGACGCCCCACCTACTGCGCTAAAAAACGCAAGTGGAACGGATATGGCAAGTGCACACGGGCACGAAACCACCAAAAACAAAAGCCCTCTTTTAACCCATACATAAACAGACTGCCCTAAAAGCACAGGAATTACTGCAATCAAAATTGCACAAAGCACCACCAAAGGCGTGTAGTATTTTGCAAACTTTGTTATAAACTTTTCATGCACCGCCTTTTTACTTGCAGCAATTTCAACAAGCTCTAAAATTTTAGCAGCCGTCGATTGACCAAAACTTTTTGTTGTTCTTACTTTTATAACACCACTTAAATTAATACACCCGCTCAAAACATCGTCGCCCTCGCACAAAGCAACAGGAGCAGGTTCACCTGTTATGGCTTTTGTATCGACAGTTGTCTTGCCTGACACAACCACTCCATCAAGCGGAATTTTCTCACCTGGTTTTATTACTAAAACATCACCGACATTTACCTCTTCAGGTGATAGCATAACAACACTTCCGTTTTCCACTTTATTTGCATAGTCAGGTCTTAAACCCATAAGTTTCAAAACTTCTTTTCTCGATTTCGTGACTGCATATTTTTCAAAAAGTTCTCCTACTCCGTAAAATAAAACAACAGCAACCGCTTCGGTATATTCTTTAAGGCAAATTGCACCTATCGATGCAGCAATCATCAAAAAATTTTCATCTAAAATATTACCACTAAAAATATTTTTTATCGCTTTGAACAAAACAGGATAACCTATAACCAAATAAGAAAGCAAGTACAAGAAAATTTTAATATTTCTTTGGAATACAAACATTGCAAAAATCCATACTGCCGTTCCAACGCCCAACCTTAAAATGCTCTTTTTATTCATACAACTACACCTTTAACTTACAATCAGGCTCAACTTTTTTGCATATTTTTTTAATTTCCTCAACATTACTGTCAATGTCTTCGCTTGCAAAGTCAACCACAATGCTCTGCATCATAAAATTAACGCAAGCATCATTAACACCTGCTAATTTTTTTACCATTCTTTCAATTTTTGCGCCACAATTTGCACAATCCAAATTTTCAAGTTTAAATTTTTTAATCATTTTCACACTTCCCTTTAATATGTTCCATTCCTTGAGAAAAAATAGAATAAATATGGCTGTCACACAGTGAGTAAAATACCGTTTTGCCATCTTTTTTAAACTTCACAAGTTTGTTTTGCTTTAAAACTTTAAGCTGATGAGATATAGCAGAATGAGTCATATTAAGAAGTTGTGCAATATCACACACGCACATTTCCGACTCAAACAAAACATTTAAAATTTTAATTCTTGTTGTATCTCCAAACACCTTAAAAAATTCTGCCAGGTCATACAACACCTCATCATCAGGCATTTTGTTTTTAACTTTTTCCACTATTTCAGGATGGACGTGATTAAACTCACAAAATTTTATTTCATCCAAAATCTACACCTCTTTATATATGAATAATTGTTCATATATAATTATATATTTTGCTTGCCTTTTTGTCAACCCTTAAAAAAATAATATAAAAAACGCGGGCAATGCCCGCGTTTTAAGCTTTAATATCTGCAGCTGCACCACTTTAATATCAGGAATATTATAAGAAGTAACAACAAAATTGCTCCGGCAGCAATTAAGACTGTAAGCGCTTCAACAAAGGTTGTTACAAACACAACACCAAGTATCAACCCAATTGTGAAAAGCAAAAGTGCCGCAAGAAGTGCTATTACAATATCAAGGCAGCAGAGCGAGCTGCAGCATCTTGAACCTAATCTATTTTCATTCATAAAAAACTGCTCCCTCTATACATAATGGAAGTTTATTTTCATAAACCACACTACATATTATGAGAAAGCAGTAAATTTTGCTACAAATTAATCACCGAAACAAATTCCCATTGCTCTTGCAACCTGAATAAGTTCTGAATCAGGGTTAACATTTTTTGTTTTTTGTCCAATAACATCTTCTAACGAAGCATAAACAATCTTGTCCCCATTTAAAGTTACCATGTTACCGAATTTACCCTGCATTGCAATTTCAACAGCAGCGTATCCGTATCTTGTAGATAAAACTCTGTCGTGACCTGTTGGTGTTCCACCTCTTTGGATATGTCCTAAGATAGTTGAACGAGCTTCGATTTCGTAATCAGAAAGAGCATATTCAATCTCTTTTGCAACAGCCTTTGCAATACCACCAAGTCTTATAGCATCAGGGCTTGTTTCTACGATTTCATTAACAAACTGGCCACCACCTATAGGCTTAGCACCTTCGGCTGCTGCAACTATTGTAAAGTCTTTGCCGTTTTCAATATCCTTTTTAATTTTTGCAATAACCTTGTTAATGTCATAAGGAATTTCAGGAATTAAAATGACATCTGCTGCACCTGCGATACCGCCGTGAAGTGTAAGCCATCCTGCTCCTCTGCCCATAATTTCTGCAACCATAACTCTATGATGTGATTTTCCTGTTGTTCTGATTCTGTCAAGCGAATCTGTAATTACACCAATTGCAGTATCAAAGCCAAATGTGTAGTCTGTACATGCAAGGTCATTGTCAATAGTTTTTGGAATACCAATAACATTAACACCTTTTCTTGCAAAATCTCTTCCTGATGTAAGAGTGCCATCACCGCCTAAAATAAACAACGCATCAATACCAGCTTCTTTTAAATTTGCAACTGCAATATCAGACACATCATGATATTTGATAGAACCGTCTTCATTTCTTACAATTTTGTTATTTTTATCTCTAACAGGATATTTAAACAAATTATCTTTATTTGAGCTTCCTAAGATTGTTCCGCCTTCATTAATAATTTCTTCAACAGCACTAAGATCTAATACAACAAAATCTTTATGATAAAGTCCGTGGTAACCATTTTTTATTCCCACAACTTCAAGTCCATATTTTTCAACAGCTGTTTTTACTACTGCTCTTATAACAGGGTTAAGTCCGGGGCAATCTCCTCCGCCGGTTAATATTGCAATTTTTTTAATTTCTGACATAATTTTACATTCCTTCCATATAAACAAAAGCCTAAGCTTTATATTAGCTATGTATTCATTTAAACACAATACGTTACTATTCTACAATAAATAGTAAAAAATATCAAGACCTAAATTGCATATTTTAAAAGTTTTTTAGCAAAAATAATAATAAATTTTGCTTCAAATACAATAAATTAAAATAAATTTACTGTATTTTATGCCATTTTTGGTTTAAAAAGCAAAAAATATAGTTGTATAGGAGATGTATTTTTATGCATAAAGGTGTAATTCCCTCGCTTGCAGGAGTTGTTGTTTTAACAGGCGGTCTTATGTTGAAAACCAAAGCTCCGCTTTTAGGTGCAGGTCTTATAGGATACGGTCTTGCCCACATAGTTTTAGGCAGCACAGAATACGTTCAGGAAGAAAAAATGTATGGTGAAACCTATTGTGGCGTTCCGATAGGAAAAATCAAAAAGAAAATCGCTGATACAATATTATAATACCCATAAAATATCCGCTTTAAAAGGCGGATATTTTATTTGACAAAACAAAACAGTGGTAGTATAATTACTTAATAAATATTTGTAAAGGGGGAATAAAAATGATAGTTGTTTTAAAAGAAAACGCACCCAAAGAAAATATAGACAATTTAACTTCCTGGCTTAACGAACAAGGAATAAAAGTCCACGTTTCTGAAGGTCACTATCAAACCGTTTTGGGTCTTATAGGTAACACAGTAGGTATAGACGAGCAGTTTTTGGAAAGCCTTGATATCATTTCCTCTGTAAAAAGAATAAGTGAGCCTTTTAAAAATGCAAACAGGAAATTTCACCCAGATGACACAATAGTAGATGTAGCCGGAGTTAAAATAGGTGGAGGTCATTTCCAGTTTATTGCAGGGCCTTGTTCTATTGAGAGCCCCGAACAAATTACCGACATTGCAAATGCTATTGCAAAAAGTGGTGCCGGAATTTTAAGAGGCGGCGCATTCAAACCAAGAACATCACCATATGCCTTTCAGGGACTTAGAGGTGATGGAATTGAGCTTTTGTACCACGCAAAAAAAGCAACAGGCCTTCCAATAATCACAGAAATCATGGATGCTATGCACCTTCCGCTTTTTGAAAACGTTGATATTATACAGGTTGGCGCAAGAAATATGCAAAATTTTGAACTTTTAAAGGAGCTTGGTAAAACTAAAAAACCTGTTCTTTTAAAAAGAGGCCTTGCAAACACAATCCAAGAATTTTTAATGAGTGCTGAATATATAATGGCAGGCGGAAATGAAAATGTTATTCTTTGCGAACGTGGAATACGCACATTTGAAACTGCAACAAGAAACACATTGGACTTATCCGCTATTCCTGTTTTAAAAGAACTCAGCCACTTACCTGTTGTTGTTGATCCAAGTCACGCATGCGGAATTTCAAGATATGTAAAAACACTTTCTTTAGCGGCAGTTGCAGCTGGTGCAGACGGTCTTATGATAGAAGTCCACAACAACCCATCAAAAGCTCTTTGTGACGGACCTCAATCCCTTACTCCTGAGCAGTTTGAAGATTTGTGCTTTTCCGTTAACAAAGTCAGGGAGGCTATAAAATGACAGTTGGAATTGTTGGCTTAGGTCTTATCGGAGGTTCTCTTGCAAAAACGTTTAAATTCAGAACCGATTACAAGGTGTTAGGATTTGATTCTGACGACCTTACTATAAAAAGAGCTGAGCTTATTTATGCTATAGACGGAGTTCTTGACAGCCAGAACATCAAAGAGTGTGATTATTTGTTTTTGGCCATGTATCCCGAAATCTGCATAAAATATCTTGAGCAAAACGGCAATATCATCAATAAGGATACTGTTGTAATAGATTGTTGTGGTGTAAAAGAAGCGATTTGCAAACAAGGTTTTGAGCTTGCAAACAAACACGGCTTTACTTTTGTAGGCGGTCACCCTATGGCAGGAACACAGTTTTCAGGATTTACACACGCCTCTCACACAATGTTTTCAGGTGCATCAATGGTGCTTGTTCCGGAACATAATAACGATATAAAATTTATGGCAAAACTCCGTACTTTGTTTTTAGAACTTGGGTTTAAAAATGTAACCTTTTCAACAGCATCAAAACACGACGAACTTATCGCCTTCACATCACAGCTTGCACACATTGTTTCAAATGCTTATGTTAAAAGTCCTACTGCAAAATCACACAAAGGTTTTTCTGCAGGGTCATACAAGGATCTTACAAGAGTTGCACACCTTAATGCAAAAATGTGGGCAGATCTTTTTTCCAAAAACAAAGACCATCTCGTTTTTGAAATAGACAACATAATTTCAGAACTTTCAAAATACAAGGATGCCTTAAATAGCAATAACACAGACCTTCTTGAAAATTTACTCAAACAAGGCTCTGATTTAAAAGACGAAATTGACAAGGACTGACTATTTTCAACTTTTTTATTTAGCCTATTTACTTACTTGAAAATTTGTGGTATAATTACTTAAAGAACATTTATTATTTAGAAAGAGGGAAACAAATGTACGTTAACACAGAATATTGGGCCGGATTTGAACACGGAACATGGACAAAAGAAATTAATGTAAGAAGCTTTATAAAGCACAACTTTACACCATACGACGGTGATGAAAGCTTCTTGGAAGAACCTACACAGGATACTTTGGACTTGTGGGATCAGGTAATAGAACTTACAAACCAAGAAAGAGAAGCTGGTGGAGTTTTAGACATGGACACTGACGTTATTTCGACAATAACTTCTCATGGCCCTGGCTATCTTGACAAAAACAAAGAAAAAATCGTAGGTTTCCAGACAGACAAGCCTTTCAAGCGTGCACTTATGCCTTATGGCGGAATACGTATGGCAGAGAAAGCTTGCGCAGACAACGGATACGAAATAAACCCTGAAATCAAAGATTTCTTCACGGTTCACAGAAAAACACACAATGCAGGTGTTTTTGATGCTTATACTCCAGAAATGCGCGCTTGCCGTTCAAGTCATATTATCACAGGTCTTCCTGACGCTTACGGAAGAGGAAGAATTATCGGTGACTACAGAAGAGTTGCACTTTACGGCGTTGATATGCTTATTAAAGATAAAATGGAGCAAAAGGAAACAACACGTTCTGCAATGTATTCTGCAGTAATCAGAATTAGAGAAGAACTTTCAGAACAGCTCCGTGCTTTAGAAGATTTGAAAGCTATGGCACAAAGCTATGGTTTTGATATTTCAAAACCTGCAAGAAACACAAAAGAAGCAATCCAGTGGCTCTATTTCGGATATTTAGCGGCAGTTAAAGAACAAAATGGTGCTGCAATGTCACTTGGCAGAACTTCAACATTCTTAGATATTTATTCACAGAGAGATTTGCAAAACGGCGTATTTACAGAAAATGAAATTCAGGAAATGATTGACCATTTCATTATGAAACTCCGTCTTATTAAGTTTGCACGTACTCCTGAGTACAATTCACTGTTCTCAGGTGACCCACAGTGGGTTACAGAGTCAATCGGCGGTATTGCTATCGACGGCAGACACATGGTTACAAAAATGTCTTACCGCTACTTGCACACTCTCAAAAACCTTGGTCCTGCACCTGAACCAAACTTAACAGTTTTGTGGTCTACAAGACTTCCTGAAAACTTTAAAAAGTTCTGTGCTAAACTTTCAATTGAAACTTCTTCAATTCAATATGAAAATGACGACCTTATGAGATTCCATCACGGCGACGATTATGCAATCGCTTGTTGCGTATCTTCTATGAAAGTCGGCAAAGAAATGCAGTTCTTTGGTGCAAGAGCAAACCTTGCAAAATGTCTTTTGTATGCTATCAACGGTGGTGTGGATGAAATTTCAGGAAAACAGATTGCACCAAAATATCGTCCTATCACCTCTGAATATCTTGACTTTGACGAAGTTATGGAAAAGTATGACGAAATGATGAGATGGCTTGCTGGTGTTTATGTAAACACTCTTAACATCATTCATTATATGCATGATAAATATTGCTACGAAAAAATACAGATGGCGCTCCACGATAAAAATGTAACACGTTGGTTTGCAACTGGAATAGCAGGTCTTTCTGTTGTAGCTGACTCATTGTCTGCAATTAAATACGCAAAGGTAAAAGTTATCCGTAATGAAGATGGTCTTGCTACCGATTATGAGGTTGAAGGCGATTTCCCTAAATACGGAAATGATGATGACAGAGTTGATACAATAGCTTATGACATTGTTCACAGATTTATGGAACATGTTAGAAAGAACCATACATACCGCAACAGTATTCCTACAACATCAATCCTTACAATTACATCTAATGTTGTATACGGTAAAAACACCGGTGCAACACCTGACGGACGTAAAAAAGGTGAAGCGTTTGCACCAGGTGCAAACCCAATGCACAGACGTGACACTCACGGTGCGGTAGCATCACTTTCAACTGTTTCAAAACTTCCGTTCATTGATGCACAAGACGGAATTTCAAATACATTCTCAATCATTCCTGGTGCACTTGGTAAAGATGACAGAATTTTTGCAGGTGACCTTGAAGTAGATTTAGACTGTTCAAATGGTGCTTGTTCTTCACCTACACTTTTTGAAGGACTTGACAGAGAATAGGAGGAATTTTTATGGCAGCAACACAAAATCAAATTGACAACTTAGTTACTCTTCTTGACGGTTATGTAAAAAAAGGTGGTCATCACCTTAATGTTAATGTTTTCACAAGAGAAACTCTTTTAGATGCGCAGCAGCATCCAGAAAGATACCCTCAGCTCACAGTTAGAGTAAGCGGTTATGCAGTAAACTTTATAAAGCTTACTAAAGAACAGCAAGACGAGGTTATCTCAAGAACATTCCACGACCAAATATGATAGGATACATACATTCAACAGAAAGTTTTGGAACTGTTGACGGACCTGGCATAAGATTTGTAGTATTTATGCAAGGGTGTCCTATGCGTTGCCTTTATTGTCATAATCCTGATACATGGCCGATAAATAAAGGCAAAAAAGTTTTGGCTGAAGAAATAATTTCGGAATATTTAAAAAACCGCCCTTTCTACAAAGAGGGCGGTATTACTGTTACCGGCGGTGAACCGCTTTTACAGATTGATTTCATTACCGAACTATTTAAGCTGGCAAAAAAGGAAAGTATACACACGTGTATCGACACCTCAGGGATTATATTTACACCTTACAACACACAAAAGTTTGATGAGCTTATGAACTACACTGACCTTGTTATGTTGGATTTAAAGCATATTGACCCTATAAAACATCAAAAGCTTACAGGTCAAGATAATAAAAACATATTGCTATTTGCTAAATATCTTGAAGAAAAATCTATTCCGCTATGGATAAGACACATTATAGTAGAAGGCATTACAGATGAAGAAAGTGATTTAATAAAGCTGGGTGAATTTATCGGCAAATTAAAAAATTTGAAAGCTCTCGACATATTGCCTTATCACACAATGGGAGTAAATAAGTATAAGGAACTTAACATTCCCTACCCATTAGATGGCATGAAAGCACTTCCGCTCGAAAAAGCAATACAAGCTAAGCAATTTGTGATGCAAGGAATAAAAAATGTAAGAGAATAAAAAAAATCCGCTTTCGCGGATTTTTTTATTCTTTATGTCTTATAAGTGAAATGATTGCGGAACACATATTCATAACCTCACAGATAAGCCCACCTAGTGTGAAGTTAAAGATATTATGTACAATCCATGACGGTGACATATAAATTATCTGGAAATATCTTATATGTTTTGCATTTCCTTTCCACATAAATATTGTCATAATAAAAAGCGCAATAAACGGAAGTGTTGCCAAGAAAATCTGGAATAGATTCCCCTTTGCCATAAACACCGAAACTGTGTAGCAAGCTGTATATAGAAAACAAATCACAACTACTTTCCACACCTTTTTATCATCCTTGGATAAAAGTGCACCGCGCACTACATTTGTAAGATTAAAAAGTGCACCGGCCAATGCCCCTATTAAAATAAAGTTAAGAAAATACATAAACCCGCCGAGTGCCTGCATTGCAAAAAACTTTTTATTTTCTTTGCATTGGAAAGATAAAACTGTTATAACAAGTCCCAATATACCAAACCCCTGTGCAATAAAATCTACAAGTGTCATAATCTGCCCCCTAAATATTATTAATTTTAACATATTGCTTTTAACTTAAATAAATTCATTCACCGCAACATATTTTGCATAATATTCCTCATAAGTTATACCCTCTTCATATATTACCTTAGCAGCATTAATGCCGACATATCGGTAATGCCACGGCTCATAGGAATATCCCGTAATCCATTCTTTGCCTTTTGGGTATCTTAAAATATATCCATACTCATGTGCATGTTTTTGTAACCACTTAAATTCAGGTGTGTATTCAAACGTACCTTTTGTTGAGCTTATATCAACCGCCAGACCTGTCTGGTGTTCAGAATGACCCGGCCTTGCCGAATAATTATCTGCATTAACTTTTCCTGTTGTTCTTACTTTATTATTGTAAAGATTCTTCTGATAATTCTCTGTTCTGTATGCCGAAAGAACTTTCATTGAAAGACCATCTTTTTTCGCGGCATCCGACATCTCAATATATTTTTCATAAGCCACACCTGCAAGTAAATACTGTTTTCCGTCGTTTACTGTATATTCCCTGCTCATATTAACAAGATTGTACTGCTCATAGCCTGCCGGCAACTGATTATACTTGTTAACCAAAACCAAAAGATCATAAGGATTTTCAGTTGTAGCTACATTTTCATAAAAAGAATAATCCAATCCAAGATTTACTCTGAAAAAGATCTCATCCATACTGTACGAAGGCATTTTAACGTGATAATCTATGTATCTTTGAAATCTTTCAGGATAAAAATTATTGCTATCACATACGTCCAATACCTCTTTTATAATTTTGTGATAATTATTGTTAAAAAGATATTTTTGTATGTTTAATTTCTGATTGTCGTATAAAATTCTATCTGGATTTAAAGCCGCTGATACCATTTCTATTGGTATGTATGTTCCCCCATTTTCCAAAACAGATGGATTTTCAAATTCCTTTTGCTCGCCGTTAACAATAATTATATTACTTCCTACAATGTGACGTATCGTATCTCCATCGCGTGACAAAGCTAAAATCTGGCAATCGCGATTTCTATAAAATACATACGCACCCATTTTTTCAAAAACTTTTCTTAAAGGAACATAGTGTGTATTATTTATAATAACGGATGCAGAATCTATCGTCTCTCCGTTAAACTCAACCACAAAGCCAAGCTGAGTTTCAAGTTCCTGACAACTTACACTGACACAAGTTAAGGATGTAACAAAGATAATACATGACATTATCATTGCTAACAGTTTTTTCATAAAATTCACTCCATAGCTTCTTGTTTTTTCATTGGGTACTCATACCATGTTAACTATACGCTATACATAACGTACAACATACGCGCTTTTGACATTTTTTTGTTTTCGTTCTAGATATTGATATTATAGCACTAAAAAACAATAAAGTCAAAATAAAAAAGCCATCTCATGATGACTCTTTATTTTTGGCAAAGCAGAATATAATTTAGATGCCGTATATTTTAGTTAAACTTTGCAACAAACGTCAAAGTAAAGTCAATCCTTCTGCTGACAATTTATCATTATCGTATTGTAGTTATTTTATTTTTTTGCAGTATACAAAGAAACATTTGCTGTTATTCTGTTGCTGTATACTATAGACGCAAGTGCTTCAATAACCAATGCAACTGTGCTATACACCCAATATTCAATAATAGCATATACAATCCACATTAATAGAGTTGATAAGAAGCTGACAGCACCAAAAATATTTCCGCCTTCAGCTGTAGTTTCTGCTGAAAAAATACCGTTAAAAATAGATATGAAAAATCCTGCAAGAATTATCAGCCCAAGCATTATACTTCCCCATTTTTCAACATTATTTTTCCATTTTAAAAGTGATTTTGTAGTTTCATCAATTTTACAGCACTCTTCAATAGATTCAGGTGCTTCTCTCTCGGTTTCTTCCTTATCTATCTCATCTTCTAATTCTTTCTCTTCAATATAAATTTCTTGTTCTTCTCCACTGGCTCTTGCTTCAATTATCTTTTTGCAAATAAGCCTATATTCTTCAACATATTGTTCATCATCTTTTCTTTTCAATAGTTCCTCAGTAGAAAGTTTTTTCAGCAAATCATAATAATCCATTAGTATTACCTCTCAATAGTATATTTTGCATTCAGGCAAAGCACAATACAATTATACTCAATCTTTTGAGTATTGTCAATACTTTAAGTATGATAAGATTATTCTGGTGATAAAAATGATTAGTTACAAACCATTCTATGAAACACTTTATAAACAGGGACTCACTGAATATTATCTAATTTTCAAGCAAGGTTTCTCTGCTAATACACTTCACCGTATAAAAAAAGGCGAAGCAATAAGTACTAAAACACTTGATGCGCTTTGTTATGTTTTAGATTGCAAAGTGGAAGATATTATTAAATTTGAAAAAGAATAGCACCTGATTATGATAAATCAGGTGCTATTCTTTTATAAAGACTGTATAATCTGGATGCCAAGCTTTTGGATGGCACGTTCGTGTCAGGTTAGGACTAAGAATTTTTGGCAAATTAAACTTTAATTATTCAATTACAAACTCTGCCCACACAGAACAATCTTTTTTGTCACCCATACCCAGACTGCAAGTAGAACGAAAACGATATGTTCCTGGGTTACTAATATCAAACCTATCGGTGATGCGGTATTCTTTATCAACCTTTTCACTTGCATTCAATGTGTAACCTACCAATGTGAAAATATTATCTTTGAGAGAACAACCGACCCATTCACCATTTTCTAATCGTTCAATCCAATACATTTCTCCATATGTAACCGTATGTTTTGTATTGTTGTTCCACGAAATAATTAAGGTTGTTATGTCAGGATAAATGCACATACTTTCAATCTCTATAAAAACACCTTCTACATCTGAATATGAAACATTATTGGAAACGGACTTTTTCTCTGGCAAAATGTTATTACAAACAATTAAACAAAGCACACAGACCAAAGATAAAAATAATACTAACGACTTTTTCATGCTAACAACCTCCTTTATTTAATTCTTATTTGCATTTCCTAATCATTCGACATTCTTTATATAAAGACTGTATAATTTAGATGCCACATATTTTAATAGAAAGTTTATGCAAAGTCAGGAACAATTTTTATGCCCAACCATGCAGATTTATTTCTATCGGAGATATGGCTTTTAACTTTTCAATTAAAAGATTTATTTCTTCATAGTCAGGATTCCAACAATTTTGAGTTAGAACTAAACCTTTATAATATATTTGAATTTCCCAAGAATCAAACACCATCTGTGGTTCAATATTTATGTCATTAGTATAAAGTTTATCAAGAATAGCTACAACATTCTCTATTTCGGAATTGGATAACTGTTTTGTTTCTGCAGATTTAATTTTCTTCATAAAAGAAGTGGTTGTTATACTTTTTCGATCTGTTTTACCAAAAGTCATCTCCTGTTCTCTTGTTCCAAATTTAACATTTAATTCATTATTGTTTAATGTAATATAATATGTTTCTTCATTTGTTCCAAAAGGATATATTGCTATTATGACTTTATTTTCTGATACAGTTTCCTTTGCATTAGAGCAACCTACCATCGAAACACACAATATAATCATTAGAAACAGTTTAAAAACACGCATTGTAATTCCTCTCTTTCTACAAATTTCCACAATCTTCATATAAAGACTGTATAATCTAGATGCCAATCGTTCTTACGAAACTTTATGTGAAGTTAGGATTAAAAACATCCTTTTCTTATTCATTTTAAAATTTTATTATCTTTGATATTATATCATATAATGTATAGATTGACAACCTTATCAAATAAATTTGATTAAAAGTAATCGGAGCAGAAAATTTCTGCTCCGATTACTTTTAACACTTGTTATAGAGTTAGCTTTTTTACTACTTAACTTTCGCAATTGTAACGGCATCTTCTCCTACTGCTGATGTTATTTCGTGCAAGCGTCTGAACACATTATCTTTATCTCCGTTTTTAACGAAGGACATATTTGCACTTATAACACCATCGCCAAATTTAGAGAATGAAACAATGGCTGAATATTCGCCATCATACTGTACGAATAATGCAAAGTTATTCTTGAAATCCTTTGGCATTACATACCCACGGCTGTTTGTAAGAATTGTGAGTGCTGCAAGGTTTTCCGCTCCGTAGGATGAGTTTATAAGGCTTGCAAGTGTTGAGAAATTAAATTTTTTCAAAATATGTTCAACCCAAACGTCGCCCATTTCGCTAAAATCAACACCTTCAGCTTTTGCTAAAGCTTCAAGATTTGCAATTATCTGCTCACGGTCAGCAGAAAGATAATATATTTCTTTCGGTTTATTAAAATCAATGGTGCTGAGAACTAAAATCTTCTCTGTCATTTCATCATTGGTTGTATATAAACTTATAAAATCTTTATCTGATGCAAGTTTACCTGATTCTGTAATGAGCTTAATTGCTTCCTCTACATAGAAATCATTAATATTAATGGTATCTGTCACAATAATCTCTGTGGGTGCGTCTGCTCCGCCAATAATCGCCGAATTTGATGATTGAGCCGCATACACTCTAACAATTGTTGCAATAGCTTGTTCAGTTGTATATGTTTCCTTTGGAGCAAATTTATTATTTCCAACTCCGTTCATTACTCCCATATTGCACATTACTTGAATAGAATCGGAAGCCCAATTAGAGATACTTGCTTCATCATCAAAGTTAAAATACATTTCCGTAACGGGCACAGGAATTGTTTTATCTACCATTCTACTAAGAATAACGGCAGCTTCTTCACGGGTAAGCAAATCATTAGGAGCAAATTCTGTTTCAGTTTTCCCATTAATAATTCCCATTGCATTTAATCTGATAATTTTTGAATTTGTGGTATCAGTAAACTTATTTTCTCCTGTAACTGTGTCAACCTCTTTAATTACATTATAGCAATAATTATATATAAGTTCGCAAAATTCTTCACGGGTGATTGACATTCTGTATCGATAGACTTTTCCTTTTTCTGTGATGTTTAATGCTTCCGCCTTTTTTACATCACTCACCGCCCAATCACTTGGCGGTGCAAGAGGCGTACCATCTGACATTGCATTCTCACCTAATGTATCATTACCGGCATTTGGCAATTCTGCCGGAACAGGCATTACTGTATATTCATAATCAAACTCATCTGTGTCGGCAGCTTTATTAAGATTATATTTCTCTCCAAGTTTTTCAACAGTTTTATCCTCTATCAGTTCACTTAAAGCATTATTAACGAGATTATATATTGCCACTTGTCCGGCAGCCTCAAGAACATTCGCCTTTTCAACAGAATTATTTGGAAATACAATTGCATATTCCTCTATACTTGTATCCGTAGATTCTTCATACGAATAAGTTACCTTTGCACTTAAATATGGAATAGTATAATCAATCACATTATTTCTTTCTTCAGTAACAGCAATTGCTGATATTGCGCAGTCAACATCACCACCCATAACAGCAGAAAACAGTTGATCGAAAGACATATTGACAAACTCAATATCAAATCCTATTCTGTCACCTATGTAATTCATAAGATCAATGTCAAATCCGTAGAGTTCTTCATTTTCGTCATAAGATTCAAACGGTGGAAAATCAGCAGATATTGCTACTTTGATTTTTGCTTTCTGCATCGGTCCGTCAATACCGTCTGCGAAAGCTACTGTTCCCATTGAAAGGAGCATTGTAATTGATAAAATAATTGACAATAATTTTTTCATTTTGTGTACCTCCTATTTGCCGAGCATGATTATTTCATATTCCTTTTCAGGTATTTCCACACGACCTACATAACCGTTTCCGTGTGCTTTTGGTTCCGGTCTGTCCTGCGGAAGAATTATTATGTTATTATTCTTCGGTTTTCCAAAATCGAATTCCCATTTTTCGCCTCTGTAAACACCGTCATGGAACTCTAAATCCTTTGCATATACAACTGCTGATACAGTTATCAAAACAACAAGTGTTAAAAGCAATATTGTAATTCTTTTCACTTTTTGTCACCCTTTCTTTTTTTGCGTATCACAAGCACGATAAATGTTATTAGTACTGCGACTATAACCCCAACCAAAATCAATGTGTCCACATTTCCGACAAATGCAAATATGCTATCATTTTTTGCTTCAGGAAGATAAAATTCTTTCATTGCACGTTCCTCCCTATGAAATAGCATGAGCACCGACATTATAATCTGTCCAAGTTCCCATTTGTGGCCAGGATGCAGTACAATCTGAAAAGATATATGCGCCGAGTCCGCTACGCCATTTCTGAGCATCAAACTTAATCACACGAAGTCCGTTATAACGCTCCTCCGCCTTCATACTATCGGTAATTGAAAACAATAGGCCATTTTCCCAATAAAGTTCATCTTTTTCGATGTATCCTTGCTCTCTTAATTCTTCAAAAGTAAGCTGTAAGCACTGTTTATCATGCGCTTTTGCAAAGATATAACTGATGGCTGACTTTTCGCCCTCTGTCAGTTCTCCGGGGGCTTCACTTAAATCAATGCTGATATACTTAATATCGTGATTAAGCCCAGCATCTGTTTCCCATAAATCCTCAAGAACCTTTAAGTACAGACCACTCAAATCATAACAAGTTCCGCCGGGATTTCTTTCTGTTCCGATAGAATGACCGTTGATAGTTTTACAAAGAGATGTAATGTCAATGGGAACATCTGCCTCATGACGTATATTAATAAACTCACTATCACAATAAACATCTATAGGCATACCATCTTCTAAATCTTTAAGTTCTGCCTTCTTGCCATCTATTAAAATATCAATCTTGTTCGCATCAAGAGCATATATAAAACTATTTTCTGCTCCTGCAAGGATAAGGTTTCCGCTTTCCGCACCATCAACAATTTTAAACTTTTTATGTTCGTACTTTTCATCAAGATACGACACCTGATTTTCCGTTGGTCCATTTACTCCCGGTTTCGCACTATCGCATCCCGAAAGAATTGCAATGGATAAAATCAAGCAAAAAATTAAATATCTTTTCATATTGCACCTCCAAACCAATTTATACTATTTAGACGTTTTTTGAAGGAAAAAGTTTCCTCACATATAATACAATTTTAAATGCTAAAAAGTTGCATTTTAATCAAATATTGCTCCATCAACAACGGGTGCAAAAGATTCTGTTGCATCGCTTGAATACTTATACTTCGGTATTCTTGATGATTTGCTTTCAATAAATTTATATCCTTCGCCCTCTAATATCTCAAAGGTATATACATTGTTTCCATCATCTGTTTTACAGATAATCTCGTTATCTTTGACCTCGTATGTTCCTTGTGCTATATAGCTTGAGAACATAGACCAAAAGAACTGAAATTTTCGATTCTCTTTATCAAGTGAAAGATAAGGTTTTGACATTTCTTCCACAGATTCTTCATAGGTGTAAATGCGACTTTTATCAGCCGCATTCACAAGAATCCTTTCGAGCTCTTCCATGTCCTTGTCACTTATTTTAGCTTGTTTATTGCCTCTTTTTATCTCACGGCAACTAATAAGAATATCGTATGTGTAATTGTCATAGGTAATTGCATAATCTATAATACCATCACAAGGCTCGTCTATGTATTTGGAGTGTTTAAGCAAGTTGGTAATGAAATCAACATCTGCTTTTTCAGAAATTTGGAATGTGTTGTTTGTTCCAAAAGACTTGACATCCAAAATCTCATTTGTTGGCTTTTCATAATTCATAAACCAACTGCCCATTTTAACACCGATATTGCTTTTATATGGCTCGTCAGGAGAAATGCCGACATATCTCACTACTTTATATCCGAGTCCCCAATATGTAACCTTACTGCCATCCTGACTTACGATTTTTATACAACACTCCGGCTCATGACCTGTGGATACATTCGCCGTGTCAATATATTTAGTAATCAAGCTCGCAATAATGAGAACTACTAAAACACAAATTGCAATTATAAGACCTTTTTTCTTCATCTGTCATTCCTCCTTTGAATAGCTTTAGCTATGATATGAGTAATTTTTGCAAGGAGCAGAGCTAACCCAATTATTAGAAGTATTATAAAGTATATGTATGCTTCTAATTGCATCCAACTTCCGGTTCGGTACAACCCGAAGAACTCAACATATAACAATGCCGAGTATATCGCACCAATCACACATAAATATAATGGAATCAGCTTTATATGTTTGTTTTTAGCCTTCAGGCACAACCATAATTGGATAAGATATGATACGATAAATAAACCTATCGCAAAACCTATATACATATCATCAGCTCCTTTCAGTTTTTATGCGAATTTATTTTATCTAATTAGACTCAATGCATAATCATAATCATTTCTATGAACATAAATCTTATATTCATAAGAATAGTTTTGATTTATTCCAAAGCTTCCATATCTGCCTCTTTTATTTTCAAACACAGACGGACTTTGAAGATTGGTTACTTTAGTTGTATAGTCAATACCATTCGCAGATAAAATATTACGAACATTTGACTGTTGGTTCATGTCCATTGTAATAAGCAATTCTTTTCGATTGAAAATTGTAATCATCTTTTGTCCTCCACGAATTTTTTATTCTTCTTTTAATTCTTTACCACACTTAGGGCAATGTTCGGGAACTGCACCACGAACATTCATAAGCGAATACCCACAATGAGGGCAAACATAGAATATAAAAGCTTGTATAGCTGCAATAGCAAACACTATTATTCCGGTAGCCATAAAGCCAACCGTTACTTTTTCATTTTCAAATCCAATGCCGATTGCCATAATCAAGATTCCAAGAGCAAAGCCTATCCACATTAAGTTTCTGCTTTTTCTGAAATTCATATAGTCAGCTTCTTTCAAAGTTTAATCTCGCATTTTGACGGCTTATCTTTATCATAGTAAACATCTACATTTCCAAAGAGCCCGATTGCATCAGTTCTTAATCCTATATACTTTCTTTTCTTATACTGAATTCCGTCAACCTCGTATGTAAAAGTCATTATATAAGGGAATATTGCACCATCAAGAGCGTGCATCCTGATAGGCTTTGTATTTACCTTTATCCACCAACATTTTGTAACTTTTTGAATAGTGCCTTTTACAATATTATTCTGTGCTATGATTTTATCGCTCTTTGACATGAGCAACACCACCTTTATCAGAAAATTCCTTTGTTATATTTGAACTGTGCATAGAGTATAAAAACTATACCCACAATAACCGTTATAAGAGTTATTGCACCGCCTATAAGCACAGCGATATTCATTTTTACAAGCATATTAAGAACGGCAGAGAAAATAAGTCCTCCGGCAATTATGAGTGTTCCAATACCCACAAACTTTCCGTATTTAGGTCTTGTTTCTTCTGTTATGCGTGTTCTGTTATACCAATGCACACTTGCTATGTTTCCCTTTACATTCTCAATGCCGATAATAGTCAAGAGAACACCAAGAATAAGCATTGTTATATTTACACCCATAGAAATCGCTCCTTACTTTGCTTTCTTTTTCTTTATCAGATAACCAACTATCGCACCAATGCCACCTGCAATAACTACACCAAGTAAAACACCATAAACAATATATCTTGCATAAGGAGATTCAAGTGGAGGAAGTTTTTCGGTTTTATCGGTCATAAACTGTTGCAGTTTTCCTAAATCAGCAGAACTGATTTTGTACTTCGGTTGTCCAACAAAACTTTGTGCCGGATGACTCTCAGTAACTTTTCCATCGTATGAAATAGATACTGCTGCACCAATTTTATCTGTTTCTGTGACTATCCAAAAGTCAAGTCCGGGATTATGATGCTCTGTTGGTTTGATTTCCGTACAGATTATATCATCAGCAACCTTAAAGAACTTTTTTCTTTCAACCTGATTAACTTTCGTATCAATGCCATCAGGATAATAAAATGCGACATCACTCTCGCTATCGTCATATCCACCAAGCAGTTCAGACAGAGTTATTGTTTCTCCGTTTTCTACAACAAGTTCATTATTGAGTCTATCAATTCT
>JAZNOU010000021.1:0-100635 GCA_045589295.1 Clostridia bacterium
TTTTCATAGATAAATCCTCCAATGTGTTTTTATTTTCGACTGGCAGGTCGCATTTATTATAACACATTGGAGGATTTTTGTTCATCGGTTAACCTTTTTAGAACCACGCGACTATCGCGTGGTTTTCGTTATACAAAAAAAAACAGCCTTGACGGGCTGTGTTTTTTTCAATAATTACGTATTAATTTAAAAGCAGCCAAGTGACTGCTTTTTTCATTTTGCTTCAACACATAAGTCCTTATTATTTATTATATTCTATACAAAGCAAGTCCAAAAAGTAACAACAAAATTATAGTTAAAAATAAATTGAAGTTTTTTGTAAAAATTTCTCTAAATACATTGACATTTTGCTCAAAAAAAGGTATAGTTAATAATTGATGTATTATGTTGTAAAGGGGATTGATAAATGAAAAACTCAATCATACGTCTTGAAAACATTTCAAAGACATATGGTGACACTAAAGTTCTAAACGAACTGAACTTATCCATTAAAAAGAATGAATTTCTCACTCTGCTTGGTCCTTCAGGATGCGGAAAAACAACAACTCTAAAAATCATCGGAGGATTCGAAACTCCTGATTCAGGAAATGTATATTTTGAAGATAGCTGTATCACTAACCTTCCCCCATATAAAAGGAAGCTTAATACAGTTTTTCAAAAGTACGCTCTCTTCCCGAATATGAACGTTTTTGAAAATATTGCCTTTGGCTTAAGAATAAAGAAACTTTCTTCAGCAGAAATTACTGCGTCTGTTAAAGATGTTTTAAATATGGTCAATTTAAACGGATTTGAAAAAAGGGATATTTCTTCATTGAGCGGTGGTCAGCAGCAACGTGTTGCAATTGCACGTGCTATCGTTAACAAACCTGATGTTTTGTTGTTAGATGAACCTTTGGGCGCGCTTGACCTTAAGTTGCGCAAGGACATGCAGATGGAACTTAAAAATATACAAAAACAACTTGGTATTACATTTATTTATGTAACTCATGACCAAGAAGAAGCGCTTACAATGTCAGACAGTATTGTTGTTATGAACAATGGTATTATTCAGCAAATAGGTACACCCGTTGACATATACAACGAACCACAAAACTCTTTTGTAGCCGATTTTATTGGCGAAAGTATTATTATTGACGGAATTATGCATGAAGATTTTGTTGTCGAATTTATTGGACGCAAATTCAAGTGTCTTGACAAAGATTTCAGTCAAATGGAAGCTGTTGATGTTGTCATCAGACCAGAGGATGTTAAGTTTGTTGACAAAGATGCAGGTCAATTTAACGTAATAATTGATTCTGTCACATTTAAAGGTGTGCACTACGAAATGGTTGCTCACACCGACGATAAATACGATACAAAATGGCTTATTCATTCTACACAAAAGGCTGATGAAGGTTCTGTTGTAGGTATAAACCTTGGGCCTAACGATATTCATATTATGAAAAAGCTTGTTTCAGAGGCTGGTGATGGCAATGAAGAAAAATAAATCTTTTTCTGCCTACCCTTACTACACTTGGATGATTATATTCATCGTAGTACCTCTTGTGCTTGTTCTTTGGTATGCACTTTTTAAAAATGACAACGGAAACATTGCGTTTACAACCGAATACATCAAAAGATTTTTTGAGCCTGTGTACATTCAGGTATTTTTGCGTTCCATTTTTCTTGCTGTAGTCAGCACCGCAATCTGCCTGCTTATTGGTTATCCCCTTGCATATATTCTTGCGGGAAAAACATTTAAACACAAAAATATGCTTATGTTTTTAGTTATTGTCCCTATGTGGATGAACTTTCTTTTAAGAACATACGCATGGCTTACAATCTTAGAAAAAAATGGAATATTAAACCAAATTCTTGAATTTTTAAATCTTCCCACCCAAAATATTCTGTATACAAATTATGCAGTTATTTTAGGTATGGTTTATAATTATCTGCCGTTTATGGTATTGCCACTTTATACTGCACTTTCTAAGATTGACAAAAATCTTATAAATGCTGCCGAAGATTTAGGTGCAAATAAATTTACGGTATTGAAAAAAGTGGTGTTTCCATTAAGTCTTCCCGGAGTTATTTCTGGAATAACTATGACATTTATGCCTGCAGTTACAACATTTGTAATATCAAAGCTTTTGGGTGGTGGTCAGACTACTCTCATTGGTGACTTAATCGAAAATCAATTTAAAGTTGCAAATGATTGGAATTTCGGTTCAGCTCTCTCATTAATACTTATGGTTATTATTCTTCTTAGCATGCGCGTTATGACCAAGTACGAAGAAGAAAACGAAGGAGGCGGTCTGTTTTGAAAAAAGGCATATACAGATTATACACCTTCTTAGTATACCTATTTTTATATGCACCAATCATTGTATTGATAGTATACTCATTTAACGAGTCATCTTCACGCGGTAAATGGGGCGGTTTTTCACTTAAGTGGTATGCAAAACTGTTTGACAACCCAACGATTATGACTTCCCTGAAAAACACTTTACTAATTGCGCTTTTATCAGCAATTATCGCCACAGTTATTGGTACTCTTGCTGCTATTGGTATTCACAAATTAAAACCATTTTCTAAAAGTTTAGTTATGGATATTACCTACCTTCCTGTTCTAAACCCTGATATCGTAACTGGTATTTCATTAATGCTTTTATTTGTGTTTTTATCAATACCTCTTGGATTTACATCACTGCTTTTATCACACATAACCTTTAACATACCTTATGTGATTTTAAATGTTATGCCAAAACTTAAGCAACTTAATCCTAATACGTATGAAGCTGCACTTGATTTAGGTGCACATCCACTATATGCATACAGCAAAGTTATACTACCGGAAATCGCACCAGGAATTCTCACAGGATTTTTATTTGCACTCACACTTTCCATCGACGATTTTGTTGTTAGTTTTTTCACAACAGGTCCGGGGGTATCCACCTTATCTATAACAATTTACTCAATGACAAGAAAAGGAATTAAGCCTGAAATCAATGCACTTTCTGCATTAATGTTTGTAACCGTGCTTATTTTACTTTTTATTGTAAACTACAGAAGTGATGATAATAAAAAGGAGAACTCAAATGAAGAAATTATTTAAAATTTCCCTTTTAATGTTGTTTGCCGTTACTATTTTAAGTGGTTGCAGTAATTATAATACTCCAACTGCTGACAAACCTCTTGCAGGTACAACACTTAAAATCTATAACTGGGGCGAATATATAGACGAAGATGTAATTTCCATATTCGAAGATGAAACAGGAATTAACGTTGTTTATGACACCTTCGAAACCAACGAAGATATGTATACTAAGCTTAAGGCATCAGGTAATAACAGCTATGATGTTTGCATACCTTCTGATTACATGATTAAGAAAATGTTAGACGAAGATATGCTTGCTGAAATTGACTTTAATAATGTTCCCAACTACAAATACATTGATGAAAAATACAAAAAGCAATCCTTTGACCCCGAAGACAAATACTCTGTTCCTTATATGTGGGGTACTGTAGGTCTTGCAATTAACACAGACCTTGTCAAAGAAAATATTGACAGTTGGAACGTATTATGGGATGCAAAATACGAAAAACAAATTTTAGGTATTGACAGTGAAAGAGATGCAATTGGCTTAACACTTAAGTACCTCGGATACTCCCTCAATTCAAAAAATGACAGCGAATTGGAAGAAGCAAAACAGGCATTAATTTCTCAAAAGAAAAATATTCTGGCATACGTTGGTGATCAGGTGAAAGATAAAATGCTTAGTGAAGAAGCTTCTATCGCAATTTTGTGGTCAGGTGATGGTATTGCTCTCCAGCAAACAGACCCAAAATTTAAATATGTAATTCCAAAAGAGGGGTCAAATTATTGGATTGATTCGGCGGTAATTCTTAAAAATTGTCAAAACAAGCCTGCAGCCGAAGAATTTATCAACTTCTTATGCAGACCAGACATTGCTCTCAAAAACATCGAATACATTTGTTATTCAACACCACATACAGAAGCCTACAATATGCTAAGTGACGAAATGAAAAATAATCCTGCTGCATATCCTTCCGATGAAGTGTTAGCAACCTGTGAACTATTTGAAAACTTAAGTAATCCGAAAATTATGCAGAAATACTCAAAAATATGGCTCGATGTATTATCGCAGTAATATAAAACGAGGTGCTTTATGGCACCTCGTTATTTTATTTTTACAACAGTAACCCCTGCTTCCCCTTCACCATATACTCCAAGCCTAAAATCCTTAACTGCATGGTGCATTTTAA
Organism: Clostridia bacterium; assembly: GCA_045589295.1. Classification (GTDB taxonomy): domain Bacteria; phylum Bacillota; class Clostridia; order RGIG6154; family RGIG6154; genus RGIG2094. Next base: position 4,267 of record JAZNOU010000021.1, read on the forward strand.
GCATTTGGTGGATTGCATTTCTTAGTGCACCAGTTCCTTTACCATGCACTATTGTAATCTGGGGTAAATTTGCAACACAAGCATCATCTAAAAACTTGTCAACTTTAAGCACTGCATCATCTGCATACATTCCCCTAACATCAATTTCTGGTGAAATGGTTGCAGTTTTACTTATAAACTCTTTTGTAGATACATAAGCCCTGGCAATATTTTCAGACTCATTTTCTTCTGCCAATCTTAAAGACTCAATCGGAACCGTCATTTTTAGTATTCCGGTTTGCACTAAAACATTACCTTTTTTATCTGGTAGAGCAAGAACTGTTCCGTTGGCATTAGCATCAGTAACAAATACTACTGTACCTGGAATAACATTTTTAGGTATTTCTCCTTTATGTTGTTGTGAAATTTCATTTCTCACTCTTCTTTTTGCGCTGTCTTTTTTATTTTTTAATTCTTTCCTTAAATTTTCAAGTTGTTTTAATGCTTCATTATCATTATTTTTCTTTCTTAAATTGATAATTTCTGCGATCATTTCGTCAACTTGTTTTTGCGCATCTGAAATAATTTTTTGTGCTGTTTGTTCCGCTTCATCTAAAAGCCTGTCTTTAGCTTTTTCTATTTTCTTCTTTTCAAATTTTGCGGTCTGCTTATACTCAGCAGCGTCTTTTTTTAATTTTTCAGCTTTACTGAGTTCTTTCTCAGCGGTTTGTCTGTTTAATTCAAGCGCAGATAATATGTCCTCAAACTTAATATTTTCATTAGAAATATAGTTTTCAGCTTCTTTGATAATCTTTTCATCAAGACCTATACGTCTTGAGATTGCAAACGCGTTTGATTTTCCTGGTGTTCCGATAGTTAATCTGTATGTCGGTCTTAAGGTTTTCACATCAAATTCACACGACGCATTTTCTATTCTCTCATTACTCATTGCATATAATTTAATTTCGCTATAATGAGTAGTCGCTACAGTTTTTGCACCTTTTTTTCTTACAGTTTCAAGAATTGCTACCGCAAGTGCTGCCCCTTCTGTAGGATCTGTGCCAGCACCAAGTTCATCAAATAGCACAAGGCTGTCAAACGATACATTGTTGACAATTTGAACTATATTAGCCATGTGCGATGAAAATGTACTTAAGTTTTGTTCAATGCTTTGCTCATCACCAATATCAGCGTAAACGTTTTCAAAAACTGCTATTTTACTTTCCTCAGCAACAGGAATTAAAAATCCCGCTTGCGCCATGAGAGTCATAAGCCCTACTGTTTTTAAACTTACAGTTTTTCCTCCTGTATTAGGACCGGTTATTACCAATGTGTCAAAATCTTGCCCTAAATATATATCAATCGGCACAACTCTATCCGGATCAATTAACGGATGTCGTGCTTTTTTTATGTTCAAAACGCCATCATTACTAACAACAGGCTTAAATCCATTAATTTGAACTGCATATTTTGCCTTTGAAAAGGCTATATCCAATTTTACAAGGTATTTAATATTTTCTAACAAACTCTCGCCTATGGAGGCAATTTTATTTGAGAGCTCTCTTAATATACGTTCTGTTTCTCTAATTTCATCAATTTCAAGTTCTCTGATCTTATTGTTCATTTCCACAACGGACGCAGGTTCAATAAAAAGTGTTGCTCCCGTCGAGGAAGTGTCGTGAACAATACCTTTAATACTGGTTTTATATTCAGCTTTAACCGGTACAACATATCTGCCATTTCTGGTTGTAATTATTAATTCCTGAAGATACTTTGAGTATTGCTGCGATGTGATGAATTTATTAAGAGTTGATTTAATATTTGCATCGAGTTGCGACTTGCTTCTTCTTATTTTAAGCAAATCCTCAGACGCACTGTCTGACAGAGTTTCTTCATTTAGGATTGATGAATCAATCTCTCTTTCAAGTGATTCATATGCATACACATTTTCAATATATCCGTTAATGATAGGATATTGTTCCATTTCTTCACCATATTCGTGATATGCCTTAGATACTCTCAAAAGCGTATTGACTGACAATAACTCTTTAATTGAAAGCACTCCGTCAGCCATTGTCTTTTTAATCAAAATATCCTGGTTTTCTATTCCGCATGATGGCGGAGTAGAAAATTTTAGTAACAAAACAACTGCTTGATCAGTTTCATCAAGCAGACGTTTTACACCATCAATATCTGTTCTGGGTCTGAGTTTTAAAATTATTTCTCTTGTCTTACTTCCAGTTGAAAATTCAGATACTTTCGCTAGGATTTTATCAAACTCAAGAGTTTTTAAAGTTTTGTCATTCATATTCTTTTAGTATTCCCTCTAAATATTTAACCGACTCAATTATCTGGCCAACATTCTCATAACAATCGTTATACACTTCCAGAATGAGTGCATTTTTGTAGTTAACATCTCTAAGCATTGATATGATTTTTTTAAAATCTCTTATACCATCACCAGGTAAAATACAAGAAGCACAATCATTATAATCGCTAATGTGTACATTTACTAAATTAGATTGCATTACAGAAATATAATCTGCTATCTTTTCTTTAGACCTTAATGCTTGTTTTAAATCAAGTGTAAACCCAAAATCATTTTTATCGAGATATTGCATACATTTCTTTAGAAAATCAACTTCGCCTGACTGGCACCAACTTACGTTTTCCCACGCTAAAAGTCCGCCACACTCTTTTGCAATATGTGAAATATTTGAAAAAATTTCGCAATATGCTTTGTAAGAAAAACTGCTATTACACAATTCTTTTCTACTACCATGAAATGTATAATAAGAAGCACCAAGATATTCCATGGCTTTACAAATTTTAATAAACTGTAAATGTGCATCTTGGCTTCTTCTTTTATATTCACTGAATAAAAAAGGTTCAAAAGTTGCACAAAATGAATGTATCGAAACAACATTCATATCATAATAATCAATCTTATCTTTTAAAACCTTGCAAAATGAAAGTTCTGCTTCACTATTTGCCTCTAAAAAAATTTCAATATTCTTAATTCCTGATTTTGCAAGTACTTCAACAGCATCTTCAGTTTGAGTTGGATATAAACTCGCAGTTGATACACCAATAAACATTACATAAATTTTGCTAACACACATCTTTCAGGTGCTAATTACAATAATTATCACCTCTTGATGCACAGCAATCTCCTTCGTTTACATTTAATTTATTCGCTTATGTGAGGCATATTCCACTTAAAGTATGCCGCAGCAAATCTTATCAAAACAATTATTATACTTGCAAGTGTCATTGACAATTCGGCACCTAAAACATTATATGAATAATAGCATATAACCGCGCCCGCAACAGAAGCCAAGGCGTAAATATGCTTTACAAATATATATGGAATATTACCTGTAAGCACGTCACGGGTTATGCCTCCGCCTATTCCTGTTATAACACCAACAAAAGTAACAAGTAATACATTGTCACTATATCCAAGTCTGATAGCAGTATTAACACCGACAACAGTAAAAATAGCAAGACCAATAGAGTCGAATATAAGCATTAATGTATCATAATGTACTCTCCTTGCGTCGGTTAATAACTCTTTTTTGAAATAAATTATGATAAATAAAATTAACGACGTAATAACCGATGTTGTAACATAAGTATAATCACAAAACATTACCGGTGGGCGAACCCCTAAAATAATATCTCTGATAAGTCCTCCGCCTACAGTTGTAACAACGCCCAAAACTATTACACCAAATAAATCCATTTTCATTTTTGCCGCTGTTAAAACTCCTGAAGATGCAAAAGAAATGCACGCCAAAATTTCTAAAAATCTCAACCATATACTCGTCATTATTTGTCTCCTGAACTATAAATAATCATTACTATGTAATAATAACACTTTTTAAAATGATTTGCAACACAAATTAAAAAAAACTGCCTTTAAAGGCAGTTTTTTTTAATTATTCAAATCTCTATTTGCAATAGTTTGTTTCAATTCTGCGATATCTAAAAGTGAAACGACACCGTCCTCATTATAATCTGCAACATATTCCTCACGTTCTGTCCATAAATCCACAACATCCCGGACACCAGCAAGATAGTTTTTGAGCTTTATAATATCTAAAGTGTTAACAACGCTATCATTATTAACATCTCCAAGAACCAAACTGCCCGATATGCCATATGGGAATGTTGTTCTTGCTACTAAGGAAAATTCATCTGCGCCCATAAGCAATACATATATACCTTTTGGTGCATTATCAGGGAATGCAAATGTAAAGCTACCATTTTTATATGTAATCTGATTTAAATAATATATATTTTCTTTCTTTGGATAAGCATCATTGTTTTCAGGAAGATACGCAACAAAAGTTATCTCAGATAAATCACTTACAAGCTTATCTGAAGAAAATTCAACTGTAATTTCCTTCCCGGAAACAGCTACACCACTATCTGATATATCAATTGTATTGCCATTTTCTGTAGCTAAGTACAAAGAAGACGCCCGCATAACCCCAAAGTCTAATTCCTGTGCAAAACAAGAAACTGCTGTCAACGTTAACAATACAGCTAATAAAAAGCATAAAATTTTACGCATAATTAACCCCTTGTGTTTTTTCTTATATTGTATATCATTTTAGTTTTTTTGTCAACTTTAAAACTTGTTATTATGCCAATTTTATGTTATACTAAACTAAAGAATGGAGAATTAAAAATGAAGATACTTGGCATTACATCTGAATACAATCCTTTCCACAACGGTCATAAACATCACATTGATTTCTCAAAACACGCACTTTCCCCAGATGCAACTGTTGTTGTAATGAGTGGTAACTTTACACAAAGAGGTGAAATTGCCTGTTTTGACAAGTGGACAAGAACAAAGTGTGCACTTTTAAATGGTGCAGACCTTGTTGTTGAACTTCCAACAGAATTTGCTACCTCCTCAGCAGAGCGTTTTGCATACGGGAGTGTTTATCTCTTGAATGAGATGGGAGCAACTCATATCTCTTTTGGAGCAGAAGACGATATTTGTAAGCTGAATAAAATCGCAGACAGTCTGCTTGATAAAAATTTTTCCGTTGAAAAAGGTTCTCCTATCCCATTTCATATTGCAAGACAATCCTCTTTAGATGAAAAAGATATTATCTCCAAACCAAATAATATTTTGGGTGTGGAATATCTTAAAGCCATAAAATCATTAAACTCTCACATCGAACCGCTTGCTGTAAAAAGGCTGGGTGCAGGATATAACGATACTGAAATTATTGACGGCACTGCCTCAGCTTCAAAAATTCGTTCTATGATACTAGAAAATGATGCATATGACAATCTCGTTCCTGAAAATGTTAAGCAAATTTATGCAAGCAGCAAATTTTTATCTCAAGAAGCCTTGTTTAGTTTGCTTATTTATGCTATTAAATCAAAGGGTGTCACTGAAATACAAAAAATCGCACATATACGTGAGGGTATTGAAAACAGAATTTTCAAATGTGCATTTAAATCTTCCTCACTTGATGAATTAGTTAAAAACATAAAATCAAAACGTTACACATATACAAGTATTTCAAGAATGCTCGTCAGCATTTTACTTGGCATAAAAAAAGATACACTTTGTAATCACCCTGATTACATCCGTGTACTTGGTCTTAATGATAATGGTGCAAAAGCTTTAAATTATATTAAATCACAAACCAAACTACCTATTATAGCAAAACTTTCAGGTGCAATATCAAATCTTCCACCAAGCGCACAAAAATCGCTTGAGCTTGATATTTTGGCAAGTGACATCTATTATACAATTTCCAAAATTAAAACATCAGGCCACCCTGATTTTATATATTCACCAATAAAAATTTAAGGTATGCTTTTTAAAGCATACCTTTTTTAGTTATTTTTTTAACGAAAGTTCACCGCAAGCCCATGCATTTAAACCTGTTACATTGTCAAGTTTAAATCCATATTTCTGAATTTCATCTAAAACTTCATCTTTTCTTTCAATTATTATTCCAGAAACTATGAGTTTTCCGTCTTCTTTAAGAAATTCTGCAAAATATGGTGCAAAGGCCTTTAGAACGTCAGCAACAATATTTGCAAATATGTAATCATATTTTTTATGACCTATATTTTTTCTCAAATCCTCATCTAAAGTTATGTCACCACAAAACGTGTCGAAAGTTTCATCCGAAAATTTATTAATTCCTAAATTTTCGGCAGCAATCCTTATGCTATTTTGGTCAATATCAACCAAATTAGCATGGCTTGCACCAAAAAGCAAAGCACCAATTGATAGGATCCCGCTACCACACCCTAAATCAAGAACTTCTTTATCCTTTAAATCGTATTTTTGCATTACCTCTAAACACATTTTTGTAGTTTCATGTGTTCCTGTACCAAAACTCATTCCAGGATCAATCTGAAGTACTTTTCTGTTTTCGGCATTCTCTACTTCTTCCCACGATGGTTTAATCAAAAGATTTTTCCCAATGTAAAGCGGTTTAAAAAACTGTTTCCAGTTGTTTTCCCAATCCTCCTCTTTAACATTGTTGATCTGCATTTCAAGGCTTCCGTAAAGATTTTGTTTTTTAAGTTCACAAATTGATTGCTTTAGTGCTGACATCATATCTAATCCTTGTGAATTTTCAGGAAGATATAAAATGATTTTTGTTTCGCAATCCTTGAGATACATAAGGTCATCATCAACATAATCCCAATACGTTTGTGTACCCTCTAAAAACTCATTAAAATCATCAGAGTTTTCAATCCTAATACCGGTTATACCTATATTTAAAAGGTGACCTGTAAGAACCTCGATACCCTCTGAATTTGTAATAATACTAATCTCTGTCCAATTCATAATCTTACCCTATTTAAAAATGTTTTTAACTTTCTCAAAAAAGTTATTTTTGTTTATATGATTATTTCCGCTGTCAGAATTTTGGAATTCTTTAAGTAAACTCTTTTGTTTCGAAGAAAGATTTTTTGGAACATCAATAACAACAGTAAACAAGTGGTCGCCTTTTCCAAAAATCTTTTTTATACCCTTACCTTTCAATGTAAAAGTTGTGCCTGTTTGAGTACCATCAGGAATCTTATACTTTACATTTCCGTGAATTGTAGGCACTTCAATTTCTGAACCTAAGCACGCTTCAACAAACGTTATAGGAACATCACAGTATACATTTGCATCACGTCTTTTAAAAATAGGGTGCGGAGCAATTCTGATTCCAATAATAAGATCACCATATGGACCTCCGTTTGCACCAATATTTCCAAAACCACGTTTTTGCAAATACTGCCCATTGTCTACTCCCTCAGGAATATCAAGTTTTATCTTCTTGTTTTTCTGCACCTTACCCTGACCACTGCATGTAGGACATGGTGTTTTAACAATTTTACCTTTACCTGCACAATGTGGACACGGTGAAGATGTCATCATATTGCCTAAAATCGTACGTTGCATTCTTTTTATTTGACCCGTACCTCTGCAATGTTGACAAACTTCAGGAGAAGTTCCTTTTTTAGCGCCAGTACCACCGCAATCAGGACAAGCTTCAACACGCTTAAAACTAATTTCTTTCGTTGTTCCAAAAGCCGCCTCTTCAAAAGTAATATTTGCAGTAATTTCTATATCACTACCTTGTCTTGGAGCATTTGAAGATGCAGACGAAGAAAATCCGCCAAAAAATGAATCAAAAATGTCCCCAAAACCTTCGGCACCAAATCCTCCAAAACCTGCTCCGCCTTGACCGGCACCATAGTTTGGATCAACACCTGCGTGACCAAACTGGTCATACCTTGATTTCTTTTCAGGGTTAGAAAGCACTTCGTATGCTTCATTTACTTCTTTAAATTTGGCTTCTGCCTCTTTGTTGCCAGGGTTCATATCCGGATGGTATTTTTTAGCCTGAGTTCTGAACGCCTTTTTTATATCAGCTTCAGTTGCTCCTTTTGAAACACCCAGCACTTCATAGTAATCACGTTTATCTGCCAAAAGTTATCTACCTTTCAATCATTATTTACATAAGCACCATAAGCGGCTCATAAAAAGCCGCTTACTGAATTTTAAAATTACTCGTCGTCTACAACTTCACCCTGAGCTTCATTAGCACCGCCGTTAGGATCCATACCTTCAGGATTTGCCTGCTGATACATTTTTGCAGATATTTCATAAAATACCTTTGTAAGACCTTCTGTAGCCGCCTTAATTGCCTCAGTGTCTGTTCCTTTGAGAGCTTCTTTAACTTTTTCACATTCTGTTGTGATATTTGCTTTTTCTTCCTCTGAAATTTTATCTTTCATTTCTTCTAAAGCTTTTTCTGTCTGATACACCAAAGAATCTGCCTGGTTTCTTACTTCAATCTCTTCTTTTTTCTTTTTGTCCTCTTCAGCATACTGTTCAGCCTCTTTCACTGCTTTATCTATATCTTCGTCAGAAAGATTTGTGCTTGCAGTAATAGTAATTTTCTGTTCTGCGCCTGTGCCTAAATCTTTTGCTGAAACATTTACGATACCGTTTGCGTCAATATCAAAAGTAACTTCAATCTGCGGTACACCTCTTGGAGCCGGAGCAATACCTGTAAGATTAAATCTTCCAAGAGTTTTGTTATATTGCGCCATTTCTCTTTCACCTTGTAAAACGTGAATTTCAACTGATGTCTGACCGTCAGCTGCAGTAGAGAACACTTGACTCTTCTTTGTAGGGATTGTAGTATTTCTTTCAATAAGTTTTGTGCAAACTCCACCTAAAGTTTCAATACCGAGTGAAAGTGGTGTAACATCAAGCAAGAGAAGGTCTTTTACATCGCCTGCTAAAACACCGCCCTGAATTGAAGCACCAACTGCTACACATTCATCAGGATTTACACCTTTGTGAGGCTCTTTACCCATTATATTTTTAACCGCTTCCTGAACTGCAGGAATTCTTGAAGAACCACCAACTAAAATAACTTTATTGATTTCAGAAGCTGAAAGTCCTGAATCACGAAGTGCATTCTTTGTAGGTTCTATTGTTTTCTGAACTAAATCTGCTGTAAGTTCATCAAACTTTGCTCTTGTAATTGTAATATCTAAATGCTTAGGACCTGTTGCATCTGCTGAAATAAATGGTAAGTTTACGTTTGTTGTCATAGCAGATGATAATTCAATTTTTGCTTTTTCAGCAGCTTCTTTAAGACGCTGTGCAGCCATTTTATCTGCTCTTAAATCAATTCCGTTTTCTTTTTTGAATTCTTCAGCTAAGTAGTCGATAACTTTCTGGTCAAAGTCATCACCACCAAGATGGTTATTACCGCTTGTAGCTAAAACTTCAAATACGCCGTCACCAATTTCAAGGATTGAAACGTCAAATGTACCTCCGCCTAAGTCATAAACCATAATTTTTTCGCCATTGTCTTTATCAAGACCATAAGCAAGCGCTGCAGCAGTAGGTTCATTAATAATTCTCAAAACTTCAAGTCCTGCAATCTTACCTGCATCCTTTGTAGCCTGACGTTGTGCATCAGAAAAATATGCAGGAACTGTGATTACAGCCTGTGATACTGTCTCGCCAAGATAGCTTTCTGCATCTGCTTTTAATTTCTGCAAAACCATTGCTGAAATTTCTTGTGGGGTGTAAGCTTTATCATCAATTGCCACCTTTTTATCTGTACCCATATCTCTTTTAATTGAGATAATTGTTCTATCAGGATTTGTAATAGCCTGTCTTTTTGCCACCTGACCAACAAGTCTTTCTCCATCTTTTGTAAAAGCTACTACTGAAGGTGTTGTTCTTGCACCTTCTGCATTTGTAATAACAGTCGCTTCGCCGCCTTCCATAACAGCTACGCAAGAGTTTGTTGTACCTAAGTCAATACCAATAATTTTTCCCATTTTATTTTCCTCCTAAAACTAATTTGCTACTTTAACAACACTGTGTCTTAACACTTTGTCTTTTATCATATAACCTTTTACAAATTCTTCAACAATTTCATTTTCCCCAAAATTATCATCATCAATATGCATTACAGCATCATGAAAATTAGGATCAAACTTTTCACCAACTGCAACAATTGGTTTAACACCCAAATTATCCAGTGTATCTATTAGCTGCTTGTATATCATACTTACACCTTGAACAAAATCAGATTTTTCACTTTCATTAATTGAAGCGATTGCTCTGTCAAAATTGTCAACCACGGGTAAAATTTGTTCAATTGCAGAACTTAGACCATTGCTGTACGAACCAAGCATTTCTTTTTGCGTTCTTTTTTTGTAATTATCAAAATCCGCATAAAGTCTTACATATTTATCTTTCCACTCATCAACTTGCACTTGTTCAGTTTCTTCTGTTTCAGTTTCTTCGCAAGCCTTGGTGTTTTCTTTCTCACTCACCTTTGTTATCCTCCTTCTTTTGTGCTATTTGTTTCATCTTATTGTTTATTATATCGGTAACATAATCCATAAGGGTAACAGCTTTTCTGTAATCCATTCGATTTGGACCAATAAGCCCGATAAAACCTTCCATATTATCACTGACCTTATATCTTGAAACTATAAGACTGCAATCTTCAATGGGACTACCCTTTTCACCGATTTTAATAACAATTTTTTTATCTTTATCACTCGCACTGTTTATCATTTCAAAAACATCTGAGCGATTAGAAACTAGATTTAAAAACTTCTTTGCCTTTTCAACATCTGAGTACTCAGGAAAATTAAAAATATTAGCCTGACCGTTAACATAAATATCATTTTCATTAACAACTTCAACGCAATCCTGCATAAATTTAAACACAGCCAGAACAAGTTCAGTTGAAACTCTTGCTTCATTAACAATCCTAATAATATTGTCCATCTGTATCTCAGAAAAATCAATTCCAGCTAAATTGGCATTAATTGCATTTTCAAGACGATGTAAATCTTCTTCTTCAAATACTTCTTCAAGAATTATTTTCCTGTCTTTTATAATACCCTCATTGGTAATTATTATTGCAAGAACTACTTTTTTATCAACACTTATAAGCCTAATATTTTTAACAGACCCATACATAAGCCTTGGCCCTACCGCAACAGCGGTATAATTAGTTAACTGTGACATAACACCAGAAGTCTTTTTGATTATTTTATCTAAAAAATCAATTTTATCTTCCATCACAGCTTTAAGTACGTTAATTTCCTCGAGAGTAAGACTATACTGCGTCATAAGCTCATCAACATATAACCTGTATCCCGCAAGCGAAGGCACTCTTCCTGAAGAAGTGTGCGGTTGATTTAACAATCCAAGTTCCTCTAAGTCAGACATTTCATTTCTGATTGTCGCAGAACTAAGTCCAAGATTATATTTTTTTTCAATAGTTCTTGAACCAACGGGCTCAGCAGTACTGATATAATCATCAACAATAGCTTTTAAAATCAACTTTTTTCTATCGTCAATCATTTGTCTTCCTCCTTATTATTAGCACTCACACTTTTTGAGTGCTAATAATAAGATACCACTAATTATTTTGTTTGTCAATAGTTTTTCAAAAAAAGTTTGACTATTCCTGACTATTATTTTTTTGTCTTATTATAATACATTATGTAAATTATTGTATTGAAATACAATTTGATATTTGATATAATAAAAATATCAAAAAGAAAGTGTGGTTAAATTGAAAAAAACATTAATTTTTATACTGATTATACTATTTTCTATAAATGTAACCGTATATTCATATCCCATTTATGGTGAGTGGGCTGAACAAGCAATTAGTGATACCATTACCAACCATTTTATTGACAACGATCCTGACAAAGACTACTACCTACCTATTACTCGCATCGAACTCGCAAAATTAATGACAAATATCCTAAAAAGCCTAGATAAATCAGATCTTATTACATCTTCTATAACTTTCACAGACACTCAAGACGAAAATGCAGAATTTGTTTCCCAATTAAATATAATGAATGGCTATGGTGACAACACATTTATGCCTGACAATTATACCACCAGACAGGAAATGTCAAAAATCGTTCTTGCTTTTTATTCTAATATTACCAACACCCCACTTGCTCTTCCTGAAACATTCAGTTGTATTTTTTCAGATTTCAACAATTTAAATGAATGGGCAAAACCATACGTTGACAAAGCAACTTCTATCGGTCTTATAAGCGGATATGAAGACAACACATACAGAGGAGAAAAAACTGTTTCTTGGCAAGAGGTAATTGTTTTACTTGACAGGGTTTACAATCTGAAACAAGAAATATCTTTAGCCGAAAAAACATATAGTGAAGATTTTAAGTTGGTTACACAATTAACAGATGGTGTTCTTTACATAAAATGGAACAAAATATACCAGGACAAACCATGCAGTGTAAAAATCACCGAGCAAAGATTATCACGTTATGAGGGCGATATTCCTCCTAACACACCTATTGAATTTTCTTTCAATGAAGAAACGGAGTTTTTATTTAACATCAATCCTAACAAAAAATACACAGTTCATCTTTACAGTGAAGACAAGTACTGTGAAAAAGAATTTTTCACACCAAAACTTTTATTTGATGACATGAACAGCATTTCAAGCACCTACCCAACCTCACAGGAAGAGGCTGAAGCTTTAATGACAGAAATAACTGTTCCAATATGGAAACTGGTTAACAACCAAAAAGTTTCTTCACAAGCAACATTTAAAGTCCACAATTTAATCGCAGAAAAAATCTCATTAGTATTTAGAGAAATTTTTGAGGGTCCCGAAAAATTTCCTATAAAAGATGTTAATTGCTATACATGGCGCGGTGGTAAAACCGAACACAACGGCGGAACGGCAATAGACATTAACAGTAACGAAAACTACTGCATATACAACGACGGAACTACAATTGGCTCATATTGGAAACCACATGAAGACCCATATTCTATCACCCCTTACGGCGATGTAGTGAGAGCATTCGAAAAATATGGATTTACATGGGGTGGAGATTCCTGGTTAAATCCAAAAGATTATATGCATTTTTCTTATTTAGGAACATAAAAAAATCACCGCAATTAGCGGTGATTTTTTATGCATAATTATTTATTTTTTGTAAGTGATTTAATTACAAACAATGTAGTAATCAAAACAACAATTGCAATTGGAAGCAAAACAAATGCATTCTGGATAAAAGCTGCTAAAACGTATGCAACAAAAGACACTGCTGCAACTGTGATTGCATACGGAAGCTGTGTTGATACGTGGTTAATATGATTACACTGAGCACCTGCTGATGACATAATTGTTGTATCAGAAATTGGTGAGCAGTGGTCGCCGCAAACTGCACCTGCAAGGCATGCAGACATACCAATAATTAAAAGCTCGCTTGTAGGATCGAAAATTGCAGCAACAATCGGAATTAATATACCAAAAGTCCCCCATGATGTACCTGTTGCAAAAGCAAGAACACAAGCAACTAAGAAGATAATTGCAGGTAAGAAATTAGCAAGACCTGCAGCAGCAGATTTCATTAAAATATCAACGTATTCTGCTGCACCTAAAAGACTTGTCATATTTTTTAGTGCTGTTGCGAATGTAAGGATTAAAATAGCCGGAACCATTGCTACAAAACCCTTAGGAATACATTCCATAGCTTCTTTAAATGTAACAACCCTTCTTACAACAAGATAGATAATTGTTATAACAAGTGCAATCAAAGCACCCCAAGGAAGTCCGACAGTTGCATCAGTATTACCAAATGCAGTGATAAAATCATCCCCTGCAAAGAAGCCACCAACATATAAAAGACCAAGCACGCAAATAACAACTAAAGAAATTACCGGAAAAATAAGATCAATAACTTTACCTCTTGAATTAACCTCTTCAGCAACAGTTGATTCAGCTTTTTCACCGCATGTATACAAGTCGTTGTTATTTATAGCGTTAAACTCATGGAGTTTCATCGGACCATAGTCTAACTTCATAACTGCAATCGCAACGACAAACACAAGTGTCAAAAGTGAATAGAAGTTGTATGGAATTGCACGAACAAAAAGTTCAATTCCTGAGTAGCCAGTTCCTTCTGTAAATTCAGAAACCGCCGCAGCCCATGAGGATACCGGTGCAATCATACAAATAGGCGCTGCAGTTGCATCAATAATAAATGCAAGTTTAGCACGTGAAATCTTGTGTCTGTCTGTAACAGGTCTCATAACACTGCCAACAGTAAGGCAATTGAAGTAGTCATCAATAAAAATAAGTACGCCCAAAAGGAAAGTTGCAAGGATTGCACCTACTCTAGATTTGATATGAGTTTCCGCCCATTTACCAAAAGCAGCCGAACCGCCTGCCTTATTAACAAGTGCAACAATAATACCAAGTATTACTAAAAACACAAAAATGCCCGCTGTTCCGGCTGTTGCAGCAATAATACCTTCGTTTAAAAGGTTGTCCATTGCCATAACGGGTTGCCAGTTAGCTGAAAGCAAACCACCAAGCACTATACCTACAAACAATGAAGAATAAACTTCTTTTGTGATAAGTGCAAGACCGATAGCAACAATCGGCGGAATTAACGCCCAAAATGTTGAAAAATACTTGCTCTGGAATTCCTCAGCTTCGCTGCCATCAGCAAAAGCAACGCATGACAAAGTAATAACAAAAGTCATAACAACGAGGATTGCCAAAAATAATTTTTTGTTTGAAAATAATTTCATCCCAAACTCCTCCTTAAAAAAATGCTTAAAATCTAATACTTTCTAAATAAAAAAACACAAGAGTGCATTGCGCTCTTGTATTTAAGTTTACTTGAAGAAAGATAGCGCTCCACATTAATAGTGACAGTACGCCGCATATTATACGGAATACCAGCAACAAAGACTTGGCAAATCTTTGAAACTTCGGCGATAATTCCTTTCACATATTCAAAGTGCCGTTTACTAAAATGCTACTGATAATTACCGCGCCTCTATCAAATATTAAATTTTAATGATTAACTAAATGTTAACATAGTTTACAAAATGTGTCAAGACATTTTACGACAAAAATCAAAACGAAATAACACATCTGTTGATAGTAAAACCCTTTTCGGAAAAATTCTTTTCATACTCAGTCATAATATTATTTTCATTATATTCTGAATTGTGTAAATCAAATGTAAGTTCTGAAACTATTGCTCCGAATTCTTCAAACTGTTCAAGTGAAAAATCAAAAAGAGGTCTGTTGTCTGTTTTAAAATGCACCTGACCGCCTTTAACTAAAACAGACTTATATTTTTCAAGAAAAGTACAATATGTAAGTCTTCTTTTTGCCTGACGTGACTTTTTCCACGGGTCAGAAAAATTAAGATATATTCTTTCAACTTCGCCACATTCAAAAATTTCTGTTAAAACGTTTGCATCTCCGAACATAAATCTTACATTTTTAATATCTGCATCTTTTATTTTTTCCATAGCAAGAATCAAAACATCAAGGCATTTCTCAATAGCCAAATAATTTATATTAGGATTTCTTTCAGCAAGTTCTTTTATAAACCCGCCTTTTCCGCAACCGATTTCAATATGAATTGGATTATCATTTCCAAAAAGTTCTTTCCACTTACCTTTTTGATTCTGTGGCTCCGAAACAGCAAATTCAACACAATTTTCAAATCGTAAGTCTCTGTTTTTTTTACGTCGCATTCTCATAAAATCACCTGTTTGACCTATTTTTAGCTCTTAAGCCGTTATCAAGAATTTTCTTTCTTATTCTTATATTTTTAGGCGTTACTTCAATAAGTTCATCACTGCCGATAAATTCAATTGCCTCTTCAAGACTCATAATTCTTGGTGGAATTAATCTCAAAGCATCATCTGCACCTGAAGAACGTGTATTTGTTAGATGTTTTTTCTTGCAAACATTAACATTAATATCTTCTGCCTTAGGTGACTCACCAACAACCATGCCTTCGTATACCGGCGTGCCTGCTCCAATAAAAAGGCTACCTCTTTCCTGAGCATTGTATAGTCCGTATGTCACCGCTTCACCAGATTCAAACGCAACCAATGAACCAGTGCTTCTGCCATCAATATCACCTTTATATGGCTGATATGAATCAAACACTGTATTCAATATACCTTCACCTTTTGTATCTGTTAAAAATTGATTTTTATAACCAAACAAACCTCTCGAAGGAATTAAAAATTCAAGTTTAGTTCTTGTGCCTTTAGGCTCCATAGAAACCAATTCTGACTTTCTAGTGCCAAGTCTGCTCATAACTGCACCAACTGAATCATCAGGAACGTCAATAACAACTCTTTCAATTGGTTCACAAGTCTTACCATCGACTTCTTTAAAGAGCACTTTAGGTGTGCTTACCGCAAACTCATACCCCTCTCTTCTCATTGTTTCTATCAGGATAGAAAGATGCATTTCACCTCTTCCGCAAACCTTAAATGAATCGGTAGTATCACCATCCTCAACTCTTATAGAAACATCTTTTAAAAGCTCTTTAAACAATCTGTCGCGAAGTTGTCTTGATGTAACAAACTTACCGTCTTTGCCTGCAAACGGGCTATCATTAACAGAAAATGTCATCTCAACAGTAGGCTCGCTGATTTTTACAAATGGAATTGGCTCAACTGAAGCCGTATCACAAAGCGTGTTACCAATTGTTATATCACCAACACCTGAGAAGCAAACAATATCACCTACTTTTGCTTCGCTTACAGGTTGCCTTGTAAGTCCTTCTATCTGATACAAATTAACAACCTTGCTCTTATAGGGATTAGTATTTCCATGATAATCACAAACGGTAATTTCCTGATTTTGTTTTAATACTCCTCTTTCAATTCTGCCAATACCTATTCTTCCTACATATTCATTATAGTCGATTGAAGAAACAAGCACCTGTGCAGGCCCTTTTTCATCACCTTCTGGTGCTGGCACCTGAGCCAGTATCTTTTCAAATAGAGGAATCAAATTTTCACCCTTACTATCTGGTGTAAGAGAAGCTGTTCCATCTCTGCCTGAACAGAATAAAACAGGACTGTCAAGTTGCTCATTAGTAGCATCAAGTTCTATTAAAAGTTCCAAAACCTCATCTATTACTTCATCAATTCTAGCATCAGGTTTATCAATCTTATTAATAGCAACGATTAAATTGTGACCAAGTTCTAACGCTTTTTGTAAAACGAAACGTGTCTGTGGCATTGGCCCCTCTGCTGCATCTACAAGCAAAATAACACCATCAACCATTTTAAGAACACGTTCAACCTCACCGCCGAAATCTGCATGTCCCGGGGTGTCAACAACATTTATTTTAACATCTTTATAGTAAATAGATGTGTTTTTTGCAAGGATAGTAATTCCACGTTCTTTTTCAAGGTCATTAGAATCCATAACTCTTTCTTCCACAACTTGATTTTCTCTGAAAGTACCGCTTTGTTTAAGCATTTCATCAACCAAAGTTGTTTTTCCGTGGTCTACGTGCGCAATAATTGCAATATTTCTTAAATCTTCTCTAATCATTTTAATCTCCCGCCGTAATTAATTGCACTTAATATACTCGTTAACTATTTTGAGTGAACGTTCAGAAATTTTAAGATTTTTTCCCTTTTTTTCTTTATACGTTCAGGCAAAGATGGAATAATACCGAAATTTATATTCATTGGCTGAAACTTAACAACAGTTTCGTCGCTAATATAATGAGAAAGCGCACCTATTGCAGTTTCGCGTGGTAAAACCTTAGCTTGTCCATCTTTGATGATTTGCGACAAATATAAACCAACTGCAAGACCTGAAGCTGCAGATTCTATATAACCTTCAACACCTGTAATCTGCCCTGCAAAAAATATCTTTTCATTTTTCTTGAGTTGGTACATATTATTCAAAAGATTTGGTGAGTTAATATATGTGTTTCTGTGCATAACACCATATCTGACAAATTCTGCGTTTTTAAGTGCTGGTATTAAACCAAACACTCTTTTCTGTTCACCAAATTTTAAATGTGTCTGAAATCCTACCAAATTATAAAGTGTGGCTTCTGAATTATCCTGCCTTAACTGCACAACTGCATAAGGCTCTTTTCCCGTTTTGGGATCCGGAAGCCCCACTGGTTTTAATGGTCCAAACAACAAAGTTTGCTCACCGCGAGATGCCATAACTTCAACCGGCATACACCCCTCAAACACTTTATTGTTTTCAAACTCTTTAAGCTGTGCACACTCGGCAGTAATAAGCTCATTATAAAAAATTTCATATTCTTCCCTATTCATAGGACAGTTTATATAACAAGCTTCCCCTTTATCATATCTGGACGCCTTATAAGCATTTTCAAAATCAATAGATTCCGCTGTAACAACTGGTGCTGCTGCATCAAAAAAGTGCAGATACTCATCGCCAGTAAGTTCCGCAATTTTTTTTGATAACCCATCTGAAGTAAGCGGACCTGTAGCAATGACCGTATAATCTCCTTGAGGAATTTCAGTAACTTCACCGCTTACAATTTCTATATTTTCGTTTGCTGAAAGAACATCACTAATATATGCAGAAAACTTTTCCCTATCTACTGCCAAAGCGCCTCCTGCAGGCACACTGTTCAAATCTGCCGATTTGATTATTATTGAATCAAACGCACGCATCTCTTCTTTTAAAAGGCCCGGTGCATTTTCAAGCCCTGCAGCTCTTAAAGAATTTGAACATACAAGTTCTGCAAATGTTTTTAGCGAATGTGCAGGAGAATACTTTTGCGGTTTCATTTCAAAAAGTTTAACCTTTATTCCTCTTCTAGATAGCTGCCATGCACATTCCGAACCCGCAAGACCTGCTCCTATCACATTAACTGTCAAACTCATTTGCCTCCTTTTTTAGCAACTGCATTCGTAATTGTTGCATTTGATTTACATTCAGGATTACTGCACTTGATTTTCTTTCTGCCCCTGAAAATGTTTCTGACCATCATACTTCCGCAAATTTCGCATTTTTCCTTTAGTGGCTCATCCCATGTCATAAAATCACAAGTTGGATTATTCTCACAGCCAAAATATTTTTTGCCTTTTGCTGATTTCTTCTCCAAAATCCTACTACCACACTTAGGACAGTTAACCCCTGTTTCAACAGCGATTGCTTTAGTATTTCTGCACGCAGGGAACCCTGGGCAAGCCAAAAACTTCCCAAATCTGCCCTGCTTTATTACCATTGTGCGTCCGCATTTTTCGCACACAATATCGCTTTCTTCATCCTGAATAACAACTTTTTCCATTTTTGATTCAGCTTCTTTAATTTCTTCCTTTAGATTACCATAGAATTCATTAAGGATATCTGTCCAAAGTTTACCATCTTCAATTTCATCAAGTTGTTTTTCCATATTAGCAGTAAAATCAACATCTACTATATTGGCAAAATGCTTGGCCATAAGACTATTCACAATTCCACCAAGTTCAGTTGGTTTTAATGATTTTTGTTCTTTAACAATATATCCTCTGTCAAGGATAGTTGAAATTGTAGGTGAATAGGTACTAGGTCTTCCGATACCATTCTCTTCCATCGTCCTGATTAAAGAAGCTTCAGTATACCTGGACGGCGGTGCTGTAAAGTTTTGCTTTGACACAATTTCATCAGTTATTACCCTTTCGCCTTCGCTAAGCATTGGAAGCATTGTTTCTTCCTGTTTTGCTTCATCTGTTGATTCTTCATAAATCTTTGTAAAACCAGCAAACTTAACTTTTACGCCACTAGCTTTAAACACATATTTATCTGCACACACATCAACACTTATAGTATCATAAACTGCCTTAGACATCTGGCTTGCTACAAATCTTTCCCAAATAAGTTTATATAATTTGAACTGTTCCGGTTTCAAAGATTCTTTTACCGATGCTGGTGTCAGGAAAACATTTGTAGGTCTAATAGCCTCGTGAGCATCTTGTGCGTTATTCTTTGTTTTGTATTGTGGCATATAGCTTGGCACATACTCAGGTGAATAGTTTTCTTTTAAAAACGCTTTACATGCCACACCTGCTTCTTGCGATACTCTAAGTGAGTCTGTTCTCATATATGTGATAAGACCTATCGCACCTTGTCCCTTGATTTCAACACCTTCATAAAGTGTTTGCGCTACACTCATAGTTCTCTTTGTTGTAAAATTAAGCTTTCTTGATGCCTCTTGCTGAAGAGTTGACGTTGTAAATGGAGGTGCGGGATTTTTTTCTTTAATTCCTGTTTTTAAATTTTTAACAAAGAAATCTGAGTCATCTAATACAGATAAAACTTTATCGGCTTCATCCTTTGAAGTAATTTCAAGCTTACCTTTGTCCGTTCCAAAAAATTTTGCAACAAATTTTTCTTTTTTATTTTCCCTGGTAAATTCACCGGTAATTGTCCAATATTCTTTCGGAACAAAGCTGTTGATTTCCTCTTCACGATCACAAATAATTTTTGTTGCAACTGACTGCACGCGCCCTGCGCTAAGTCCTTTTTTAACATTTTTCCACAATAGCGGGCTTATTTTATAGCCAACAATTCTATCTAAAATTCTTCGTGCTTGCTGAGCATTAACAAGATCTTCATCAATAGGTCTTGCATACTTTAAGCTTTCTTTTACGGCATTTTTAGTGATTTCATTAAAAGTGATTCTCACATTATCTTTTCCGTTAATTCCAAGCACATTAGAAAGATGCCATGAAATAGCTTCACCCTCGCGGTCCGGGTCAGTTGCAAGATACACTTTTTTTGAAACTGAGGCTTCCTTTTTTAATTTTGAAAGAAGCTCCCCTTTTCCTCTTATAGTAATATATTTAGGTTCAAAGTTATTTTCTAAATCAACTCCGATTTGACTTTTAGGCAGATCAACAAGATGGCCCATAGAAGCCATAACTTTATAGTTCTTACCAAGATATTTTTTTATGGTGTTCGCCTTAGCCGGTGATTCAACAATCACTAAATTATCTGACATATTTTCCTCCATATACTATCTTTTGATTTTGTATCTGTTACCTTCGCATTTTTCAACTATACCAAAAAGTTCAAGATTTACAAGATACACAGATAAATCTGCAATACTTATATTTACTTCTTTAACAATATCGTCTATATGCAATGTTTTTTGAGAAAGAGCTTTTACAATTTTCTTTTCATCTTCACTAAAATTCTCAAGCAAGCTATTATCAATTGTGAAAATCTGTTCTTCGTTTGGAAATGACGGCATTTCTTTTTTTACAAGGTATGGATATTTTGCATAAAAGTATGCAATTACCTCACTTGGTGAAGTTACCAGTATACCTCCCTCTTTTATGTAACGATTACTGTTTTGATAGTATTTATTATAAATACTTCCCGGTATAACAAAGGCATCTCTTCCATACAAAGCGTCCCAATTAAAAGTATGCGATGTTCCGCTTTTGGCGCCACACTGAATAAAAACTGTTGCATCAGAAATCCCTGCAAGAAGCCTGTTTCTAAACAAAAAGTTTTCCTTATACGCATTTGTTCCAAATGGATATTCCGTTAAGAACAATCCTCCGTTTTGCATAATACTGTTTCTTAATCTAAAATGTTTTGCAGGATAAGTGTAATTTATTCCGCAAGGCAATATTACAATAGAAGAAAGTGCTGTCTTATTGACATTTGCTTCAATACCCTCAGCAAAACCTGCAACAACCTGAATGCCAGCTCCCATAAGCTCCCGTGAAAACCATATTGCATTTTCTGTACCTTCTTTGTCGTGCTCCCGCGAACCAATAACAGTAACTTTTGGTGCCTTTAACAAATCTAAATTTCCTTTAGCATATAAAACTGCGGGAGGCATATCTGTATATTTTAAAAGTTTAGGATAAATTCCGCTGTTTTGAGTTATAATCTCAACGTTTTCTTTTTCGCAGCGCAAAACAATTTTTTCTGCCTGTTTTAACTCGCGCCTTTTCATATTGTCCTTCTGCTTATCTGATAAATTTAACAAATCTTCATCTGTAAAACGCTCAAAGGCCTGTTTCGCATTTCCATACTTTTCGATTAGGCAGTTAAATATATCCTGTCGGTTAAAAAGTACAACGGAAAACCAAATATCATAAAGCACGTCGTTCATTTCAACTCTCCTCTTTGTCTAATAGCTTCATACATTAAAATTGCACCTGCTATTGAAACATTCAAAGACTCGGCTTTTCCTAAAATAGGAATTTTAACTGGACAAATATTTTCAAATCTCATTAGTTCATTTGAAAGTCCGTGTGCCTCATTACCAAGGCATATAACAGTTTTTTGGGTAAGGTCTTCTTCAAAATGAGATTTCTCTGCTTGAAGTGAACCTGCAACCAACGAAAATCCGTTTTCGGCAAGAGATGTGAGATGTTGTAAATACTGTTCTTCTTTTATTATATTAATATGAAAACATGAACCCATTGTGGCACGGACGATTTTAGGTGAATATACATCCGCACATTCGGGTGAAAGTATTACTGTATCAATTCCAGCGGCATCGGCGGTTCTTATTATAGTGCCTACATTACCTGGATCGCTAACGTTGTCAAGGTATATTGCAAGCGTCGTGTGTGAAAAATCAACTTCTTTTTTTAAAATCCGCATTATTGCCAAGACACCCTGCGGAGATTTTGTATCTGAAATTCCTTCCATTATATAATCAGGAATTAAGTAAACATCAAAATCCGAGGGGTTTACAATATCTTTATATTTTTCCGTAACAAATATACTTTCTATTTGCTGAGGCACACACGAAACAGCCTCTTTAACAACATTTTCTCCCTCAGCAATATAAAGTGCACTTTCGGTTCTTTTACTTTTATTTTTAAGTTGTTTAACTTCCTTAATTATTTTATTGGAAGTACTGCTTATATTTATTAACAAAAAACCACCCTTTTTTTTACAACACACCTACACTATAATAAGTCAAAAATCAAAGGTTGTCAATAATTTTTTAAATTTCAAAATCATTTTTTAAAACAAACATAAAAATAATTGCAACTTTTAATGCGTAGAATAATCTTGTTTTATTGTAAAAGGCAGGTCGATTTATTTCCTCTTTTAGGTGTTTTTCAAGTCCTAAAGAAATTATAACCGCATCTGCAATAAATTTTTCAATATTAGTGTAATTGTTTTTCAAGTATTCTCTTAAATATATAATATTTTCAGCAACGAAGCCTTTGGAATTTAAAAAAAAGTATTCAAAATTATCATATGATACAATCACACAATCCCTTGAAAAGTCTGAAAACTCTTTAATAACAAGACTTAATTCATCTGCATCAGTTAAATCTTCATTTGTAATGCCTGTAAAAAGTGCCATTTCATCACTCTGTGGTCTTGATGGTTTTACAAGCCTTGAAAATGTATCTGTTATTTTCCCGTCCGTAATTTTCACCGCACTTAAAAGCAAAATATCATCAGTTTCAGGATTTGCCCCATTTGTTTCAATGTCTATTGTTATATAATTCATAGTATTCCCCTTTACTTAATTTTCTTTTTGCAAATATCTTTAATCGGACATATATCACACTTTGGTTTTCTTGCTTCACAGTATTTTCTTCCGTGAAGAACAAGCATATGACAAAATTTTGTCTGAATTTCAGGCGGAATAAGTTTCTTTAAATCATTTTCAATTTTCACAGGATCTGAATTTACAGTAAGTCCCATTCTGTTTGAAAGTCTTATTGCGTGCGTATCAACAACAACTGATGGCACTCCAAATGCTTCGCCTAACACAAGATTTGCAGTCTTTCTTCCAACCCCGTCAATCACCAAAAGCTTTTCCATTGTATTGGGAACCTCTCCACCAAAAAGTTCACATATTTTCTTACAACCATTTTTGATATTCTGAGCTTTATTTTTATAAAGTCCCAAAGTTTTTATATAACTTTCAAGTTCGTTTATATCGGCATCAGCAAAATCTGAAGCTGTTTTGTATCTTTTATAAAGTTCTTTTGTAACCTCATTTACTCTGTCGTCCCTACACTGAGCAGAAAGTTCAGTAGAAATAAGAAGTTGTAAATTATTTTCAGTAATAAGTGAACACTTAGCATCAGGATATTCTTTATTTAGCACATTATATATTTTTAAAACCAATTCCTTTTTCTTCATTAATATGTCCCCCAATAAAATATATTTTAACATATTTTTAATTAAAATCAAACATATTTCAAAAATATCTTGCAAACATTATAAAAAAAATATATAATTAATGTAATATTTAAGTTATGGAAGTGATATTTTGAAAAGTCCTTTGGCAGACAGATTAAGACCACAAACCTTAGAAGATGTTGTGGGTCAAAAGCACTTATTGGGCGATGGTAAAATGCTTAACAAAATTATAAGCAGTAAATATATACCAAATATGATTTTTTACGGTCCCTCAGGTGTTGGTAAAACAACTATCGCAAACATAATTGCCAATTTTTCTGATAAAAAGCTTTATAAATTAAATGCTACAAACTGTTCAGTATCCGACATTAAAGCTATAATAAGCGATACAGAACACATTGATGCATCTAACGGAATTCTTCTGTATCTTGACGAAATACAGAATTTTAACAAAAAGCAACAACAATCACTTCTTGAAGTAGTAGAAAATGGACGTATTACATTAATTGCAAGTACAACAGAAAACCCCTACTTTTATGTATATAATGCCCTTCTTTCACGATGCAGTGTATTTGAATTCAAACCTATTGATGAAGAAAGTATTGTCATTGCCTTAAAACGCGCTATAAGTATTTTAGAAAAAGAGTATTCTAAAAAAATCTTTGTTGAAGATGACGCGTATCTCCACTTTTCTGCTACCGCAAACGGTGATGTTAGAAAAGCTATTAATGGCATCGAACTTGCAGTTTTAAGCAACGCAATTACAAATGATGATATAATAAAGATAACACTTTCTGATGCATTGGAAGCCAGCCAAAAAAGCGGTTTTAAGTTTGACAAGGATGGCGATAATCATTATGATATATTGTCTGCTTTTCAAAAATCAATAAGAGGTAGTGACCCGGATGCATCTATCCACTATCTTGCACGCCTCATAGTTGGTGGAGATCTCGCAATAATTTGCAGGCGCCTTATGGTAATCGCATCTGAAGATATAGGTCTTGCATATCCAATGGCAGCAGCTATTGTTAAATCATGTTGCGACAGTGCTTTACAACTTGGATTTCCTGAAGCACGCATTCCTCTTGCACAAGCAGTTCTTATATTAGCCACTTCGCCAAAGTCAAATTCTGTTGTCTGTGCGATAGATAGTGCAATTAATGATATTAACAACAAAGATGTTGGTGAAATTCCATCACACTTAAAAGATGGTCATTATGAAGGTGCAAAAAAATTAGGTAGAGCCAATGAGTATAAGTACCCGCACTCCTACCCAAACAACTACGTAAACCAACAATACTTGCCAGATAAATTAGTTGATGCAAAATACTACAATCCAGGTAATAACAAAACTGAACAAAGTGCTAATGAATATTGGAAAAAAATCAAATAATAAAAATGTCCTTTAAATCAATGTTGTTTAAAGGACATTTTTATTTACAAAGGTATAGTAAAAACATAAAATTATGTAAACTTGCACCCAACTTAGCAAAATTATTCTGCATAGATTCAAGCTTTTACTAACTAATTTTATTAAATTTTTTGTATATAAACAGCTTGGTCATTTGTAGATAATGTTCATAACTATGTAAATAAGTTCATTTTCCTTAATTTGTATGTGTCAATAACTTTTTATTTGAATTTTTTCTATAATTTATTATGTAAACTATATAAAAGGTGTATTTTATCACATTTTATATTATATTGTAAATTAAAAAAGCGCAGATAAATCTGCGCTTAAATTACATAATTTGAGCAAGCCTGTAAGCCGGGTTCTGTCTTAGACAATCATCTATCTAGACTGTACATCTCTGCACAGTTCAAGCCACCTACCCAAGGAGCGTCGGGCCAACGTTTTCTCCTTAATCCGGTGTTGCTCCGAGTGGGGTTTACACGAAAAAATCAGTTACCTGATTTCCAGTAAGCTCTTACCTCACTATTCCACCCTTACCGCTAAAGCGGCGGTTTATTTTCTGTTGCACTTTCCTGAGAGTCGCCTCTACCGGGAGTTACCCGGCACCCTGCCCTGTGGAGCCCGGACTTTCCTCATATGCATCCTTTCGGATTTGCATCCGCGATTGTCCGACTTACTCAAAATATTAGCTATATTGATCTGTAAACATTAAATGGTTTTGCTTCTATAATATCAACATCAATTCTTGTTTTTAAAACATCTGCAAGTTTTTGAACTGCAGGATATTCCGTTTCAAAATGACCTGCTGCGATAACACTTATACCTAACTTGTGTGCCTCTTGTGCATCGTTATACTTACACTCACCTGTAACTAACAAATCACACCCCAAATTAAAAGCTATAGATGTAAAATCTCCACCTGAACCGCCCAACACAGCAACTTTTTTAATTGGTTTATCCAAATCGCCTACAACTCGAACCGAAGATGTATCCAGTTTTTCTTTTACACAATTTACAACATTACTCAAGCTAGCCTCTTTAATTCTTCCAACCCGCATCATATCATATTGCACACAGTCATACATTTCAATCTTTTCTGCCAGTGCATAATTTACGCCACCAACTGCACAGTCAAAATTGGTGTGTGCAGAATACACGCAAATATCATTTTTTATTGTTTCGATTATTAATTTGTCTGTAATTCTGCTAAGGGGCTTAAAAATTGCCGGATGATGCGTAATTATGAGGTTTGCTTTATTTTCAACAGCCGTTTTAAACGCATTTTCATCAAAATCAAGACTTATAACCACACGGTTAATTTCACAGTCCGAATTTCCTATCATAAGTCCAACATTATCCCATTCGCAAGCATTTTCCGGTGGCGCTATTTTTTCTATAACATCAATAATTTTTTGCAGTTTCATATATTTTCTCCAGATCGCTGATAATTAATCCTATTTTTGATACAGCTTTTTCATCAACTTCTGCTGCACTTTTTAAACCTTCAAATTCTTTCTTGTACTTCTGAATTTGTCTTTT
Organism: Clostridia bacterium; assembly: GCA_045589295.1. GTDB lineage: Bacteria > Bacillota > Clostridia > RGIG6154 > RGIG6154 > RGIG2094. The sequence goes on from JAZNOU010000021.1 coordinate 31,183, forward strand.
AACATACTCACCCAAGAGCGGATCCTTATTTGTAATAAGAATTGGTGAAATTATATAATCAATATTCCTCTTGTACTGATTTTTGCCTTTGATTACTCTTATTATTGTATATATCTTATCTTTTTCTTTAACCAGCGCCTCGTCAAGTATTTTAAAATTATTTTGTTTTAAAAATATTCTCAACTGTATAATATGGGTCATGGGTTGCAAAATTATTTCTTTTGAACATCCACAAATATCATCGTTATTATCTAAAATGCAAGATATTAAATCTCCACCCATACCAGCGATGATAACTGTTTCAACCTCTCCAGGTTTTAGAGTTCTAAGTCCATCGCCTTTTCTAATGTCTATTTGCTCAGAAAAACCACTAAGTGCAACAGATTTTTTGCACGCCAAAACAGGCCCATCTGCCACATCACTTGCAACAACCTTTCTGCAAATCTCTTTTTCCACAAGATAAACAGGTAATTTTGCGTGATCTGTACCGATATCCGCAGCGGTTTTAAAATTAACCATCTTTGCAATTTTTAAAAGCCGTGGTGTCAAAATCATATAACCCTCAACAAAACAATCATTAACAACAAAAAAAGCGGGAAAACCGCCTTTTTATGTATCACTTATAAAATATTTCTTTTATCTTCTCTGATTTTCTGCAAAACAGATGACAAATTCTGTTCAACGCCATCTAATGTCTGAGAAACGTATTCTTTTGTTGCCATTCTCATTTCACGTGATTCATTTTGTGCAGCTTCCATAATTTTCATAGCTTCTTCGTTGGCAAGTCTTGTGATCTCGTGTTCATTAACCATAACATTTACGCGATCTGCAGTATTCTTAAGAATATTGTCTGCTTCTTTCTGAGCTTCGATTAAAATTCTCTGTCTTTCTTCGGTGATACGTTTTGCCTGCTTCAATTCTTCAGGAAGTTTAAGTCTGATATCCTGCAAAGATTCAAGCAATTCATCCTTGTCAACAAAGCCTCTTGAAGTAAAAGGAATTTTCCAAGCACTTTCTATAGCTTCTTCAAGAACGTCAATAAGATTCATTATATCCATTTAAGATTTCCCCCTCAATCTATCATAAATTATATCTATTATTTGTTCAGGCACAAGACCTGAAAGGTCTCCGCCTAATCTTCCAACTTCTTTAACAATGCTTGAACTTAAGTAAGAATATTTCTGATTTGACATCATAAACATTGTTTCAACTTCAGGATAAAGTTTTTTATTCATATGTGCCATTTGAAATTCATATTCAAAATCCGAAACAGCTCTTAATCCTTTAATAATTGTTTTTGCACCGACATTCTTCGCATAATCTGCTAAAAGTCCGTTAAACGTTGCAACTTCGACATTATCATGATCGCAAAAAACTTTTTTAGCAAGTTCAATTCTTTCATCAATCGAAAAAAGTGGTGTTTTTAAACTGTTTATGGAAACAGCAACAATTACTTTATCAAAAACGCCTGCTGCTCTTTTAACGATATCGGCATGTCCATTTGTTATCGGATCAAAACTGCCAGGATAAATTGCTATTTTCACAATGTATCTCCTCCGAGCTGTGGCTTATACAATGTAATATAAACCCTGCCATACTTGACATTTTTTATAACTTCGTAATCTTCAAAACATTTAAGTGGTTCTTCACTTTCCAAAACAACAACTGCATCATCAGAAAGATGTGAAATAAGTTTTGGAAACACCTTCTCTTCAAATCCTAAACTATACGGTGGATCTAAAAAAACAAGATCAAATTTTTTTGTGTTGCTTAATAAAAAATCTTCAAAACCACACAAATTCAAATCTGCTTTTTCAATAAGTTTTGTATGTCTTAGATTATTTACAACACAATCATAGGCTTTCTTGTTTTTTTCAACAAAACTGCAACTTGCAGCCCCTCTGCTGAGAGCTTCTATACCAAGACTGCCAGAACCAGCAAACAAATCTAAAACCTCACTGTCGGTTATATATGAATAAAGCATAGAAAACAAAGATTCTTTAACTCTGTCAAGTGTAGGACGAACATCAAGACCATCTGGTGAACTAAGCTTACAACCTTTTGCCAAACCTGTAATAACTCTCATAAGCTTTTAACCAAATGCCTCCTTACTAAAAATACGCACAATAATCCTATATATATTATTTTATAATAATTAAAAAATTTGTCAAGACTTTCTGTGCAAAAAATTAAGTTTTTTTTACATTTAATTCAAAATATTTTCATTATTTTCACTATCTGCCAATTTTCCCGTAATATGCTTCATTATTTTTCTTTCATTATCTGTAGGAACAAGAGTTTTTTCTATTAATTCTTTCACTGCTTGTTTCGCATTATATAAAAGTTTCAAATCACTTTCTCCTACTGGAAAGCTTATTGATGGAAGACCATGCTGACGTGTACCTAAAAAGTCCCCTGGTCCACGTAATTTTAAATCTTGCTCACTTATGTAAAATCCATCATTTGAGCTTTCTATTACTTTAAGACGCTTAATCGTATCCTGATTAGAAGTTTTTGCAAGCATAATACAATGAGACTGTTTTTGTCCTCTGCCAACTCTACCTCTTAGCTGATGAAGTTGTGACAGTCCAAATCTTTCGGCATTTTCTATAATCATCAAAGAGGCATTTTTAACATCAACGCCTACCTCAATAACGGTTGTTGAAACCAAAACGTCTATTTTTTTATCTTTAAAGGCTTGCATAACTTCATTTTTTTCTTTATCTTTCATCTTGCCGTGCAATACTCCAACCGCAAGAGTTGGTATTTTTTCTTTTAACTCTTCTGCAAGACCAGTAGCATCTTTAAGATCATAATTTTCGTTTTCTTCAACTAAAGGACAAACAACATACGCTTGTCCACCCGAAGACACTTCGCTTTCTAAAAAAGAATACACCCTTTGTCTGTAGTTTTCACCAACAAGATATGTTTTTACTTTTTTTCTGCCTTCTGGCATAGCATCAATAACAGAAACTTCAAGATCGTTGTACATTAAAAGTGACAATGTTCTTGGGATCGGAGTTGCCGTCATAACTAAAAGATGCGGGTTTATTCCTTTTTTTATAAGTTTCTGACGTTGTCGAACACCAAACCTATGTTGTTCATCTATTACAACAAGTCCCAGATTGGTAAGTTCTACATCATCTTCTAAAATAGCGTGCGTGCCAACCAAAACATCAATTTCATTTTGCTTTAATTCACTAACTATTTTATTCTTTTCTTTTCGTGTAGACGATGAGGTTAAAAGTCTAATTTTACAATCAGGCAGATAAGAAGATAAATTTTTATAGTGCTGAACAGCCAAAATTTCTGTAGGTGCAATAATCGCACTCATAAATTGATTTTGAACACAGATTTTGATAACTTCTGCCGCAACAACAGTTTTACCTGAGCCAACATCACCTTGCAAAAGTCTATTCATTTGTACACCAGAAGAAACGTCTTTTTTAATTTCTGCAACAACTTTTTTTTGAGCATCGGTAAGTTTAAACGGCAATTTTTGTTCAAACTCTGTTGTATCAATATTTATAAACCTAATACCCTTTTTTTGACCGTTTTTTCTGATTTTTGCCAACATAAGCTGGAAATAAAAATAGTCTTCAAAAGCAAATCTTTGCCTTGCAAAATTTGCCTCATACTCATTTTCAGGAAAATGAATTTTGTAAATTGAATCTTTAATATTAGGAATTTTAAACTTATCTTCAATACATTTTGGCAAAAAGCTTGTCAATATACCATTTGCATACTTAACCCCACTTTCCATTATACTATAAAATGTTTTTTGAGGTATTTTAGACAACAAAGGATATACAGGCACAATTTTACCTGTATATCCTTTATTAGTATCAACTGATTCGAAAATCGGGCATGACAAACATAGTCTGCCATTTACTCTTTTAATTTTCCCGTAAAAATTATATTCTTTATCTTTTAAAAGTTGTTTTTCAACAAAACGCTGATTGTACCATACAACCATAATTTCGCCGGTTTCATCGCAAATACTACTGTTAGAAATAATGAGATTATTTTTAACTCTCACACTCCTTACAGATGTCTTTAAAACAGCTTTTATGCACACTTCACTGCCTTCCGTAACATTTTCAATCTCGCTAAAATTTCTTCTGTCTTCATATCCTGAAGGAAGAAAATAAATTAAGTCATAAATATTGTTTATCCCAAGACTTTTTAATGTTTCGTATCTTTTAGGTCCCACGCCGTTTAAAACTGTAAGTGGTGTATTAAATATATTCATAATTACTCCGCAGAAATGTAGTAATAATAAAGAGGTTGCCCACCATTGTACAAATTAAAATCAATTTCTTTGCCTTCATATTTATTTTCAAGGCTCGCAATTAGTTTTTCAGCTTCCTCCTGGGTTACATCTTCACCACTATATAGAGAAACTGTTGAAATTTCATCATCCAAAAGCATTTCAACAATATCTTCAGTTGTTTTGCTAATATCTGTTGAAGATGTACAGATTTTACCTTCAATCAGGCCCATAATATCATCTTTCTTAATTGAAAGTCCGTCAATATCGCAATCACGCGCAGCAAAAGTAACCGAGCCTGACTTAACGCTTTGTGCAGCTTCTAACATTGCCTCAGCATTAATATTTTGTTCAGCATCTTCATCAAATGCCAAAAGTCCTGCTATGCCCTGAACAATTGTTTTTGTTGGAATAACAATAACATTTTTATCTGAAATTTCTTTTGCCTGTTCTGCGGCTAAAATGATATTTTTGTTATTTGGGAAAATATAAATATTTCCTGCATTTAAGTTTTCAATTTCTTTAACAAAATCTTCGGTTGACGGATTCATTGTCTGTCCGCCTTGAATAATCGAACTACAACCAAGTTCGTTAAAAATCTGAACTATTCCTTCACCTGAAGCCACAGCTATAAATGCATTTTCAACATATTCTTTGTGTTCCTGTTTCATCACCTCTCGGCTCTGTTCTCTTAAGTTGTCAATTTTTATATCAACAATTTCCCCAAGTTTCAAACATTCTTCAAGTGCAATACCAGGATTGTTGGAATGAACATGAACCTTAATAATATCGGCATCATCAATAACAATAACACAATCACCAATATATTCAAGCTTTGTTCGCAATTTTTTCCACGGAGCTTTTTGCTCATTCTTTTTAATTATAAGCTCTGTGCAATATCCAAATTTTATATCCTCGAGAGGAATATACTTTTCTTCAGCAACATATTCTTTAATTTCTTCTTCTGTGCTCACAACAACACCATTTTTAAGAAAATAAAGAGCGCCTTCTAAAAGAGTCATTAAACCTTTTCCGCCTGCATCAACAACATTCGCCTGTTTTAGTGCAGGAAGCATTTCTGTAGTAGAATCAAGAGAAATATTACCAACCTCAACAACAGTCTCCAAAAACGCTGTTAAATCACTCTTCTCATCAAAAGTATAATCTTCAATACCTTCACAAATCTGTCTTGCAACGGTCAAAACGGTGCCTTCTTGTGGTTTCATAACCGCACGATACGCAGTTTCTTTCGCGTTGTTAAGTGCAATTTTGAAGTTTTCTCCATCTGCCACTTCAACACCTTTAAAGCCTCTTGAAAGACCTCTGAAAAGCTGTGATAATATAACGCCTGAGTTACCCCTTGCCCCTCTTAAAGATGCGTTCGCTGCAATATCTGCAATGGCAGTAACAGTGTCTTCATCAGTAATTTCAAGGGCAGCTTTCACCGCGCTGACCGTCAAAGACATATTTGTTCCTGTATCACCATCAGGAACAGGAAAAACATTCAGGTCGTCTACCATAACTTTTTTATTAGAAAGATTATTTGCAGCTGAAATAATCATTAGCTTTAGGGTATTTCCATCTATAGTAGTATGTGCCAAAGCGTTCACCTCCATATTAGTCATTAGAAACTCTTACGCTTTCGACTTGAACTACTACTTTATCAACCGAAAAGCCAGTCATAGATTCAATAGCATACTTAACACCATCAACAATATTATTGCTTATAGCATTAAGATTAACTCCATATTCAGCTATTATATGAATTTCAAGGGTAATTGAATTGCCGGTAACGGACACTTTTACACCCTTATTTGCAGAGTCTTTTTTCAAAATTGAAGCAAGTTCATCTGCCTTTGATTTAAAAGCCATTCCAACTACGCCAACACACTTCATTGCTTCAGTTGCCGCTATTTTCCCAATCACCTCATCAGAAATAACAATATTGCCATATACATTTTCTGTTTTAACAGCCATATTTAACATCCTTTCGTAAAAAATTAAAGAATTTTTATCTCAGGCTCGATACTTACACCAAACTTTTCAAACACTCTCTGTTGACATAGACTTAAAAGTCCTTTTACATCTTCCGCGGTTGCATTGCATTTGTTAATAATAAAACCACAATGCTTTTCTGAAATCTGAGCCCCGCCAACCGAAACTCCTCTCAAACCACAATCATCAATGAGTTTTGCAGCAAAATATCCTTCAGGTCTTTTAAATGCACTGCCCGCACTCGGGAAATTCAAAGGTTGTTTTTCGCTACGTTTTTTGTTTAATTCCTTCATTTTACATAAAATATTTTCTTTTTGACCTTTTTCTAGCTCGATTTCACATGATAGAATTGTAAAATCTTTGTCTGAAAAGAAACTGTGTCTGTAACCAAATTCGTGCTGAGAACCTTCAATTTTATAAATATTTCCATCCCTGTCACAGTAAGTTGTCTTCTTTATAACCCTAGAAAGCTCTCCATCGTATGCACCAGCATTCATAACTGCCCCGCCTCCGATTGTGCCAGGTATCCCTGATGCAAATTCAAAACCGCTAAGAGAATTTTCCAAAGCAACTGAAGCAATTTTTGCAAGTGATGCCCCACAGCCAGCACGGATGATATTCCCATCAGCAACAACAGAATTGATTTTTGTTGTTTTAATAACATAGCCATCAATCCCATCATCAGGTGCTAAAATATTAGAACCATTACCAACAATTATAAATTTCTCATTTTTAAGACACTTTATAACCTCAACCAGCTCTTTTTCAGTTTTAGGTATAATTACAGTCTTTGCATTTCCACCAATTTTAAACGTAGTATGGTTTTTCATTGGTTCGTTTTGTAAAACGCAATCTTTTGAGCATATATCATAGAGAACTTTTATGTTAATTCCTCCCAAATACTATTCTCTTAAAAGAGCTGCACCAACAATACCTGCATCATTGCCAAGCATAGCTTTTTCAATTCTTCCATCTCTAAACAACGGAGATTTAGTTCCAACATATTTTTCTTTTTCAACAGCTTCTCTTAAAGGAATCAAAAGATTATCTCCCTCATTAGAAACTCCACCGCCGATAACCAACACTTCAGGTTGGAATATAAATATCATATTTGCAACACCTGCAGCAAGATATTTGATATACTCGTCAACAACTTTTTGGGCGGTCTTATCGCCCTGTTTTGCAGCATTGAAAGCAGTTCTGCCACTGAATTTTCCTTCTTCTTCAACTAATTTCCAAATCAAAGAATCTTTATCCTTTTCAGCGTATTCTTTTGTAGTCTTTATAAGTGCTGTTGCAGATGAATATGCTTCCCAACAACCTTTTCTTCCACATCCACATTGTCTGCCATCAACTTCAATAACCGTATGTCCAAGTTCTGCACCAAAAAAATTAAATCCGCTGTAAAGTCTGCCATTAACAACAATACCACCGCCAACGCCAGTTCCTAAAGTAATCATAATAGAATCCTTTACACCTTTTGCGGCACCTGCCATAGCTTCTGCCCACGCAGCACAGTTAGCATCATTATCTAGATAAACGGGTTTATCTATGTATTTTTGCATTTCTTTTCTTAATTCATACTCTTTAAATGGAAGATTTGCACCAGCAATCAAAACACCAAGTTCTTTTTCGATAAAACCAGGGCATGCAATACCAACAGACACAACATCATCCATAGAAATATTCGCCTGTTTAACAACCTCAATCGAAGTAAGAGCCATATCTTTAACAATTTCTTCAGATGTTCTTTCAGCAAGTGTTGGAGTGCTTATTTTGTGAATAATTTTTCCTTCTTCATTTACAACACCAACCGCAATATTTGTTCCACCGAGGTCAATACCAATATAATACATAATTTATTCTCTCCTATTTTAAAAAATGTTATTTATTTAATTCAGACTGTCTTTTTTCCATATCAAGTGTCAAGCGTTTATTAAGTTCTTCTGCTGCATTATATCCCATTTTTTTCTGGCGGTTATTCATAGCTGCAACTTCAATTATTATGGCAAGATTTCGTCCCGGCCTTACCGGTATAGTAAGTGCAGGCAGATTAATGCCTAAAATTTCAACAGTTTCATTATCAAGACCCAATCTGTCATATTTTTTATGTTGCTGCCACTGTTCAAGACAAATCACCATATCAATTTTTTCAGTATCTTTTACTGCACCCATACCAAAAATGTTTTTAACATCAACAATACCAATGCCTCTTAATTCAATAAAATGCTTTATAATATCAGGGGCGCTTCCAACCAGTGTAATTTCCGAAACTTTTTTAATTTCAACTGCATCGTCTGCAACAAGCCTGTGTCCACGTTTAACAAGTTCAATTGCAGTTTCGCTCTTACCTACGCCGCTCTCTCCTAAAATTAAAATACCTTCACCGTATACTTCTACCAAAACACCATGTCTGGTTATTCTTTCACCAAGTTCAACATTGAGCATTGCAATCAATGCACTCATAAACCTAGAAGTTGATTCTTCTGTCCTTAAAATTGGTACTTTTCTTAACAACGACGCCTTAATCATCTGTTCAGATGGTTCAAGCGACCTTGTTATAACAAGTGCAGGTATACCTGTAGCAAACAACTTATCTATTTTTTCAAATTCTTCTTGTGGTGACAAATTTTCAAGATATGTGCTCTCAATCTTACCAAAAACCTGAATACGTGAAGAATCAAAATAATCAAAAAAACCTGTAAGTGGAAGTCCTGGTCTGTTTACATCCATATTGCTGATTTTTATATTATCAATTACATCTTCGCAAGTTAAAACCTCAAGTCTTTGTTTTTTAACTATTTTCCATAATTCAACCGCAAAAGAAGGCATCTCCATTTAATCACCTCATAGTAAAAAGTCAAATATTATAGCAAAATATTTACACATTTTTTAAATCAAATAACATCTATTTATTTTAACACATTTTTTGTCAAATTACAAGTATTTAATATATAATCAAATTAATTGTTTCTTTTTTTCAACTTCGACAAGGCCATCAGGAGTTTCAACCATATCATGACTGTTAAGCAAAAATCTTCTTATTGCAAACAAAATCGCAATAGCTACAACAATAATAAGATTCTCCCATGCCGCTACGTGTCCTACTATGAGTTTTCTTGCTAAAGCAAAAGCAAGTACTTCAATCACTGTTTCAGGAGTGTGTTTGCATAACATCTTAATAAGCTCAGCACCAATTGCAAGAATAATTGCATCATCAAGCAGCTTAACAAATGTTTCAACACCATTTGAATAGGCTGTCACATTTACAGCATCAACAATGATTCTAAACGTCATAATCACAATTCCAACTCCAACTATAAGAGAAACCAAAAGTTCAAATAAGTAACTTAATTCAAACATTTTATCCTGTAGTTTTTTTCTCATTTTTAACCCTCCGTTTTTAAAAATCAACATATAATTATTATTTATAATATCCAACATATGTAACATATAGTAAATAAACATACTAAGCACATAATAATTTTAACATATTTTCCAAAAAAGTGCAACAAAAAAAAGAGGTGTAATTACCACACACCTCTTTTAAATTCATTATAAACCCCGCCTGACCGTTTCCCTGTCAATTTTAAACCTGAATTTTCAGGTGGGTTTCCTCTCATTTGCTTAATCGCTCCTCCAATGCCACAAATGTGGGGAGGCCTGCAAGCCACAAACGAAGTCAGAATCCCTTAAAATGAGTGTTGGTTCAAAACACGTACAAGGACTAAACACGAATCAGGCAGGATAAGGGGATTAAATTACTCCCCTTCTTCCTCTTCACAAAGCTGAGCATACCTGTCTAAAACAGCTTGAGCTTCTTCATCGTTATCAACACCGACTAAAACTTCGCAATCAGCATCATCATTTTCGAACTTGAGTATAACAACTCCACCTTCAGGATCTTCAACAGGAAGAAGAATAACGTAATACTCGTCATTCATTTCAATTGTATCAATATGTTCAAATTCTACTTCTTTACCTTCATCGTCAGTTAAAACGATAATTCCTTCTTTTTCAGACATAAAAATTCCTCTTTTCAATTATATTTTATCGCAACGTAAAACATATGTCAATATTGTTTGTAAAATTACCAAAATTATTCTTCACACTTAACTGCAAACATTAAAACATATGGCACACTAACCACAGCAAGCATCAAGAAAAGGTTGTACCACCTCACAAGATAGAAAATCTGGAACGCATACGCAACAAGTGACAAAAATGCATACACCGCATACGCCCACCAAAATGAATTATTTTTTGATTTTACAATAAATACAATTCCAAGTGCCATAGCAAGTGCATAAACAACAATAAAAGCTATATTTCTTGCCAAAATCATAGTATTAACCATTACATCAGGCACAACAAACACAGAAAGGGATAAGCCTCCGATTACAACAACCGCTAATAAGGCAACCCACCATTTTGCCAAAAAATTCTTGCCAAATGCAACTCTGTCAGCAAAAGAAAAAGCAAAAATCGTAACAAGCGCATATGCTGTTGCATAAAAATAGTTGTAAAATGTCAACTCGTTAATGCCATGCAAAAGTTTTGCAACAAAACCTAATATACCCAAAAGCACGAATTCTGCACCAAGCAGAACAACGCCAAGTCTTTTCGCAACAATACCATGAACAAGTGTAAACGCCGCAGGAATAGCCACAAAGAAATATCCACACATCATAACCCATCTTAAATCTGTTGCCAAATTAATAAGATAGTAATATGCAATAGCAACCATCGCTAAAACCATAGCAAAAATAGTGCTTATTCTTGCGGTTTCTTCTCTACTTGAAAAATAATTTTTCATATTTTTTACTCCTTAAAAATCAAGTTTTGATTCAATGAAGCTCTTGATTTCTTCAATTTTAATTCTCTGCTGTTCCATAGTATCTCTATCACGAACAGTTACACATCCATCTGTTTCAGACTCAAAATCATAAGTAATACAAAATGGTGTTCCGATTTCATCCTGTCGACGATATCTCTTACCGATTGAACCAGCTTCATCATATTCACAGTTGAAATATTTTGCAAGGTCTGCATAAACTTTTCCAGCGCCTTCAGCAAGTTTTTTTGAAAGCGGTAAAATTGCAGCCTTAACAGGAGCTAACGCAGGATGAAGTCTTAGCACAACTCTTGTGTCGCCCTCAGCAATTTCTTCCTCATCATAAGCTTCACAAAGGAAAGCCAAAGCTACTCTGTCGGCGCCAAGTGATGGTTCAACACAATAAGGAACGTATTTTTCATTTGTAATAGGATCTGTATATTCCATTGATTCACCAGAGTGAGTTGCGTGCTGTTTTAAGTCGAAGTCTGTTCTGTCAGCAATACCCCAAAGTTCGCCCCAACCAAACGGGAATAAAAATTCAATATCTGTTGTTGCATTTGAATAATGTGAAAGTTCTTCTGGAGAATGATCACGCATTTTAATATTTTCTTCTTTCATGTCAAGTGACAAAAGAAAGTTTTTACAATAATCTTTCCAATAATTAAACCAATCCATATCAGTTCCGGGAGCACAGAAAAACTCAAGTTCCATCTGTTCAAATTCTCTTGTTCTAAACGTAAAGTTACCCGGTGTAATTTCGTTTCTGAAAGATTTGCCAACCTGACCTATACCAAAAGGAATTTTCTTTCTTGTTGTTCTCTGAACATTTTTAAAGTTAACAAATATACCTTGCGCAGTTTCTGGGCGCAAGAAAAGTTCCGACTTAGAATCTTCTGTAACGCCCTGGAATGTCTTAAACATAAGGTTAAATTTTCTAATTGATGTAAAGTTTGCTTTTCCGCATTCAGGACAAACAATTCCGTTTTCAATGATGTAGTTATACATCTGTTCATCTGTCCAACCGTCTGCAGAAATATGTGCAGCGTCTTCAATAAGCTTGTCCGCTCTAAAACGTGCTTTACATTCCTTACAATCCATCAATGGATCAGAAAATCCTCCTACGTGTCCTGATGCAACCCAAGTCTGCGGATTCATCAAAATTGCAGCATCAAGACCAACATTGTATGGGCTTTCCTGAATGAATTTTTTCCACCAAGCTTTTTTTACATTGTTTTTAAATTCCACACCAAGTGGACCGTAATCCCAAGTATTAGAAAGTCCGCCATAGATTTCAGAACCCGGATATACATAACCTCTGCCTTTGCAAAGAGCTACCACTTTTTCCATTGTTTTTTTAGAATTATCCATAATACCCTCCAAATTTATTTGTGATATAATTTTTTCGTATGATATTGAGGCTCGCATGTTATATTAACTCCAAGCCTTTTAAAAACATTTTCATCTACACTTGATAAAATCACTGTCGAATGTAGCTCGCAACCACGCAAATTATCCAACTGCTTGATAGCAGACTGAGCATCAGCATTTGTAGCCCCACATATTGCAAGAGCAATCAAAATTTCATCTGAGTGAAGTCTTGGATTATGGTTTCCCATATATTTTGTTTTAAGCTCCTGTATCGGCTCAATTTCAGTAGGTGAAATAAGTTTTACATCGTGGTGAATACAAGCAAGTTCTTTTAAAGCATTCAATAGTGCAGCGGCAGATGCCCCCAAAAGTGAACTTGTCTTACCTGTGATAACTTTACCATCAGGAAGTTCAATCGCAACTGCAGGAAGTCCTGTGCTTTCTGCACGTTGCAACGCTTGTTTTACAACAGGTCTGTCGGCTGAAGAAGTATGTGTCTGATTCATTAAAAGTTCAAGACGATAAATTTCTTCTTTATCTGCGCTTCCCTGTTTCTGAGCACATCTTGCGGCATAATATCTTCTTATAATTTCCTGCTTTGATGCTTCGCTTACCGCTTCGTCATCTGTAATGCAAAATCCAGCCATATTTACTCCCATATCTGTTGGACTTTTATACGGCGATTCACCATTAATCTTTTCAAAAATCGCATTCAAAACAGGGAAAATTTCAATATCTCTGTTATAATTAACTGTTGTTTTTCCGTATGCTTCCAAGTGGAACGGATCAATCATATTTACATCATCTAGGTCAGCTGTTGCAGCCTCGTAAGCAAGATTAACGGGATGCTTGAGTGGTAAATTCCAAACCGGGAATGTCTCAAATTTAGCATATCCTGCTTTTACATTCCTTCTGTTCTCGTGATAAAGTTGTGAAAGGCATGTAGCCATTTTGCCACTTCCAGGTCCAGGTGCAGTTACAACAACCAAAGACCTCTTGGTTTCAACATATTCGTTTTTACCAAAACCATCCTCACTTACAATAAGTGGAATGTTGGACGGATAGTCCGGTATAACATAGTGAATATACACCTTAATACCCATACTTTCAAGACGTTTTTTAAACAAATCCGCAGCACTTTGTGATTTGTACTGTGTAATAACAACACTACCAACAAACAAACCAATTCCCCTGAAAGCATCAATTAATCTTAGGGTTTCAAGATCATAAGTAATTCCAAGGTCACCCCTGCGTTTATTCTTTTCAATCGCATCGGCACTTATAACTATGACAATTTCGGCCTCATCTTTTAATTCCAAAAGGAGTTTAACCTTACTGTCAGGTTGAAATCCAGGAAGAACACGTGCTGCATGATAATCGTCAAACAGTTTTCCACCAAATTCCAAATAAAGTTTACCACCAAATTTAGAAATTCTCTCCCTGATATTTTTCGACTGCAGTTCAAGGTATTTTTCATTGTCAAAACCAATTTTTGTCATAACATAAATCCCTTCAATAAAACAATTACTATCATAAAATTATACCACTATATTACAAATAGTGCAATACATAATTTGCTTTTTTAATATTTATTTTATAAGTTTGCCACTACTGTTAATGTTAATATACATAGTTTTCGACTTTTCACATTTGCAAAGGGCATCAGTCTTTTCAACTATATTTTCTATCAGCTTGTCCGATAAATCAACTTTTTCGAATATTTCTGCACATACTTTGTCTGCATAAATAATCTCGCCTGTTGGTATGCCAAGCGTTGCAACCATATTTACAACTTTACCCCACACATTATAATCGCAAGAAACAATCACTTTATCACACAGGCACTTTGATATAATCTCTGCCTCATTTATCACTTTTTTAACACTCTCAGAATATGCTCTTACCAGTCCGCCTGTTCCTAAAAGAGTTCCTCCAAAATATCTTGTTATTACAACTGCAACATTTAAAAGACCCGCCCCTTCTAAAACTTTTAATGACGGAACCCCCGAAGTTCCGGAGGGTTCACCGTCATCAGAATATCTTTTTATATTTTGTTCTGACAGGATATATGCATAAACATTATGAGTTGCATCCCAATATTTCGCTCGCATCTCTTCAATAAAGGCAGTAGCTTCTTCCTGTGTCGATACCGGTCTTAAAGTTGCAATAAATTTAGATTTTTTATCAACATACTCAGCCACATACTCTGCCAGAACAGTTTTGTATTCTTTTATCAAAAAATCACCCTTTGTTATTCAGATTTTAAAAATACTTTTTAAAATCCTGCTCCAAAATTTAGACGGATTAACTACTACTATCTTCATAAACTCAACCCTTTCATTTTTTAAGCACAAAGCATCACACAACACACAAAGATCACCGCAGCACAGAGCAGGAATAAAATCCAACTCGCAGGCAGCAATATGTAAATAACAATGCCCGCCGCAAATCCTAAAACTGTGTAAAGCCACCATTTGCACCTTCTGAACATAATATCATTCCTCACAGAAAAAGAAGTGTCCTTCGCTATTATTATATTAAAGACACTTCTTTTTGTGCAAATTAAATAACTGTTTTACATATAACAGCAAGCACTTTACCTGAATTTACAATAAGTTTTGCATTTTCAAGTGCTATATTACTTAACGTAAGGGTATCTCCTATTTTCAAATCCGCATTATAAAGCGGATATTTAAATCCTTCAAGAGAAATATTTGCTTTTTCATAAGGCAAAAAACTTATACTTTTGCCGATATAATTATTAAAATCAACTAAGTTATCACAATAAATAACCTTTACATCGGTTTCTTCAATAATCACTTTATTGTACTTAAACAAAAGATGTAAATTAAACATTTGATGATCGAGCCTTCCACCTAATGCACATGAAAGAACAATGTCATCCCCATAATGCTCTATTGCGTAATTAATAGCAATTTCCGCATCATTCAAATCTTTTTCTTTTGGGAAAACAACAGTTTTTATGTTTTTAGGCACAACACAAGAATCAAAGTCACCGACAACAATATCAGGTACGATTCCTGCATTTTGTGCATGAATATAGCCGCCATCCGCACAGATAACTTTATCCACCTTTAAAGACAATTCTTTAAGGAAAGACAAACTTTCACACTTGCCATTTAAAATTATAAGTGTTTTCATATTATCTCTCTTTAATAGCTTTCACAACTGCACTCGGATCTTTGGCGTTAAAAACAGTGCTTCCTGCAACAATAATATTTGCACCTGCTTCAATGACATTATCCAAATTATCAAGTTTAACTCCGCCATCGATTTCAATATCAAGCTCAGGATAATTTTTACGCAAAAATTTAATTTTATCAAGACAATCTTCAATAAGTGACTGTCCCCCAAATCCCGGATTAACAGTCATAATTAAAACCATATCAACATCATCTATGTACGGAAGCAAAACCTCCACAGGTGTAGGCGGATTTATAGTAATACCAACCTTAACACCCAAATCCTTAATTTGTTTTATAAGTGCATTCATATCATTGGTTGTTTCATAATGAACAGTAATAATATCAGCACCGCTATTTACAAAACTGTCAACATATTTTTCGGGATTTTCTATCATAAGATGCACATCAAACACTGCTTTTGAATGGGGTCTTAAACTTGAAACTACACAAGGACCTAATGTCAGATTAGGAACAAAATGCCCATCCATAACATCAATATGAATATACTCACTTCCCGCGTTTTCCACCATTTGCACTTGGTCTTTAAGCTGTGAAAAATCAGCAGATAATATTGATGGTGCTACAATTGCCATAAACTATTCCTCTTTCTTACATAAACTTTTCTTTTTTATCACATGCTTCTTCAAACAATGATACATAACTTTCGTATCTACTTTTTTCAATTTTTCCTTCTTCGGCAAGTTTTTTAACTATACACCCCGGTTCGTTAATGTGTGTGCAACCGGAAAATTTACACTGTCCAAAATACTGTTCAAACTCTTTGAAACAAAACGCAAGCTCGTTTTTATCGATTTCAGACAAGTCAACAACACTAAAACCTGGGGTATCCGCAATAAAGCCTCCAAACTTAAGTGGCAGAAGTGTCGCATGAGTAGTCGTATGTTTGCCGCGCTTGATTTTACCTACTTCACCTGTAGTCCGAGCAAAATTTTCATCCAACATATTAATCAGGCTTGACTTTCCAACGCCGGAACATCCTGCAAAAGCTGAAACTTTGCCCTTTAAAACATCTTTAAGTGGTGTAATATCAGTTTTACCGTCTACCGTAGAAGTTACAGTCACATTATAGCCTGCATTGGTATAAACCCTTTGTATCTCTGCATAATCCGCAAGATCTGATTTATTGATACAAATACTGACATCAAAATTATTGTACTCTAAAAGCCCAAGCAGTTTATCAGTTTGCTTATAATTCGGGGACGGTTCTGCTGCTGCAATTACAACAATAATCTGGTCAACATTTGCTACTGCAGGACGTATTAAACTGTTTTTGCGTGGCAGAACTCCTGTAATTGCATAAGTTCCGCTTTGTTCTTCAACAGTTACAATATCTCCAATCAAAAGTCTGATATTCTCTTTTTTTATTCTACCTCTTGCACGGGCTTCGTAAGTCTTCCCGTCGATCATAACGTAATAGAAACTACCAAACCCGTTAATCAATAATCCTCTTTTTTCACTCATTAGAATTTAATCGTCTTTTCAGTTACCTTCTGGTCATCTATATATGCAACCACTACTACATTTCCGCTACCTGAAACAGGAACGCTTATTGCACCTTCAGAAGTCTTATGTGTTCCTGTATAAACCGTCTTACCATTTGCAGTTACTTTTACACTTGCTTGCTCTTTGTCCTGAGGAAGCATAACAGTAACCTCTTTGGTAACTGTAGGCTTATTCGTGTGACCAGACTGGTTATTTTCAGGTGTTGAAATTTCATCATCACCAATTCCTACAGTAATGGTAACTGTAGTTTTTTCGGTAACCTGTGTCTGCGATGCAATAGACTGTCTGATTACTTTACCTTTTTCAGATATTTTTGACTTTTCATATACAACTTTAGAGTTAAGGTTAACCACTGATAACTCACGTTTTGCCTCATCTTCGTCAAGTCCGATAAGTGCAGGAACAACAGGTAGAGGTTCTTCTTCACCAGAACTTACAACCAAGTTAACAATATCCACTCCTACCTTTACATTCTTCTTTGCACGTGGTTCAGTCTCTATAACAGTATTTTCTGGTATTGAAGAGTCGGTTTTATATTCAACTGAATATAAAATATCCATATCTTCAAGTTTGTTTTGCGCTTGTCGGTAGTCCATATTTACCAAGTCAGGCATTTTAACAACTTCTGCTCCTTTACTTACAATAACAGAAATCGTATAAGATGTTTTTATAACTGTTCCCTCTTTGGGATCCTGATCTATGATAACGCCTTCATCATAGTCAGCTGAATACTCAGAGCTTTCTTCTTTAAACTTCAGATTTTTATATATTTCTTTTGCTTTATCAAAGTCAACACCTATTAAATCGGGAACTTCAACTTCACCCTTGTTACTACCCGACCATGGCATAGTTCCCGGGAACATAACAGCAATAACAACAAACGCCAAAATAGCTACAACAAGCACAGACGCACCTATTCCTGCCAACACCGCAACTTTATCCTCCTTCTGTTGCTGAGCAGTTTTAATTGGTTTCTTTGCTTTTTTACTCGTTTTAGCAGTAGTTTTTTTCATACCTTCTTCAACAGCTCCCACGTCTATTTTTTTTGTTCTATACAACTCTTCCTGCTGAAGCTTTTCAGCTCTGTCACCTTCCATTTGCATTACCCATTTAAGTTCAATAAGCATTTCGCCTGCAGACTGAAATCTTTCACTTTGGTTTTTTTGCATTGCCTTTAATACTATTTCTTCAACCTCTTTAGGAATAGTAGCAACAATTTCACAAGGGGCTACCGCATCTTCCTGCATATGCTTTAATGCAACAGAAACAGAGTTGTCACTTTCAAACGGAAGCTTACCCGTAAGCATTTCATACATTACAACACCAAGAGAGTATACATCGGATTTTTCATCTGTGTACCCACCTCTTGCCTGTTCAGGCGAACAGTAATGAACAGACCCCATTGCACTGTCTTCCACTTTCATTGTAAAAGAAGACACGGCTCTGGCAATACCAAAATCTGTAACCTTTAAAACATCATCTTTTGTGACCAAAATATTTTGAGGTTTGATATCACGATGAACAATTCCTTTTCTATGAGCATGCTGAAGTGCGCATGCAATCTGTGTTGCAAAATCAACAGCTTTTTCCCAGGTAAGTACTCCGTTTTGAGCCAGGTATTCTTTAAGCGTTATACCTTCAACATATTCCATAACAATGTAATGTATGTCACCTTCGCTGC
This sequence comes from Clostridia bacterium, assembly GCA_045589295.1. GTDB lineage: Bacteria > Bacillota > Clostridia > RGIG6154 > RGIG6154 > RGIG2094. Next base: position 50,064 of record JAZNOU010000021.1, read on the forward strand.
CAATATCATATACCGACACAATATTATTGTGCGAAAGACCAGCTGCTGCCTGAGACTCAACATTAAATCTTTTTAAAAACTCCTCATCGTTTTTAAATTCGTCTTTTAAGACCTTAATGGCAACATACCTGTTGAGATATGTACACTTTGCTTTATATACATTGGCCATTCCGCCAATACCGATAATTTCTAATATTTCATATCTGCCTGAAAGAAGTTTTCCTGTCATTTTTATATCCTCCGTTTACTCAGAATTTGACTATAACAGCCGTAATGTTGTCAGTGCTGCCTTTTTTATATGCCTCATCTACAAGAGTCTTTACCACTACTTCAACACTACTGTCTTGCATCACAATTTCTCTTATATCTTTATCGGACATCACTCCACTTAACCCGTCACTGCACAAAACAAGTACATCTCCTTTTTTTATAGTTAACTTAAATGTGTCCACCTTTAATTCTTCTTCACAACCAACCGCACGGAGAAGTATGTTTTTATCAGCCCTGCTTTCGGCTTCTTCAGGGGTTATTTTGCCTGAATCTACCAAGGTTTGGACATAAGAATGGTCTGTTGTTATCTGATTAACTCTATTCTTTGAGCACAAATAACATCTGCTATCACCAACATTTGCAATATATACTTCCTTTTTATCCCATGCACACATCACAACGGTTGTTCCCATATCGCTCATATCTTTTTCCGATGCAGCTTTTTGCAGGATAAATTTATTTGCAAGCGTTATGGCATCAGCGAGATTTTTTTCATTAAACTCTGTCAAATTATTCAAATAATCTTTGATATGCTCTACAGCCATATTACTTGCAACTTCACCCTTACTGTGACCGCCCATGCCGTCAGCTACGATTGAAAAGTTGTCGCAAACCAAAAAACTATCTTCATTATTTTCTCTTCTGCCTTTGTGGGTATATCCCGCAGCTATAACCATTTTAATTACCCCTTTGTGTTTACACCTTTTTATTTTTCCTGTTCATGTCTTCGTCGTAATTGTCCGCAAGATGCATCTATATCACTGCCTAGTTCACGTCTAACTGTAGTCGTAACACCATTTTGTTCCAAAACCGTTCTAAATGCAAGAATATCCTCAGGTGAACTTTTTACAAATCCAGTTTCTCTTACACTGTTAACCGGTATCAAATTTATATGGCACAACATACCTTTAACAAGTTTTAACAATATTTTCGCAGTTTGCACGGAGTCGTTTACTCCACTTATCAACGAGTATTCAAATGTTACTCTTCTGTTTGTTTTTTTAATATAGTAGTCTAGTGCATCAAACAACTGTTCCAAATTGTACTTTTTATTAACAGGCATAATTTTACTTCGCATTTCATCATTTGGTGCGTGAAGCGAAACCGATAATGTAACAGGAAGTCCCTCATCTGCAAGCAGTTTAATTTTAGGTACAATCCCACAAGTGGAAAGCGCAATATGTCTTGCACCAATATTCATTCCTGCATGATGATTGATATTCCTGATAAACTTAGTCACATTTTCATAATTATCAAGAGGCTCTCCCATACCCATAAGTACAATATTTGAGATTGTAACTCCACTGTCCTTTGCTGCAAAAATTACCTGATCGGCAATTTCACCTGCGGTAAGATCACGTACTTTACCGCCTAAAGTAGAAGCACAAAACTTACAGCCCATATTACATCCAACCTGAGTTGATATACATATCGGATGACCATGCTTATACTCCATCAAAACACTTTCTATCGTTTCTCCATCCATAAGCTTAAACAAATACTTTATGGTAGCATCTTTAGAAACCTGTTTTCTTAAAATTTCCAACTTGGTGATAACGCAAGTACTGTCTAGCTTATCTCTTAATTCTTTTGAAAGATTTGTCATTTCATCAAAAGATTCTACGCCTTTATAAAGCCATTCATACACTTGTTTTGCGCGGTACTTCTTTTCCCCGATAGACAAAAAATATTCAGTTAGTTCATCAAAGGTAAAATCCTTTAATCTCACTTTTTCCATATCAAATTCCCTTTACAATTTTGCACATATAAAATCCATCATGAAACTCCGACGGTAAAAGTTGAACTTCTTTTTCTTTTGAAAGTCCATCGCATTCATTTATAACTCGCTCAACAACACAAGAGTTTTCTTTACTGTTAATTGTACAGGTGCTATAAACAAGTTGTCCGCCTTTTTTTAAATATTTAATGCAATTTTTAAGTATATTGTACTGCAAATTACTAAGCGCCTCAAAATCTTGCTGAGCCCACTTTATGTCAGGCTTTTTGGAAATAACTCCCAAACCTGAACATGGTGCGTCAACAAGAATTTTATCAAATTTTTCTTCAAAATCAGGATTAAAAATCTCTCCGTCATTTACTTTTGTTTCAATTATAGTTATACCAAGGCGATTTGCAGTATTTTCAATCAACTTTGTTCTATGAGAATGCAAATCACAAGACACAATTTTGCCTTTGTTTTGCATAAGTTGTGCCATGTAACATGATTTGCCTCCAGGGGCAGCGCAGATATCAAGCACAGTTTCGTTTGACTCAGGTTTAAGCAACTCTGCCGCCAAAGCTGAAGCCTTATCCTGTATGGTAAACAGTCCATCGTCAAAACCTTCTATTTTTATGTGCGCAAAATTTTTAATAATAAACACATTTTCATCATCAACAAACTCTGCTTTACTTTTTTCCAGTATTTCTAAAAAGCTTTCTTTGCTGATTTTCAGTAGATTAGGACGCACAGAAATACCTTTGTTGATATTTGACAGTCTCATTATTTCTTCTGCTTTTTCAAAACCGTAGTCGTTTACAAATATTTCGGCAATCTCTTTTGGAAAAGAAAATCTTACCATTAAATTCTGCATTTGATCCTCAGGGTATAAAATCTTCCCTTTTTGCCTTGAAACATTTCGTAAAATTGCGTTTATAAATCCCTTAGCACCGCTATTTGTATACTTATTAGCAAGTTTTACACTCTCATTACACGCCGCTGAATCTGGAATTTTATCAAGATACATTATTTGGTATATTCCAAGTCTTAAAATATTTTTAACGCTGTCCGAAAGTTTATTTTCCTTAATTTTTGAAAAAAGATTTCTTATATAATCAAGATTGTTTCTGTATCTCACAACACCATAAATAAGTTCGGTAGCAAGAGCTTTTTCAGAAGCATCCAGAGGTGACAACGCCTTTTTAAGTTCAAGATTAATATACGTTTTATCTTTTTCGTATTTATTTAAAACATTTAAAGCTAGTTCTCTTGCATTCATATCAATCATTTCTTCTTGCCAAGCCCAAAAGTCTTATAAGGTTTGCAAGCGCAACTATTGTTGCAGCAACATATGTCATTGCCGCAGCAGATAACACATTTTTTGCACCTTTAAGTTCATCATCTGTTAAAATATATTGCTCCTCCATAACTGCCACAGCACGTCTGCTTGCGTTAAATTCAACAGGCAGTGTAACAATCTGAAAAAGTACAACTGCTGAAAAAAGAATTATTCCAAAATTAATCAGTGTGTCAAACGACATAATTATTCCTAAAATTACCAACGGAAATGCAAGAGTTGAGCCTAAGTTTGCAACAGGCAAAACGGCATTTCGCATTTTTATAGGCAAATATCCTTTGTTATGTTGTATTGCGTGTCCTGTTTCATGCGCCGCAACACCAAGTGCAGCAACAGATGTAGAGGAATAAACACCATCAGAAAGTCTAATCACCTTTGTTCTTGGGTCAAAATGATCAGTAAGATTTCCTGAAACTCTTTCAATTGCTACATCATAAATTCCATACAAATCTAATATTTTCTGTGCAACTTGAGCACCAGTTATTCCTCTGTGGTTTATCACTTTACTGTATTTGCTAAATGTAGAAGTAACTCTACTTTGTGCAATCATTGCAATAATAATTGCAGGAAGAACATAAATTAAATATCCTGTATCGAAGTACATAAATAAGCCTCCTTATTAAACTTATATCCTTTTAAAAATTCTTCTGCTGCCATTGGTTTTTTTCCTTCAGGCTGAATTAACTTTAATTCCAAAGATGTATTGTTTCCACACCCCACCTTAAAAATTCCATTTTGTGTATCAATTTCTCCAATTTTAAGATTAGAGGTGCAACATACATCTGCACTTAATATTTTTATAATTTTTCCGTCTAAATATGCCTTGGCACCGGGAGATGGATTAAGGCCTCTAATAAGGCAAGAGATTTTTCCTGCTTCCATAGAAAAATCAATATAGCTCATTTCCTTTGAAATCATTGGTGCATAAGTCATTTCATTATGATTTTGCGGAATTCTTTCAAGGGTATTATCTTTGAGTTTTTCAATAGTTTCAGACAGTGCCTCCGAACCTAATGCAGAAAGTTTCTCAAACATAGTACCTGAAGTATCAGCACCTGAAATTTCTAGCTCTTTTACAACAAGCATATCACCAGTATCAAGTCCCTCATCCATAAGCATAGTTGTTACGCCTGTTTTCTTTTCACCATTTATGATGCTCCACTGAATTGGTGCTGCACCCCTGTACTTAGGTAAAAGTGAAGCATGAACGTTTATACATCCGTACTTCGGATAATTTAAAACAAAATCAGGTAAAATTCTTCCGTATGCAATAACAATTATAAGCTGAGGGTCAAGAGCCTCTAAAAGATTATGAAATTCTTCTGTTTTTACACTATCAGGTTGGAAAACTTCAAGACCATTTTCCAAAGCAAACTCTTTAACTGGTGGAGGTAATAATTTATATCCTCTACCCTTTTGCCTGTCAGGCTGGGAAATAACTCCAACAATTTCTATATCTTCTCTTTTTGTAAGCATTTCAAGACAAGGTACTGCAAAATCAGGAGTACCCATAAACAAAGTTTTAATCATCGTTGCCATCACCTTCGTAATCAGGGATAATTTTATCAACAAAAAGTGTTCCGCCCAAATGGTCATTTTCGTGACAAATTGCACGTGCTGCCAGACCTTTTACTGTCATTTCAAACTCTTTACCAAAACGGTCTTTAGCTTTGAATTTAACAATTGCAGGTCTTTCAACATAGCCATATTCACCGGGGCAGCTAAGACAGCCTTCCTGAGCAATGTGTTTACCCTTAGTATTAAGGATTTCGGGATTAATGCATTCCACAAGACCTGTTTCTTCTGTTTCTATAATAAATACTCTTCTTAAAATACCTACCTGAGGCGCTGCTAGACCAACTCCCTGGGCTTCGTGCATTGTTTCTTTCATATCATCAAGCAAATAATGAAGTCTGCCATCAAAATTTATAACTTCACGGCAGGTTTTTCTCAAAACTTCATCGCCTTTTTTTACTATATTTCTAATAGCCATACCCTTGCTCCTTTTATATCAGTTACATCATATTATTGGGGTTTATATCAAGAGATACCGTAACATCTGCTTTATCTGTAACCTTTACAGCTTCCCTCAAAAATTCTCTTTCACGTTCGCCTGCGATAAGTTTAATAATAACACGCCATCTGAATTTATTGTTTATTCTTGACAGCGGTGCAGGCGCCGGTCCTATAATATTAAACGCCACATCATTTGATTTAAATATCTCATTTATTCTCTTTGAGATATCAACAATGGTGTTTTTAACCTCATTACCATTTATTCCGCTTACAACAATATTTACAATATCACCAAACGGAGGATACCCCATACTTTTTCTTAAATGTATTTCCTTTTTATAGAACTCCTTAAAGTCCTGATTTGAAGCACATTCTATAACCCAATGATCAGGTGAATATGTCTGTATAATAGCTCTGCCTGCGGTATCGCCTCTTCCTGCTCTTCCACAGACTTGTGTTATAAGCTGAAATGTTCTTTCCGCCGCCTGATAATCATCAACATAAAGCATCATATCGGCAGCCAAAACTCCTACCAAAGAAACATTTGGAAAATCAAGTCCCTTTGTTATCATTTGTGTGCCTACAAGTATATCGATTTTTTCCTCACTAAACTTTTTTAAGATTTTATGATGTGAAAGTTTTTCCCTTGTAGTATCATTATCCATTCTAATAACTGCAGCATCAGGGAAAAGTCTTTTTAATTCTTCTTCAACTTTTTGAGTGCCAATACCAAAATGTCTTATAGCACTGCTTTTACATTTAGGACAAACTGAATAGTTTTTTATGGTATATCCGCAATAATGACATACTAATGTATCATTAAATTTATGATATGTCATTGCAATTCCGCATTCAGGACAAATTGCCGCATATCCGCAACTTCTGCAAGAAACAAATGTTGAAAAACCTCGTCTGTTTAAAAACAAAATAGTCTGCTCACCATTGTTAATATTTTTACGTATTTCTTCCTGCAACGCAGAACTTAAAAACGATTTGTTGCCATTTGAAAGTTCATATCTCAAATCAACAATATTTACCTCAGGCAAACTGACATTATTATATCGGTTTTTAATCTGTAAAAGTTCCAAATCACCATTTACTGCTCTGTAAGCACTTTTCATACTTGGTGTTGCAGATGCAAGTACTAGTGGTGCGTTTTCAAATCTGCAGATTTGTTCAGCGACCTCTCTTGCATCATATTTAGGTGACATATCCGATTTGTATGAGTTTTCATGTTCCTCGTCTACCACAATAATTCCAATATTATCGATAGGTGTAAAAATAGCAGACCGTGCGCCCACAACAACATCAACTTCACCGGATTTAATTTTATTCCAGCAATCAAATCTTTCGCCGATAGAAAGCCCGCTATGAAAAATAGCAACTCTTTCACCAAGACGACTCTTAAATCTTTCAGACATCTGTGGCGTAAGCGAAATTTCGGGTACCAATATTATTGCCTTTTTATTATTCTTGACAGCATGAGCTACCGCTTGAAGATACACCTCAGTTTTACCGCTTCCGGTAATTCCTCGCAACAATATGCCCGCATACTTATCACTGTCAACTTTTTCACATATAAAATCAATAGCCTTTTTCTGCTCATCATTTGGCATTAAAGGCTGCGTTCTTACAATATTTTCTTCTTTAAACGGATTTCTTTCAACTGCCTTGTCGAACACAGAAATATACCCTTTTTTTTCAAGGGTTGAAATTGTGGTTCTGGTTGTCATAGCAAGCTCGCCCAAATGAACAACAGGAATTTCCCCCAGTTGATTGAGCAAGTCTAAAACTCTTGCCTGAGCAGGAGCTTTTCTCTCAAGTTCAGATAAAATTTCACAATATATTTCAGGTTCAATACAAACTCTTGCGAACTTAAGGAGTTTATCACCGTAACCGATATATCCTTTGTTTTTAGACATCGCACCCGGCGGAAGTAGTTCCTTCAGGCAATCGTAATATGTGCAAACACATCTGTTATGCATCCATTTTAACAAAGTTACATCTCGCTCGGTCAAAATTGTATCCAAAACCGTATCAATTCTTTTTAGTTTTTCACTTTCTTCCGTTTCGCCAAAACCTATAACAACACCATCAGTTTTTGTGTTTCCCTTTCCAAAAGGCACAATCACGTGTGAACCGATTTGTGCATCATCAAAAAGGTAATCAAAACATTTATCCACAGCTTTCGATGGATTGTTTATTATTACTTTGGCTACTTTTACAAGGCTCATATTAAAATCAGTCAATAATATCTACTTTACCTTCTGCGATTTCGTGAACGGCAACAGAAACAGGTTTATCGCAAATCTTTTCGTACTCTGTAAGCACATCTGAACGTGATTCTGCTAATTCTCCTGAGATTGCTCTTGCTCTTTTAGCAACCGCCAAAACAAGTGAATAACGGCATGCGCCATTAGCTTTTTCAATAAGTGATGATAGTGTTGGGTATAACATAATTTATTCCTCCTGTAAATTTAAATTACATCTTTCTGTTCTTAATTTTTCTACTTCAATAATTTTATTTATTTTTTCCACTGCATTTTCAACAGTGTCATTTACAATATAATAGTTATATTTGTTTGCAAATTCTAATTCCCTACGAGCTGTAATAAGACGTTTTTCAACAACATCTTGTGATTCTGTTCCCCTGCCTTCAAGTCTTTTTCTTAACTCTTCCATTGAAGGCGGAAGAATGAATATGTAAACACCCTCGGGGTGTTTTGCTTTTATTTGCATTGCTCCTTGCACTTCGATTTCCAAAACAACGTCTTTGCCCTGCTTTATACAATCAAAAACAGGTTTTTTAGGTGTACCATATCTTTTACCGCAAAAATCTGCCCACTCTAAAAAATAATCTTCTTTGATAAGTTGATTAAATTTTTCCTCATCAAAAAAATGATATGACTTCCCGTCAATTTCACCTTCACGTGGTTTTCTGGTGGTAGCAGATACAGATAAAAATGCATCCTCTTTTTGTTTAAAATATTCTTTGCAGATAGTTCCCTTCCCGACACCTGATGGACCTGAAATTACTACCAGTATGCCTTCTTTAGTATTAAGCATTTTTACCTCCGTTCATCTGTTCAATACGTTGTGTGATTGTATCTGGCATAAGTGCTGACAATATAATATGACCACTTTCAAATACCAAAACCGCCCTTGTACGTCTGCCACATGTACCATCAACAAGTTTAAACATTTCTTTTGCCTGTTGCATAAGCCTTTTTATCGGTGCAGAATCGGGAGATACAACAGAAATAAGCTTGTCTGCTGATATCACGTTTCCATATCCTATGTTAATTAAATTCATAATACTCACCTTATTCTATATTCTGAATTTGTTCTCTTATCTTTTCAATCTCGTTCTTAACATTAACTACATATGATGAAATTTTAAGTTCGTTTGACTTAGAACCTATTGTATTGATTTCCCTGTTCATTTCCTGAACTAAAAAGTCAAACTTCTTTCCAACAGGTTCATTGCTCTCCAAAAGGTCCGCAGCAGCTTTTAAATGACTCTTTAATCTTACAGTTTCTTCGTCCACACAAACTTTATCTGTATAGATTGCAACTTCCTGAATAATTCTGTTTTCGTCTATAACTGAATTTTCAAGGGCTTCTGTAATCTTAGCAAAAAGTTTCTGCTTATAAACCTCAATATTAAGGGGAACAAGCTGTTCTATTTCAGAAACAGTATTTTCTATAATTGAGAGCTTACTCAAAATATCATTTTTAAGTCTTGCACCCTCTTCTTCTCTCATAGCTGTATGATTAGCAAAACATTCTCTCAAAACAGGCTCCAGATATTTCCAAATTTCTTCCTCAGACTGTTCTTCGTGTTCAATTTTAACAATATCACTGTTTAAAAATCTTGTGGCACACAAATCATATGTAATATCAAGTTCCTCACATAACTGTTTAAAAGCAACAGTGTAAGACTGAGCAAGTTCTTTATCTAAAACTACTTTTTTGCCTGAATTTTCTTTTGAGTTTACAGAAATATAAACGTCAATTTTTCCACGGGAAATATATTCTGCCAAAAGCTTTTTAATTTTATCTTCGGCAAACATAAAATATCTTGGGCTTTTTACGTTTACATCAAAATAGCGATTATTTACAGAGCGAACTTCAACCGTAATTTCTCGTTCTTCTGTAACATTCTGTCCTTTACCATAGCCTGTCATACTTTTTATCACTACAAAATCACCCACTTTATAATTATACATACTCATTATAACACAAAATTTCAAAAAAATAAATAGATTTCATGAAAATATTCCAAAAACACTCTAAAATACTTGAAAATCAGCATAAAAATGTGTATAATACTACTAAACTTTTTTATGGAGATTTTGTATGGTTAAAAAAAACAAAACATATACAGATACAGTTGCAGGTTTTGGTGCAGACGGCGAAGGTGTTGTAAAACACGAAGGATTCCCCGTCTTTGTTCCGTTTGCCTTAGAGGGTGAGAAAATTGAATATAAAGTTGTTAAAGTTTTAAAAAATCATGCATTTGGAAAACTTTTAAAGGTCATTACCCCATCTGCTTCAAGAACAGTTCCTTGTTGTGATATATTTTATAAATGCGGAGGTTGTTCACTTTTACACATTAACTACCAAAAGCAACTTGAAATTAAAAAAGACAATGTAATTAGTTGTATGAAAAAATATTCAGGTAATGAAACTATTGTCAATGACGTTATTCCATGCAAAAACATTTACAACTACAGAAACAAAGCTCAATATCCAATAAAAGACGGCAAATGCGGATTTTACGCTTTAAGAAGTCACGACATTGTACCTCTTGAAACCTGTAAAATTCAAAATACAGATGACCAAAAAATAATAAAAACCGTCCTTGCATATATTAAAATCACAAGTTCGTCCATAAAGCACATATATACACGTTATGGCAAAAACGAGTGTATGGTTGTTCTTGTCTCTAAATCAGAAAAACTTAAAAACTCTGACCTGTTAATACAAAAATTACTTGAAACAAGCAATAAAATTACAAGTGTAATTTTAAATGTAAACAAGGAAGATACAAATGTAATTTTAGGCAAAAAAAATATTACGCTTTATGGGAAAAGCACTATTACCGCATCAATTGGCAATCTTGATTTTGAAATCTCTCCCCTTTCTTTTTTTCAGGTGAACAGCACTCAAACAGAAGTTTTGTATGAAACCGCAAAAACACTTGCAAATTTCAAAAAAACTGACTGCATAATAGATTTGTATTGCGGGACTGGCTCAATCGGTCTTTATATGGCAGACAGTGTCAAAAGTGTGCTTGGCGTTGAAATTATTGAAGACGCAGTAATAAATGCTCAAAATAATGCAAAATTAAATAATATACAAAACACAAAATTTGTATGCGGTGCGGCGGAAACTTTAATGCCTGAAATTATTAAAAAAGAAGGCAAAATCGACGGAGTTATCTTAGACCCACCAAGAAAAGGCTGTGATGAACTTCTTCTGAATTGTCTGCTTGAAACAAATATTGAAAAAATTCTTTATATTTCATGCAATCCATCAACACTTGCAAGAGATATAAAAGTTCTATCACAAAAATACACACCATCTGCAATTACTCCTGTCGACATGTTTCCCAACACAAGTCATGTGGAGTGCGTATGTTGCTTAACAAAACATAAATAGATTTTTAAATTTAGATTGATTTATTTTGAAAAAAATGTTATAATTTATCATCTTTTACTTAATGGAGGTTAAAATGGAAATTCTTTATTCAAACATTCTGCAAATTGAATGGCAACAAGTTGTTATGTGGCTGATAGGTGGAATTTTAATCTATCTTGCAATTAAGAAAGATATGGAACCAACCTTGCTTCTCCCTATGGGTTTTGGGGCAATTTTAGTAAACCTTCCCCACTCAGGTGCAGTTGAAACTTTGGAGACTCTTTTTAATGCAGGTATTGCCAACGAACTTTTCCCGCTTATACTTTTTATCGGTATCGGCGCAATGATTGACTTTGGTCCGCTCCTTTCAAACCCTAAACTTATGATTTTTGGTGCGGCAGCTCAATTTGGTATCTTTTTCACTCTCTGCCTTGCTTCAATGTTCTTTGATTTGAACGATGCCGCTTCAATTGGTGTTATAGGCGCTGCCGATGGTCCTACTTCAATCGTAGTAGCTCAGGCTCTTAATTCTAAATATGTCGGCGCAATTATGGTTGCTGCATATTCATATATGGCTCTTGTTCCAATTATTCAACCGCCAGTAATCAAGCTTCTTACTACAAAAAAAGAACGTATGATAAGAATGCCTTATTCTACAACTTCTGTTTCAAAAACAACCAAGATTCTTTTCCCAATTATAATCACTGTTATTGCAGGCTTAGTTGCTCCCGAATCAGTTGCGTTGGTAGGTTTCTTAATGTTTGGTAACTTAATTCGAGAATGCGGAGTATTAAACTCACTTTCAGAAACAGCACAAAAAGTTTTAGCAAATCTTATTACTATTTTCTTAGGTATAACAATAGCACTTCGTATGCAGGCTGCAGAATTTTTACAACCTGAAACCCTTTTGATTTTAGGCCTTGGATTATTCGCATTTATATTTGATACTGCTGGTGGCGTTTTATTTGCAAAGTTTTTAAATCTGTTTACCAAAAAGAAAATTAACCCAATGATTGGTGCAGCCGGAATTTCAGCTTTCCCAATGTCAGGAAGAGTTGTTCATAAAATGGCTTTAAAAGAAGACTCACAAAACTTCTTACTCATGCATTCAATGGGTGTTAACGTTTCAGGTCAGATTGCTTCTGTTATTGCGGGCGGTCTTATTCTTAAATTCTTTATGTAACAGGAGGTATTGATATGGAATTTAACGCTATGAATTTTATTTATAATCTAAAATATATGGGTCTTGGAATGCTCGGAATTTTAGTTGTAATAGGTGTTATTATACTCGTTACAATGATTCTGAACAAAGTTACAAAACCTGAAGAAAAATAATTTATAATTTAATGTATATAAAATGCAGAAAAAACTTGATTTTTTCTGCATTTTATGTTAAAATTTTTATATTGTTTATGCCTTTTCTATATGAGGTTAAAACTAAATACGCGGATATGGCGGAATTGGCAGACGCGCATGGTTCAGGTCCATGTGAAAGCGATTTCATGCAGGTTCAAGTCCTGTTATCCGCACCATTTTCAAATTGCTTACGAGAGAAAGCTCGTAAGCATTTTTTTATATATAAAAAAGCGTAAATCTCAAATGTTGATTTACGCTTTTTACTTTATCGTGTTTGAATTTATGAAAATTGTTTATCAAATGCTAGAATTAAACGCGAGGACCTGCGCTTACTAATGCTTTACCTGCATCATTACCAGTGTATTTATCAAAGTTTTTAACAAAACGAGCAGCAAGATCTTTTGCTTTTTCATCCCACTGCGAAGCATCTTCATATGTATCGCGAGGATCTAAAATACCAGTATCAACGCCAGGAAGTGCTGTTGGAACTGCCAAATTAAAGTAAGGTATTTCTTTTGTTTCAGCCTTCAAGATTGAACCATCTAAAATAGCGTCAATAATACCTCTTGTATCTTTAATTGAGATACGTTTACCTGTACCATTCCATCCTGTATTTACAAGATATGCTTTAGCACCGCTCTTTTCCATTTTCTTAACAAGTTCTTCTGCATACTTTGTTGGATGAAGTTCTAAGAATGCCTGACCGAAGCATGCTGAGAATGTTGGTGTAGGTTCTGTGATGCCGCGTTCTGTACCTGCAAGTTTTGAGGTAAAACCTGACAAGAAATAATACTGAGCCTGTTCAGGTGTTAAAATTGAAACAGGAGGAAGTACACCAAATGCATCTGCTGAAAGGAAAATAACATTCTTAGCGTCAGGTGCTGCAGATACAGGGCGTACAATCTTTTCGATATGGTCGATAGGATATGATACACGTGTGTTTTCTGTAACAGAACCATCATCAAAATCGCAAACGCCGTTTGCATCAACGGTAACGTTTTCCAAAAGCGCATTACGTTTGATTGCTTTATAGATATCTGGTTCTGATTCTTTATCAAGGTTTATAACCTTTGCATAGCAACCACCTTCAAAGTTAAATACGCCTTTATCATCCCAACCGTGTTCATCATCACCGATCAAAAGTCTTTTCGGATCAGTTGAAAGTGTTGTTTTACCGGTACCTGAAAGCCCGAAGAAGAGCGCTGTATTTTCGCCATTCATATCCGTGTTTGCTGAACAGTGCATTGAAGCCATACCTTTAAGAGGCAAATAGTAGTTCATCATTGAGAACATACCTTTTTTCATTTCCCCACCATACCATGTATTTAAGATAACCTGTTCTCTTGATGTGATATTAAATACTACAGCTGTTTCTGAATTAAGGCCTAATTCTTTAAAGTTGTCTACCTTTGCTTTTGAAGCGTTATAGCAAACAAAGTCAGGTTCAAAGTTTTCAAGTTCTTCTTCAGTTGGGTTGATGAACATATTTTTAACAAAATGAGCCTGCCAAGCAACTTCCATAATAAATCTGATTGACATTCTTGAGTCTTCGTTAGCACCGCAGAACACATCAACAACATAAAGTTTTTTGTCTGAAAGTTCTTTTACTGCAATCTCTTTCAATTCTTTCCATGCTGTTTCGCTGCAAGGGTGGTTATCATTCTTAAATTCATCTGATGTCCACCAAACAGTATCTTTTGAATTTTCATCCATAACGATGAATTTATCTTTTGGTGAGCGACCTGTGTAAATACCTGTCATTACATTAACTGCACCAAGTTCGGTTTCCTGTCCTTTTTCAAATCCTTCCAAAGAAGGTTCTGTTTCTGCTGCAAATAATTCTTCGTATGAAGGATTGTGAATAATTTCTTTCACACCTGTAATACCATATTTGCTTAAATCAACATTTTTCATATTAAAACTCCTCTCTTAACTAATTAAAATAATATTATAATAAATTGTGAAACAAGCACAACCGCAATCAATGCAATTGGGTATGTAGCCGCATAAGCTGCTGCAACATCTTCTGTACCTGCTACACCGATAAGAGTACCGAGAGCAGGAGTACTTGTCATACCGCCTGTGATTGAACCTAAGTTATTGAGCAAGCTGAGTTTAAGTACATATTTTGCAAAGATGTAACCGATGACCAATGGGAATATTGTCATAACGATGCCATATACGAAGTACATTGGGTCAAAGTTTGCAACAAATTCAGCACCACCAGGGATACCTGCACCAACCAAGAAAAGGACAAGACCTAATTCTCTGAAGAGTTTAAGTGTGCTATGGTTTGGCATAATGCTGATTTTGCCGATTCTGCCGAAGTGACCCAAAATCAAGCTCATAAGCAAGCAACCCCCTGTGGTTGTAAGTGAGAAGCAAGTACCTGATAATCCTGCAGAAGAAAGCGGAATTTTGACCTGTCCTACAATTGTACCCAAAATTGCTGCAAGACAGAATCCTGCGATACCCATGTGGTCGATTTCAAACAAATTAAGCTTTGCTCTTTCTTCGCCTGCTTCTGATTTGATAGCAATTTTTGCACGTTCTTCTTCCATATTTGCTTTTGCAAGTTTTGGAATAATCTGAACGAAGAGAACAACGCCCACAACACCAAAAATGTAAGCAATACCGTGACCTACAGAAACAAGCCCTGTAAATTCCTCAGCAACAGTTGCTTTTGCTGCTGAAAACGCAGGAGTTGATGTAAGTGAACCTGAAAGGAGACCTACAATCATAGCTACAAATCCGTCCTGACTTTCGATTGTTGCACCATAGCCGAAGATTTCACCGGCGTAGATACAAGCAACTGCAGAAAGTCCGCCTGCAAGAATGATGATTGCACCTAAAAGTACATAAGACTTAAAGTTTCTTTTGAAATTACCGAAAAATTTAGGTCCTGCAATGTAACCAACTGATGTTACAAAAAGAACAAGTCCAAGACTTTCGATAATTGAAAAACCTGTTGAAAAATCATAAGGTTTTGAAGAAGCAGCAAACAAAAGATCGCCTGCTTCGTTAACGCCAAAGCAAAGTGCGCCGATAAGGAGCGCAATGATAAATACTCCGGCATCGCCGAGTGATACACCTTTAATTGTTATTCTTCCTAAGAGATAACCTAAAAGGAGAACACTGAAAGTAACAAACAACAATGTATAAATATTGCTGATTGAAATAACGCCATTCAATAAGCTCATTTATTATTCCTCCAATTATTCTCTTGTGTAATTAGGTAAAAGTTTAGGAGAAACTGTGTCTGTAGTAATACCTGCATCTGCAATTTCTTTTTCAAATTTACCAACATGGGCAAGTGAAAGCTTACCAACTTTAACATCTTTAGATTTTGCAGCAGCATTTTTACCTGCGCTTCTGCCAAATACGATGATGTCGAGAAGTGAGTTACCCATAAGTCTGTTTTTACCGTGGATTCCGCCGACTGCTTCACCTGCAACAAAGAGGTTTTCAACGTTTGTTGTCATACAGTCTGCAGTAATGTCAAGACCGCCATTTTGATAATGAAGTGTAGGATAAACAAGGATTGGTTCTTTTCTGATATCAATACCATATTTAGCAAACATTCTCCACATAGCAGGAATTCTCTTCATAATTGTACCTTCTCCACCGATTTTCTCAATCATCGGAGTATCAAGCCATACACCTTTTCCGCTACCTGTGTCAATACCATTATCTCTTTCAGAACATTCACGGATAATAGATGCTGCAGAAACGTCACGTGTTTCAAGCGGATGCATAAATACTTCACCGTTTTCATTTACAAGTTTTGCACCAAGTGAACGAACTTTTTCAGTAACCAAAGCACCAAATATCTGTTCAGGATAAGCAACACCTGTTGGATGATACTGAAGTGTTTCAGCATAAAGAAGTTTTGCGCCTGCTCTATATCCTAAAACAAGGCCATCAGCAGTTGCACCATAATGGTTTGAAGTCGGAAAACCCTGATAATGCATACGTCCTGCACCACCTGTTGCGATGATTACAGTTTTAGCTTTTGCAACCAAAAGTTCTTTGGTTTCCATATTCATTAAAACTGCACCTGCAGCATTGCCGTTTTCATCTAAAATAAGTTCAATTGCAGATGTAAAATCAACAACTGGAATATTACGATTTAACACTTCATCACGAAGAGTTCTCATAATTTCAGCACCTGAATAGTCTTTTGCTGCGTGCATTCTTTTTCTTGAAGTACCGCCACCGTGAGTTGTAACCATTGTACCATCAGCTTCTTTGTCAAATTCAACACCTAAGTTGCTAAGCCACAAAATAGCTTCAGGAGCGTCACAAACGAGCTTTGACAAAAGTTCTTTTTTCGCAGCAAAATGTCCCCCACCAAAAGCATCTACAAAATGGATTGCCGGTGAATCGTTTGGCTTATCGGCCGCCTGAATACCACCTTCTGCCATCATTGTATTTGCATCGCCCATTCTGAGCTTTGTAACAATCATAACATTAGCGCCTGCTTCGTGAGCTTCAATAGCAGCAGATGTACCTGCACCACCTGCACCGATGATCAATACGTCGGTTTCGTAGTCAGGATTTTCAAGATCAACTGAATCTTCTGTGATGCGGCTGTGTGCCTGCAAAATTTCAGCAAGTTCAGTAGGAACTTTTTCTCCCTTGTTAGGTCCTATTTTTAAAACGTTAAATTCGTCCTGTTTGTAGTCCGGATGAAAAGCTGCAAGCAAATCTTCCTTCTGCTTTGCAGTCATACGATCCGGCTCTAATGCAATATTTTTCTCTCTTGCTGCTTCAACTGCGGCAATAGATTTTTGAAATTTTTCCGAATACATATTCTTTTCCTCCTTACTTCTCGATTTCACGGGTATTGTAAAGTTCTTTCATTTCATCGATTGGTTTGTTCATAAGAGCTTCAATAAGTTCTTTAAAGTCACCATTTTGAATTTCTTTAACTCTGTCTTCCAAGTGACCGCAACCAGGTGCTAAGTATTTACCGTTGATTCTTCTTGCAAGCATTGCAACCTGAGGATGTGAAATTCCTGCAGGACATCTTGAAGAACAAACTCCGCACATTACACAATCAAATGATTCTTCAGCACAAGCTTCAAAATCGCCACGCTGAGCGTATGCGATATACTGCATAACGTTAAGCTCCTGAGTACAAGCCTTTGTGCAGGCGTTACAACCAATACAAGCATAAATCTCAGGATAAAGTTGCATCATAACAGACTCATTTACAGGTATCTTTTCGATATCATATCCTTCCTTAACAAGTGGAAAGAAAGGAAGTGTTGCGATGTACATATTATCTTCAACCTTAGTCTGGCAAGCAAGACAAGCCTTAAGTTCTTTATCGCCTTTAATGCGGTAAATAGTTGCACAAGCACCGCAAAAACCATTACGGCATCCGCAACCGCGAACCAACTGGTATCCAGCATATTCCATAGCGGTCATAATTGTTAAATTTTCAGGCACTTCATATTTTTTACCGAAAAGAAATATATTAACTAATTTTTCCATGTTACCTCTCCTTTAATACTCATCCGGAAGTTCATCAAGTTCGTCACATCTGAACACCGGACCGTCTTTGCACACATACTTGGCACCAACATTACATCTTCCGCACTTACCTACTCCGCACTTCATTCTAAGTTCGAGTGTGGTATAAATCTGCGTCTTGTCAAAGCCAAGTTCACAAAGTCCATCTAATGTAAACTTAATCATAATCGGTGGACCGCAAAGAACCGCTGTTTTGTTTGTATCAAAGCCAAGTTCTTTTACATAACTTGGAACAAATCCCACATGACCATCCCATCCTTCCTGAGGATTGTCAATTGTAAGATGAACCTTTACGCCGACATCATTTGACCATTCTTCAATGATTTCTTTATAATCAAGCAAGTCGTCCTTACTTCTTGAACCGTAAACAATATCAATTTCACCATAGCGATCACGATAATGTCTGCAATAATTGATAACTGAGCGAAGTGGTGCAAGACCAACACCACCGGCAATAAACAAAAGGTTTTTTCCAGCAAACACATCATCAACAGGAAATGGCTTGCCGTATGGTCCTCTGATTGTTATCTGCTGACCAACCTCTGCCTGATGCAACCAATCGGTTACACAACCGCATTTTTTAATGGAAAATTCCATATACTCCTCGTTAGTAGGAGAAGATGTTATAGAAAACATTGCTTCACCAACTCCCGGAACAGAAAGCATTGCACACTGTCCAGGACGATGGTCAAATGCTTTTTTTCCATCAGTTGTTACAACTCTGAATGTTTTTATATCAGGTGTATCGATACGTACATCAGTTATAACACCGATTTTGGGGATTAAAGTTTCTTCTCTGTTATTCACTTATCATCCCTCCAATCTTTTTCATTACTTTAACAATATTCATAGAAATAGGACATTTTGCAAGACACCTTCCACAACCTACACAACTGAACAATCCATCATTGTTTTCAGGATAGTAAACAAGCTTGTGCATAAATCTCTGACGGAAGCGTTCTTTTTGAGTAAGTCTGTTATTTCCGTGCGCCATTTTTGTAAAATCAGAATACATACAAGAATCCCAGCATCTGTATCTTATAACACCATTACCTGTATTAAAGTCTTTGATATCGTAGCACTGACAGGTCGGACATACAAAAGTACACGTTCCGCAACCTAAACAACTTCCTGAAAGTTCATCCCATGCAGGGTTATTAAAGAATTCATCAGTATTTCCGCCGCCGAAAGCATCTGTTGTAAGATCTTTAAGCGGGAGCTTATCCATAATTTTAGAAATCTTTTCTTTCTGTTCATTTACCTTTGTTTCGTCACATTCTTCTGTAAATTTCGCAATTTTTTCTAAAAGTGCTTCACCTTTTGGTGTGTTTGCCTTAAAGAAAATTTCGCTTTCTGTCTTCCATGTTGAAACGTCACCCCCAGGCTCTTCAGGAGAAATACCAAAAGTCTTACAGAAACAAGTTTCTGCAGGTTTAGCGCATGCAGTTGACACGAGGATGCCTTTTTCGCGTCTTGATGCATAGTAGCTGTCAACAGGCTCGGAAAGGAATACTCTGTCTAATATTTCAAAGCTTTTTACATCGCAAGCACGAACACCGAAGATAACAAAATCTTCTGTTTCGCATCTTGTATCAATAACTTCAATGTTTTTACCCTCTGTTTTAAATTCCATAAGGTTTTCCATCTGAGGAAAGAAGAAATCTTTAGGACTTCTTACAGTGTTTAAAGCATTGCTCCATAAGCTACCGTTTTCCCACTGCTTATAAACAGCACTTCCATCCTTATCATCAACCGGAAGATAAAGTTTTGCAGTTTTGGCGATTTCTTCAAGAACAGAATTTATTTTATCAAGAGAACATTTAAGCATCAGTATCCCTCCTGTCAAACACTTCACCCGGTTCTAAATCATCGGTAGTGTAATCTACAAGCGGAGCACGGGATCCAACCTCTGCCCCTGCCTGATATTCTCCGTAGAATTCATTTATATCTTTAATAAACTTACGATTTAAGAGATGAAGCGGAATATTCTGAGGACAAACTCTTGAACATTCTCCGCAGTCAGTACATCTTCCTGCTACGTGATATGCTCTTATAATGTGGAACATTTTTTCTTCAAAGCTGTTAGCAGGTGCTTTGTTTTCAACGCCTGAGTTTGGATTGTCAAACACACATTTTTCACAAGTACATGCAGGACAAGCATCACGGCACGCATTACAGCGGATACAACGTGAAAGTTCATTCTGCCAGAATGCAAATCTTTCATCTGGAGTCATAGCCTCTAATTTTTCAACTTCGTCAAATCTTGCTGAAGCAATTACTTCGCCTTCTTCGCCTAAAAGTTCATCATAAGCTACGTGCTTTTTACTCTTACAGTTTACGCAACGTTCCAAAAGAACATCTTTAAAAGCAACTGCAATCGGTTTGTCTTTGTAAATTGTTGTAACTAAAAGGTTTTCGCCGTCATCTTTGATTTCGCTGATACCTTCGCCTGTTACGGCTTTTAATTTTGCAATATCAACCATACCCTCGCAAGGAATGCCTACAACGTAAACTTTTTCACGGTCAAAACGATGTTCAGTTAAAAGCTGATTAAAGCTGTAAGTATCACAAGGTTTTAAGAAAACAAGGATTTTTCCTTCAAATCTGTCTGTTTTTGAAACAAGATATTTTGAGAAATTTATTCCACAAAAATCGTTCCAAACAAAATTATTTGTTAGGTCTTCTTCAGTCACAAACATTTTTGGAGTTAAATCGTAACCGAATTCACCCTTGCTCCATCCAAGAACTGCAGTAACAGTACCACTTTTGAGCAGAGAAACTGCTTTGTCTATTAATTGATTTTGTTTTATCTTTTGCATCGCAGATCCTCCAATCTCTTGTTTTCGCCAAGGGCAGTCACTTTTTCAACAAAGTCATTCATTGTTGCGGCAAATTTTGCACCTTCTGCTGCAGAAACCCATTCTACACGGGTACGCTCTTTTTCTATTCCTAAATAATCAAGCATAGAGAAAAGCGCAGCCATTCTTCTTCTAGTGTAGTAGTTACCTGATGTATAGTGACAATCACCAGGATGACAACCACATATAATTACTCCATCTGCGCCTCGTTGGAATGCACGAAGAACAAACATTGGATTAACACGACAAGAGCAAGGAACTCTTATAATTTTAACATCTGCCGGATAGTTAAGACGATTGTTTCCTGCAAGGTCTGCCCCTGCATAAGAACACCAGTTGCAACAAAAAGCAACAATTAAAGGTTTATGTTCATTTACTTGCATATTGCGTCCACCTCCGCCATAATCTGATTACTTGCAAATCCTTTTAAGTCCATAGCACCCGAAGGACATGCAACTGTACAAGCGCCGCAACCCTGACAAACTGCAGGATTAACAACTGCAACTCTTCTTACCTTCGTAGTTCTGTCAGGCATACGGAATTCTTTATCTTCATAAGTAATAGCTCCATATGGACAAACTCTTTCACAGGAAGAACATCCATTACACATAAGTTCATTTGAATGTGCAACACAGGGATTTCCTGTTAATTTATCCTTTGCTAAAAGTCCTATAACTTTAGATGCCGCAGCACCAGCCTGAGAAACTGTTTCAGGAATATCTTTTGGCCCCTGACAAGCACCTGAAAGGAACACACCCGCAGTTGGACTTTCTACCGGTCTTAATTTTGGATGAGCTTCTGTAAAGAAGTCATTTGTGTCCATACTTGCTGTAAGCATAGTTGCAAGCGGCCTTGCAGATTTATCAGGTTCGATAGCTGCTGCTAAAACTACTAAATCTGCGTCAATATGAAGCTGTTTGTTATCGATAAGGTCTGATGCCTGAACTTTAAGTTTATCACCCTCAGGAGTAACCTTTCCAACCATACCTTTAACATATTTAACTCCATATTCCTCAACTGCTCTGCGATAGAATTCATCAAAGTTTTTACCAGGAGTTCTTACATCTATATAGAATACATAAACTTCGGTATCAGGATACTTATCTCTTACAAGCATAGCATGTTTTGCTGTGTACATACAACAAATCTTTGAGCAATACTCTTTACCTTTTTCAGCGCAAGAATCACATCTTGAACCCACGCACTGAACAAAAACAATAGTTTTTGGTGATTTACCATCAGATGGACGCTCCAAGTGACCCGCAGTAGGACCTGCCGCATTTGTAAGACGCTCAAATTCTAAAGATGTGATAACGTCTTTGGACTGATTGTAGGCGAACTCATCAAATTTATCCATGCTGATTGGATTAAATCCTGTTGCAACAACAATTGCTCCATATTTTTCATTGATATATTCATCTTTTTGTGTATAATCAATAGCTCCTGCTGCACAAACTCTCGCACAAAGACCACATTTGCCGTTCTTAAGCATATTACATGCGTTAGGGTCAATTGTAGCTACCTTTGGAACTGCCTGTGCAAACGGAATATATATTGCACTCCTGTTATCCATTCCAAGATTAAATTCATTAGGAACTTTCTTCATTGGACACTTTTCTACACAAGCACCACAACCGGTACAGATATCTTCTTTTACATATCGTGCATTTTTCTTAATAGTTACATCAAAATTACCCACAAAACCTTTGATTTCTGACACTTCACTGTATGAGAAAATGCGAATATTTTCATTCTGAGCTACATCAACCATTTTCGGTGTTAAAATACAAGCAGCACAGTCAAGTGTTGGAAAGGTTTTATCAAGCTGAGCCATTTTACCTCCAATTGTAGGCTTTGTTTCAACGATATCAACGGGGAAACCTGCATCAGCAATATCAAGAGCTGTCTGAATACCCGCAATACCACCACCAATAACAAGTGCCCTTTTGGTAACAGGTGATTCACCAGGTGTAAGCGGTGCATTAAGATTAACCTTAGCAACAGCCGCTTTTCCAAGAATTATAGCTTTCTCTGTTCCTGTCTGAATGTCCTTATGAACCCATGAACACTGTTCTCTTATATTAGCAATTTCAACCATATAAGGATTTAAACCTGCGGCTGCCGCAGTTTTTCTAAATGTAGCCTCGTGCATACGCGGTGAACAGGAACAAACAACAATACCTGTAAGATTATGCTCTTTTACCGCATCAATGATCATATTCTGACCAGCCTGAGAGCACATATATTGATAATTGGTGGAAAAGACTACACCCGGTTCATTTTTCAAGGCCTCTGATACTGCCTCTACATCAACTGTACCTGCAATATTACTGCCACACCAACATACAAAAACACCAACTCGTTGCATTTGTCTTTCCCCTCCTTATTTAGTGTATTTTCTGAATGCACTTACCAAAAGTTGCTGTGGAATTTCTTCATCTAAGAAATTCGGCACATCATTGGCAGTCATTCTGTTATTACCTTGCTTTCTGATTGCAGCAAGTCTAACGGCTTCAACCATTTTTGCAGGTTCAACGCCTCTTGGGCATCTGTCAATACAAGCAAAACAAGATAAACATCTGTATAATGATTCTGATTCTAAAAGCGGTTTGATATCGCCTGATTCTACCATGCTTACAAACTGATGCGGATGGTATTCCATTTCATCATAAGCAGGACATGTTGCAGAGCATTTTCCGCATTTCATACATTTTTTAGGATTAACTCCGCTTGTACGGATTATATCCTGACGAAGATACTTATTTTCCATTTGTATCCTCCTTTACTCCAAGTGATTCAGCCAAAAGTTCTGTAAAGTACACAACAGGAATATCAGCACCATTTTTAACAAGATTGTATTTGCAAAGTGGGCATGCGGTAATAATCATTTCAGCACCTTGAGCCTTTGCATTTTCAATAACTGCGTTACTGCTTTTTTTAGCAAGTTCAGGACTTTCAACGCTTACATATCCACCACAACATTCGTTGCGTTTTGCATAAATCACAGGATCTGCACCCAAAGCTTTGATGAAGTCTTCCATAATGCTTGGGTTTTCGGGATCGTCCATTTTCATAACTGAGTTTGGTCTTAATAAAAGACAACCATAGTAAGCGGCAATCTTTTTGCCTTTAAGCGGATTTACAACTTTTTCTTTCAAAGTGTCAAATCCAACAAGATCACGAAGCATTTCTAAATAATGATAAACTTCCGCTTCGCCGAGATAGTCAGTTTCTTCTGCCATATAACGGTTTACTTTGTCAGAAAATTCCTTATTATTCTGCATTGCATGATTTGTTTGTTTTATAACATTGTGACAAGCTGAGCAAACTGTAACTAACGGCTGTTCTTTAGAATATGCTTCTTTCAAAGCACGAACAGAAGAAAGCTTTGTTGCAACTTCTGATGCAGACATAGTAAATACGCCGCCACAGCATTGCCAGTTTTCAATTTCTTCGAGCGTAACCCCTAAAGCGTCAGCTGATTTATAAGCATACATATCAAGATCTTTTGCTTTGTTTTTTAAGGTACAACCCGGAAAATAACTAACTTTCATTTTTTACCTCCAGATTAAGTTACTTAAGAATTAAACCATTGCTTCCGGATGGAATACTTCGTCAAATTTTTCAGCAGTTAGGAAACCGAGTTCAACACAAGCTTCCTTAAGTGAAATATTATCTTTAAATGCTTTTTTAGCAGTTTTTGCAGCATTTTCATATCCGATATATGGATTAAGAGCAGTAACAAGCATCAAAGAATTGTGAAGATTGTGATGCATCTTTTCTTTGTTAGCTTTGATACCAACTGCACAGTTTTTGTTGAATGAAAGAATCGCTTCAGCCATAAGTCTTGCAGACTGAAGGAAGTTGTATGCACATACAGGCATAAATACGTTAAGTTCGAAGTTACCCTGTGATGCAGCCATACCAACTGCAACATCGTTACCCATTACCTGAACTGCAACCATTGTTACAGCTTCGCACTGTGTTGGGTTAACTTTACCTGGCATAATTGATGAACCTGGTTCATTTTCAGGAATGAAGATTTCGCCAAGACCATCTCTTGGACCTGATGCGAGCCAACGAACGTCGTTTGCGATTTTCATCATATCAGCAGCTAAAGCTTTAATTGCACCGTGAGCGAATACAAATTCATCTTTAGATGTTAAAGCGTGGAATTTGTTTGTAGCAGTAACGAAAGGTTTACCTGTGAGTTTGCCAACTTCATTAGCTACTGTTTCGCCGAATGCTTTAGGAGCATTAAGACCTGTTCCTACTGCAGTGCCGCCGAGAGCGAGTTCATAAAGAGGTTCAATTGAACGTTTGATAAGTTCAATATCTTTTTCAAGGCTTGAACGCCATCCGCTGATTTCCTGGCTGAATGTGATAGGTGTTGCATCCTGAAGATGTGTTCTACCACTTTTTACGATGCCTTCGTTTTCTGCTTCAAGTCTTTTGAATGTTTCGATAAGTGTTGAAACTGCAGGAATCAATTTATCTTCCAATGCAATTACAGCTGCAATGTGCATTGCTGTTGGGAATGTATCATTTGATGACTGGCTCATGTTAACATCATCGTTTGGATGAAGTATTTTAGTGCCTGCAATCTGATTACCTCTATTTGCAATAACTTCGTTTGTGTTCATGTTTGACTGTGTGCCTGAACCTGTCTGCCACACAACCAGTGGGAAGTTGTCATTTAAAGTACCTGTAATAACTTCATCACAAGCAGCTTTGATAGCAGCAAGTTTTTCGTCTGTCATTTTTTCAGGACGAAGAGCATTGTTTGTAATAGCTGCTGCTTTTTTAAGTATACCAAATGCGTGTATAATTTCTGCAGGCATTGTTTCGATGCCTACACCTATTTCAAAATTTTCATGACTTCTCTGTGTTTGGGCAGCCCAAAGTTTATCAGCAGGAACTTTAACCTCACCCATTGAATCGTGTTCTATGCGATAATCCATTTTTCACATTCCTTTCTATATTATATATCAAGACCTTTTATTAAATCTTTAAGAACATTTGCACTGTTATGAAGCGCTGCCATTTCAGCATCATTAAGCGGAAGAATAATTTTGCTATGAGCACCTTTATTACCTACGATATTTAAAAGACTTAAGCAAACATCATCAATGCCATATTCGCCATTTAAAAGTGTTGATACTGTAAGAGTTGTATCAATTCCGCTTAAAAGACACTGACACACATGACATACAGACATAGACACTGCATAAAATGTTGCACCCTTACGTCTGATAACCCTTGCTCCTGAATTGCGCATATAGCTTTCAACTTCGTCTTTTTTCAATTCGGGGTAATTAGCTCCGGTCAAAGTTGCATTTTTGTAACTGTCAATTGGCACATTTGAAATATTTGCAATTGACCACGGAACAAACGAACTGTCTCCGTGTTCTCCAAGCACATAAGCATGTACATTCTTCTGGTTTACAGAATAGTATTCTGAAACTCTTGAACGAAGTCTTGCTGTATCAAGTATAGTACCTGAACCAATAACACGCTCCTGTGGAAGTCCTGTGTGCTTTAAAAATACATATGTTAAAATATCAACAGGGTTACTTACGATAACATATGTAGAGTTAGGTGTAACAGGAACAATCTTATCTGCAATACTCTTTATAATGTCAACATTTGTCTGTGCAAGGTCAAGTCTTGATTGTCCCGCCTTTCTTGCCATACCTGATGTAATGACAACAATATCAGACTCTTTAGCATCAGAATATGTTCCTGCATAAACAGTTGCCGGATTACAGAAAGGAACACCTTGTCTTATATCAAGTGCTTCTCCAAGCGATTTTTCCTCATTAACATCAATCATAACAATTTCTGATGCAAGTCCCATAATAGTAAGCGTGTATGCTATTGTCGAGCCTACATTTCCCGAACCGATTACTGTAATTTTGTTCATAATTAAATCCTCACTTTTCAAAATGTTTTCTCTTAATTTATTTATTGTACTTTAAAATGGATACTGCATCTGAAATTGTCTTTTCAAGTGCTTCTCTTCCATATTTATCAACCTCAGCTTTATTCTTTTCACCGTGAGTCAAGCAACCTGCACCTCCGATACAACCACCAACACAGGCCATACCTTCAATAAAGTTTGCATCCAAAACGTTTTTACTTTTTTTAAGAAGCGCCATTTTGCATGCTTCAATACCATCACACGGAATTGCTTTAAAGTCAAAATCAATATTTTGTTCTTTTAGTCCTTGCGCTACCGCATCAGAAACTCCTCCTGAGCGAGCAAATATTCTTCCAAAATAAGATGCGTTATCTAAAACATCTTCATCTAGTGTTGTAATATCAATATCTTTACTGTCATAAAGTGCCTGAAGCTCCTCGAATGTGAGAACTGCATCTACATAAGGTTTAACTCTCTCAAGCTGTGCTTCCGCCTTTTTAGCAGTACACGGACCGATAAACACAATCTTTGACTCAGGATCGGTACCTTTTATATACTTTGCAAGCGTAGCCATCGGTGACAAATTGTTTGAAATATACTGCACCAGTTCAGGAAATGCAGATTTCACATAAGCTACGAATGCGGGACAACAAGAACTTGTCAAAAACCCTTTTTCACTTAACTCTTTAGACTCTGCCTGGGCTACCATATCTGCACCAAGCGCGGCTTCAACAACAGTGTAAAAACCAAGTTCTTTTAAACCCTTGATTACCTGCCCTAACTTTGCATAAGAAAACTGACTTGATATAGAAGGTGCAACCATTGCATAAACTTTATAGTTCTTATTTTCTTCGCTATTTTTTATAATTTCAATACTATCTAAAATATACGATTTATCCATAATTGCACCAAACGGACACTGGTATACACAAGCACCGCAAGCATTACACTTACTGTTGTCAATGGCGGCAGCATTATCTTCATTTATAGAAATTGCCTTTATTTTACAAGCATTCTGGCAAGGGCGTTTACGATTTATAATAGCAGAATAGGGACAAACTTTTGCACATTGACCACACTCAACGCACTTTGATTTATCGATATGAGCTACATGGTTAGAATCAAAAGTAATAGCTCCTTTTTTGCAGACATCTTCACACCTATGAGCAAGACAACCCCGACAGGATTCAGTTACAACATATCCTGCAGACGGACAGCCATCACATGCAATATCAATGACTTCAATCACATTGGGATTTTCTTTGTCTCCTCCCATAACAACTTTAACTCTTTCCTGTAAAATTGCTCTTTCTTTATACACACAACAACGCATAGTAGAGTGTTTCCCGGGAGCAATTTTTTCAGGTATTTTCAATACATTTTCAAGAAGAGTATCTTTCCATGCATAGCGTGCAACTTCACGCAGCACCTTATATTTTAAATGCTGTACTTTTGTGTCAAACTTCCTCATGCTTCACGCTCCTTAAAAATAACTCACCTTAATTCTTTTTCCCATCATTGTAAGGCTCTTGGAAAGTTCCTCAACCAAATTCATTTTAATACTAAAATTTATGGGTAAATCAGGATTCTGATGTGCAGGATTTATAGCACGGCCAACATAAAAATTTATGTCTGTTGCCTCTTCAAATAACAGCTGACAAATGAGCGATGCTCCATCTCTATTATAATTCCAATACTCATACATTTCGTTTTTACCAAGATAGTCTTTGGCATACTCTAAGACCTTGTTAACGGTAATAACCCCTTCTGTCACCAAATCTACCCCTTCAAGTTTAGCAATTGGCGGAATATCGGAATTTTCATAGTTTAGTGTTGCCTGAATAGGCTTTCTCAGGTATTTTGCTGCAATGGAAGAAGTTGTTCCACCACAAATAATGCGTTTACCTTCTTTTGAAAAGAAAAGAGACATCATTCTATCACAATCATCACGATTTGACGGAGGGCCAAAGAGAATATTCATAGGCTCTCTTTTTCTGATTTTCACAATACATGCCGTCGCATCGTCACCGGGCTTATTACCATAAAGCCTATCACATTCATCAACTAAAAGTGTAGACAAATTTTTGGCCGTAAGACCGGATAAAGACATATTTTCCATAAATTCAATAATATCTTCACGTCTCCAGCCAAAGTTAAACTCTGTACCCATTCCTGCGTGCGGACAACCATCACTCATGGCAATGAAAATATCATTCTCCTGAATTCGCACTTCACTTTTAAATATTTTTTTACCACCAATATTCATTTCAGTCTTGGGGTAATCATAATTCTTGTTATCACGCAAAACAATTACCTGAGGATTATCATACTGAATAATTTCTACTGTTTGATTGTTTATAATCCTCATAATGGTAAATGTAGAATAAGCAACCCCCCTGACTGAGCACACCGGAAGTGTTGCGGCAATGGTTTCCACGCATTCCTCAACAGGTAACCCTTCTGCCATCATAGTTGAAATAATTTTCGAAGTAAGGGTTGACAATATACTCGCCTTAACTCCGCTTCCAAGTCCATCCGCAAGCACGATTACCATTGAATTCTCATTTTGTTCAACAATGTCCACGTGGTCACCGCATAATTCCTCACCAAAATGATTTATACTTTTCCAGCCAATATCTGCACACAAATCATTCATCTTGTATCGACTCCTTTAACTTAGCAAGCGCAATTTTTGTTTCTGCGGCTGTTTCACCAAGAAGTGATGCAATTTCCTGAACAATTCTCATTTGCTTATCTACAACCTTATCTGCAACTTCAACAGTCTGTCTTGTTATATTTTCTTTCTTTTCACGTTCTGACTCTTCGTCAGTAACATCGCGTAAAATTCCAATCAAAAGCCTAGATTCTTTATCATACACAACAGACTGCTCAATGTAACGTCTGTATTCTGCAAGATACACTCTTTCTCCGCGTGCATCTCTTCCAGTTCTTAACACCTCTGCAAAAAGCCTAGGGTCAAGAATTCTTATTATATTTTCACCAAGAACATCCGAACTTGAACGAATATTCATCATTCTTCTGGCAGCTTCATTTATCTGCTGAACCTCTAGATTCTCATTCAAAGCGATAAGTCCGTTAGGTGTATTCTTAACGATAGTATCAGAAAAGCTTTCCGCCTTGTCCTTCAAGAATGGCAGACACATAGAAATTTCCGCCTTACCCTGACATATAGCAATTGCTTTGTCACGACAGGTATTGTATCCGCAGGAACCACAGTTGAGTTCATCAGATGGCTTAAACTTGCCCATTTCTCTTAAAACTGTAAAAATTTCAGATTCACTTGGCATAGCAAGTTTATGTTCAATATATTCAAATTGTTTTTTAAGTTCCGTCGTTGTTGGCTTGGTAACTTTAAAATCATCTTTTCCTGCATAATTAGCAATAGTAATGTAATCTTTAATTGGAGCTGTTCTGTGATATTTTTCCATAACAGGACCACCAGCACAACTACCCACACATGCGGACATTTCAATAAAACACTTATGTATTTTGCCATTTTCTATATCACGAAGAGCGTCAATACAATTTTGAACACCATCAAGTGCTATGTAGTTATATCCAGGAGCATCAAGAGCCATTGTCTTTAAAATACCGCCTGTAGTTGGGAAAAATCTTGCTCGGCTTTGCTCATTTGCGTCCATTTCCTGTTTTAATTCAACATTTTCTTCCTTGAGCCAGTTTGACAATTCTTCAAAGGTCAAAACTGCATCAACGATCCCCTCATAATACTCAGCTTCGTCCATTTTTGCCACACATGGACCAATAAATACTGTCTTTGCTCCAGGGTATCTTTTCTTTATATCCTGACAATGTGCCTGCATCGGAGAAATAACATCCGCGAGGTACTCAAGCGCAACCGGGAAATATTTTTGTATAAGCAAGTTAATAGAATGACAACATGAAGAAATCACAATATCACGTTCATCCTCACGCAGCATTCTTTCATACTCATTTTTAACGATTGTTGCACCAATAGCAGTTTCTTCTACATCATAAAAACCAAGTTTTTTGAGCGCATCTCTCATTGACTCAATCCCAACAGATTCATAATTAGCAACAAAAGACGGTGCCAGGCTTACAATAACCGGGTCACCACTTTGCAACAATACTTTTACCTTTTCGGTTTCATCAACAATCTGCTTCGCATTTTGAGGGCACACAACAAAACACTGTCCGCACAAAATACATTCATTTCCAATAATATGCGCCTGATTTCCTGAAAATCGTATTGATTTAACGGGGCAATGACGAATACACTTGTAGCAATTTTTACAATTAGATTTTTTTAATCTTAAACAATTTTGCATACCCGCCATTTCCTTTCATTTCCTAAATACAATATTTTTTCTTTAATCTTTTCTACAAGTAATTCCATCAATTTACAGAAAACTTTTATGTAACATAAAAAATCCACGCATATTTGAACAAGAATTTTATAACTTTGCTACTATCTCGTTTTCAAAAAACTCATTAACATTTTCAGGTGTAACCGAATGAAACTCTTCATCAACAGTTACACACACACCATGTTGACATTCACCCAAACAAAAAGTACCTGAAAGTTCTACCTTGTCATCAAGATTATTTTCATTTATAAGATTCTGCAGCTGCTCAACAACCTGTCTTGAACCTTTGATATGGCAAGAACTGCCAATACAAACTGTTACTTTCATTTTATGTTCAATCCTTTCATATGTGGAGGGCAATTTCGAAAATATCCATAACACCCCAATTATAGTTTATTGTATCATAAATTATGTCAAAAATCAATGGTTATCTACAAATTTCATCGCATTAACAAAGATTTTTTAATTTATCAAAATAATACCAGTTGCCATATACTAAAAAGGTTACTGGTTGTTTTGCTTCACACACCAAAATTTCTCATTTTTTCAATTAAATATTCAAAAATGTTCCCACTACACAAATCTCTTTGTCGCGGTTTTGGAGATGCACATAATATCCACTATCAAGTTTTTTAACGCAAACATAAAGTTCATCACCTAAATATGCGGCTTTTTTATACAAAACTTTCATATTGTTAAATCTAAAATCAAAAGGCAGTGCATCCATTAAAATATCCGCACTTTTTTGATTATTAAGATGTTTATTAGTATCTATATCCTTATTGCAAACTTTAACCATATAGTTATAATTTTCAAATTCAAGCACTTCAGGACGAAGATATTCAAAAAAGACATCATTAAAATCGTGACACTTATAACACTCATGCAGTTCAGCAGGTATTCTGCACACCTTCAACTTATTTGTATCAACCAAAAACCAATTCGCAACCGTTTTAACGACTGTTTCTCCTTCTTGCTTAAGTATGCAACACCTTTCAGAAACAGCGCCCTTTAACCGCTGAACGGCAGTATATGCTTCTATTGGTATATGAGTTTTTACAGGTTTCAAAAAACTAACGTTTATCCCCTGCATAAGCCACGCCATATTAAGCTTATTCATTTTGTCAATTCCAAATCCACAAAAAGCAGCTTCTTTTGTAGAAACATCCTGAACAATGTCCAGTATTGAACCAACCTTTATAGATTCAAAATCTTTAAAATCTCCATATCTTGTTTCGTATGTATAAGAAAACATAATTACTCCTTACATGTTTCAAATTCTTTTTTTACCAAATCAAGCAATTTCCTGATTTCTAAATTTTGTGGACAAACTGTTTCGCACATTCCGCATTTTATACACATCGTATCCTTACCATTAGTATGAATACCATAATAAAAATCCGCACTCCAGTTTTTAAATGTTTTTTTAATGTTATAACAAGAGAAGATGCTTGAAATTGGTATATTTTTAGGGCATTTTTCAAAACAGTAATTACAACTTGTGCACCCAATACTATCTTGCTCTTTTATTATATTACAAACTTTTTGCAGCACTTTTGCCTCTTCAATATCAAGAGGTTTTAAGTCTAGAAATAAATCAACATTTTCTTCTACCATTTCAAGTGTGCTCATCCCCGAAAGCACCATAAAAACGCCTTCAAAGCCAGCTGCAAATCTTAAGGCATAACTTGCAGGACTTTTTCCCGATTCTTCAAACACTTTATTTGCCTTTTCAGAAAGTTTTGCTAAAGTTCCGCCTTTAACAGGTTCCATAACAATCACAGGTTTATTATGCTTTCTGCAGGTTTCATAAACCTGTCTGCTTTGAACAGACTCACTTTCGTAGTCTAAATAATTAAACTGAATTTGCACAAATTCTATCTCAGGATTTTCGGTTAGAATTTTATCCAAAACTTCTGCAGTATCATGAAAAGATATACCAAAATGCTTTATTCTTCCCTGTTTTTTAAGATCAAGCGCTATTTTATATGCGTTACACTTTTTGTATTTTTTATACGAATCTTTGTTTTGCGCATGCATTAAATAAAAATCAAAATATTTAACACCGCAAATTTCAAGCTGACTTTCAAAAAGCGGTATAATTTCCTCTTCTTTTTCAAAGTTCCAGCTTGAAAGCTTATCTGCAATAACATAGCTTTCTCTGGGATATTTTGAAGTTAAACATTTCTTTAAAACCTTTTCACTCTGTCCGTTTATGTAACTGTGAGCAGTATCAAAATAGTTGAAACCTTTTTTCATAAAAAGGTCAACCATTTTTTGAGTGTGTTCTATATCTACGTTTTCTTCAACCATAGGAAGTCTCATAAAGCCAAAGCCAAGTTTTTGTTTAATTTCAGGAAAATTCATATATGTACTCCTTTAAGGTATAATGTTAAGATGCTGAAGAACAATTTTTATTCCCATAAGAATCAAAACTGCCCCACCGAAAAATTCAGCTTTAGATTTGAATTTGCAACCAAATTTATTACCAATCACAAGCCCTACCCACGAAAGAACAAAAGTAATAACCCCAATAAATGAAACCGCAGGAATAATATTAACGCTTAAAAACGCAAATGTAATTCCAATTGCCAAAGCATCAATGCTCGTTGCTATTGCCATTGGGAACATTGACTTAAAAGAAAAAGATGCGTCAAGCTCTTCTGCACACGAAAAAGATTCTTTTATCATATTTATTCCGATAGCCGCAAGCAAGATAAATGCAAGCCAGTGGTCAACTCCTGTGATAAGTGTTTGAAAACGTGCACCCAGGAAATATCCTAAAAGTGGCATAAGTGCCTGGAAACCACCAAAATATAGACCTACTATAAGACCGTGCTTTTTGTTTATTTTCTCAACTGATAACCCCTTGCACACCGCAACTGCAAACGCATCAGCAGAAAGTCCCACAGCAATTACAAACAATTCCCAAAGCCTCATCAAAAATTCCTCCTATTTTATAATACATACCATAATATTTTAACAGAAATTTGAAAATTTTTCAAGCATAAAAAGAGATTGTCGGTTAAACAATCTCTTTTTCCATATTAACGTGTGCCCAGCCTACTTCCATATAATACTCACCGAATGGCTTAAAGCCAATTTTTTCATAAAAGCCTATTGCAGTTTCAACAGCACCCAGTTCTAACTTTTTGCATCCATTTTCAGAGGCATATTCTTCTATAAAGTTAAACAATATCCTGCCTAAACCGCTTCCCCTTCGGGTGTTTTTTACTGTAACTCTGCCAAGATGCATAACTAGACCTAAAATTTCACCCCTTGCACAAGCAATAAGCTCATTATTGTCGTAAAGACAAAAGTGCTTATGTTCTTTATCACGTCCGTCAAACTCAATCTCTACAGGCACGTTTTTTTCAACAATGAACGCCTGAGTTCTTAAAGTTTTTATTTCTTCATTTGTATCATTTAAAATCTTAAATTCCATATATCAAAAACCCGCCTCATCTAATGCAATAACAAAACTCCTCACCTTTTTAATACCCTCAAGTGACGGAGTAGAAGTGTTAAAGAGCAACTTACCATCGCTTGCATCAAAAACATAAGAGTAATAATACTTGGTTCCTTTTTTATCAACGTCGTACATAATTATTTTTAAATCTTTATTTACAAATTCTTTAGTATCTAAAATCATCTTCTCTTCAAGATTTTCAACTGTATAATAATCCCCAAAAAATCCCTGTGCAATTTTTTCTGCATCTTTTAACTTGTTCTCAGGTACATTTATATCCCAACTAAGCCCCGAATTTTCATATATTTCTTCACCATCAGCCAAACTATTTTGAACCGTTTGGTCGATTATATCATTGATACTAACCTCAAAAACAGGTTCATTAACTTGAGTCTGTTGAGATGGCTTATACCAAGACCTTGCAAATATTAAAATTACCAAAACAATTGTTATTACAAGTCCTATCAAAACACGCTTTAATGTCATATATATCCCTCCAAAAATAATTTTATCACAACGTGAATAAATAATCAAGGTTTGTATTATTGCAATTTTTGGTTAAAAATGATATAATGAATACATATTTAACGAAATGAGTGATTAATTTGACAAAAGTTATGTTTGTATGCCTTGGCAACATTTGCAGAAGTCCAATGGCTGAATTTTTATTTAAAGATTTGGTTAAAAAAAAGGGGCTTGAAAACGAGTTTTATATTGCTTCGGCAGCAACAAGCACTGAGGCAGTTGGTTCAGGGATACACCCTGGAACAAAAGAAATACTTTTTCAACACAATATAAAATTTGACAAAAGAACCGCTGTGCAATTTACAAAAAATGATTACGAAGAATTTGATTATATAATTGGAATGGACAGCAGTAACATAAGAAATCTTCTGAGAATGACTGACAACGACCCACAAGGAAAAGTATACAAGCTTTTGGATTTTTGCGGCGGCGGCGACGTTAAAGATCCTTGGTACACAGGTAACTTTACCGAAACTTACGATGATATTACACGCGGTCTTGACTCCTTTTTAAACAAAATCAAATAAATCAATGCCCGAATAACAATAAAGTTATTCGGGCATTATATTTTTAAAAAAAGAGGTGATAAAATGTGCACCGCCGTTTCTTACAATTCGTATGATCATTATTTTGGCAGAAATCTTGACTGGGAACATTCATTTGGCGAAAATATAATCATAGTGCCAAGAAATTTTGAATTTTGTTTCAAAAGTGAAAATACTATTAAAAATCACTATGCTATATTGGGTGTAGGGATTATCAAAAACGATTATCCTCTTTATTTTGATGCAGTTAACGAATTTGGACTTTGCATAGCAGGACTTAACTTCCCTGATAATGCAACATATTTCTCCCACTCAGATACAAAGACAAACGTCACACCATATGAGTTTATTCCTTTCGTATTAAGCAAATGCAAAACGGTTCACGAAGCAATTGAAATAATAAAAAATATAAATTTTCTAAACATTGCTTTTTCTTCAGATTTACCATTATCCCCATTGCATTGGATTATATCAGACCATACTGTCAGTATAACTGTTGAGCCAATAAAAAGCGGCGTGAAAATATATAATAATCCTGTGGGCGTTCTTACAAACAATCCGACTTTTGATATTCAGCTTCACAACCTAAATAATTATATCAACATAAGTCCTTATGAACCAAAAGACAGATTTGCAAAAAGCATTACACTTTCCACATACAGTCGCGGTATGGGTGCAATAGGTCTTCCGGGAGATTTATCATCGCAATCACGTTTTGTAAGGGCAACTTTTGTAAAATCCAATATTATTACAGATAACCAAAGCGAAAGCGTAAGTTCGTTTTTTCATATTCTTTCTTCAGTTGAAATGCAAAAAGGATGTGTTATAACCGCCGATAAAAAAGCCGAACACACTATCTTCTCCGATTGCTATGATACACAAAAAGGTATAATTTATTTTAAAACTTATAATAATGCAAATCTTTTACAATTTTGTATGCACAATTATAACCTTGAACAAAATAATCTTATAATGATAAAAAGTGACCCTTAAAGGTCACTTTTTAAATATTCTTTTAGCTCTTTTATCCTTCTTAACATATTTTCTCTGCCAATATCATACACCAGTTTAATTTTCTGAGGGTCGCTTTCCATTCTTTCAATTGGAAGCATCTCATCAGGTCTTATAACAAACAATTGTCCCTTTTCTTCTTTTTCACAAATATATTCAAGGGTTTTATTATACATATCCCCTCTTTTTTCTATAGCTTCTGACAAAAAAGGATATTTCTTTAACATAAACTTCACAAGTTTCATTGATTTACTTATGCCTTTTACATAATCCTTAGGTCTTGTAAGAATAACAACATTTTTGTTATAACCCATGCTTTCAGCAAATTTTATTGGTATTGCATCAGAAATTCCACCATCTAAAAGTTTTAATCCATCAATTTCAACAATTCTTGAAACAAGCGGCAATGATGCAGATGCCCTTACCCATTCCCCGAAATTTTCTTTATCTTCTTTTTCAATTTTTTTATAAACAGGTCTCCCTGTTTCAACGTCGGTGCAGACAACATAAAATTCCATTGGGTTTGAATAAAAAGTTTCGGCATCAAACACATCAAGTTTATCAGGCAAAGTGTGATAACAAAACTCTGCACCAAACAAATCACCAGTTGTAAGAAGCGACTTAACACTACAATATCTTTTATCATTGCAATAACTCATATTATATCGGAGTGCTCTTCCTATTTGTCTTGATTTAATATTACAACCAAAAGCAGCACCTGCTGAAACTCCAACTGCACCGTCAAAGTCGATTTTATTTTCCATTAAAACATCAGTAACGCCTGCGGTAAACATTCCGCGCATTGCGCCACCTTCCATAACAAGTCCTTTTTTCATAAAATCATTCCTAAAAGTATTTTTAATTAGTATACCACTTTTTTAGAATTTATGCAATAATTCACAGCTTAATTTGTTGACAAACAAGCTATTTTGAAGTATAATAATAAGGTATTTTTAAAAGAAAACGGAGGTTTTAAAATGGGTGGATTTTTTGGAGCGGTATGTTCTTACGATGCGGTTTCTGACGTGTTTTTCGGTACTGATTATCATTCTCATTTGGGCACACGCCGTGGCGGTATGGCAGCTTATGATATTAACGATGGTTTACAACGCGAAATTCACAACATACAAAACTCGCCGTTTAGAACAAAATTCGACAAAGTTTTTGAAGAAATGCATGGCAATTCTGCAATTGGGTGTATAAGTGACTATGACCCCCAACCTCTTTTAATTCGTTCAAATTTTGGCACCTATGCAATTTGTGTTATCGGTGTAATTAATAATTCTGACGAACTGATTGACAAACATTTGAATTTAAATGGTCATTTTCAGGCTATGACGGGAGGAAAAATCAACTCTTGTGAGCTTATTTCATCTCTTATAAACCAAAAAGACAACTACGTCGACGGTATCAAGTTTGCTCAAAGTGAAATTGAGGGAACTGCTTCTATTCTTATTCTAAAAGATGACGGAAACATTATTACTGCACGTGACAGACTTGGCAGACTTCCTGTTTTGATTGGAAAATGCGAAGACGGATATGCAGTATCATTTGAATCGTTTGCTTTAAATAAATTAGGCTTTGAGTTTGAAAAAGAACTTGGGCCGGGCGAAATTGTTGAAATTTCAAAAGACAGTCTTACTGTGCTTGCAGAGCCCGGAAACGAAATGAAAATCTGCTCATTTTTATGGTCATATTATGGCTACCCCACTTCTGTTTATGAGGGCGTAAACGTTGAAGTAATGAGAAACAGAAATGGTGAAATTTTAGCAGAAAATGATGCAATTTTAAAAAACGCAGAAGGCGTTGATTATGTAAGCGGCGTTCCTGATTCAGGCACACCACACGCTATTGGTTATTCAAACAAAAGCGGAATACCATTTTCTCGTCCTTTTATAAAATATACACCTACCTGGGCAAGAAGCTTTACACCTACTATGCAGTCGGAACGTGCAAAAGTTGCCAAGATGAAGCAAATTCCAATTAACGAACTTATTTCAGGCAAAAATCTTTTGTTTGTTGATGATTCCATCGTTCGCGGAACTCAGCTTAAAGAAACTGTTGATTTTCTTTATTCAAATGGTGCCAAGGCGGTTCATATGCGTTCTGCATGTCCCCCAATTATGCACAGTTGCAAATTTTTGAATTTTTCACGTTCAAACGGTGATATGGAACTTATTACCACAAAAACAATTATGGAATTAGAAGGTCTTGAGGGAATGAAACACCTTGACGAATACAGCGACGCTTCTACCGAAAGAGGTAAAAATTTAAGAAAAGCTATTGCCAAAAACCTAAATTTTGAATCTATTGAATTTCAAAGTCTTGACGGACTTATCAAGGCAATAGGAATTGACCCCTGTAAGCTTTGCACATACTGCTGGACAGGTAAAGAATAAAAATTTAAGGAACTGAGTTTTACTCAGTTCCTTTTTTTACAACACATTTACTTTTACTGGTAGAAGATATTATGTATTTAGGTCTTCCTTTGATTTCTTCATAAATACGTGCAATATAATAACCTATAACACCAAGGCTTATCATAATTATACTTCCGATAAAGATTGTGATAATTATTACTGTTGTCATTCCTTCAATTGCTCTACCAATTATTTTATCTACGAGTGCCCATACGCCAAATATAACCGATATTACAAGCATCAACATGCCAAGAACTGTTACAATTTGCATTGGCGCCGTTGAATATGATGAAATATTCGAAAGTGCATACTTTACAAGACCTAATGATGACCATTTTGATTCACCATCAATACGCTCTTCAACATCAAACTCAACTATAGCTTTCTTATATCCTACCCAGTATGAAATTGCACGGAAAAAACCTCTCTCGGGCATTTTATTTAATACATCTATTACTTTTCTGTCCAAAAGCTTAAAATCAGAAGAATTGGACATATCAAACCCGACCATACGACTTATAACAGTATAAAACAGCTTCGCTGCAAATCCATAGGTCTTTTTTTCATTTCCTCTCTGTTTTTTTATACCCTCAACGATTTCATAACCATCTTCCCACAAACGATACATTTCTACTATTTTTTGTGGCGGGTGTTGAAGGTCACAGTCAATTACAACAGCACAGTCACCGTTTGCTGCTGCAAGTCCTGCAGATATCGCTGCTTCTTTACCGAAATTTCTTGAAAAATGCACCCCTGTTATATTTTCTTCTTTTAACGACAAATCGTTTATTATTTCATATGTTCTGTCGTTCGAACCATCATCTACAAAAACAAATTCACTTTTAATATTATTTTTTGTTAATATCTCCTGCACGGTATTGTACGCTCTATAAATACATTTTTCTTCGTTATATACCGGGATAACTATTGTCAACATATACTTCACCTCACCACAAAACGCTTTATTTATCACAAATCACTTTCATTTCCTGACTCATTACCGTATCAAATTCTGTTTTCCTGTTTTTTGATAAATAAAATTTATTAAAACATATACTATCCGAAAATTCAACTTCATTTTTCTCAAGGTATCCAGGATGAAATAGAATTTCTATATCTTTATTTTCTTTAGTTGCTATTTTTAAATAATGTGGTAAAATCTTTTTTACCCTTTTTTCATCCATTCTTCCCGAAAAGAGAATACCAAAAAAATATGCTGTAGGAATTTTGTATCCACCCAAGTGTCTTTTATTAACCACCCACAAAAATTTAAGCAACCACTGCTTAATAATA
Source organism: Clostridia bacterium (assembly GCA_045589295.1). Classification (GTDB taxonomy): domain Bacteria; phylum Bacillota; class Clostridia; order RGIG6154; family RGIG6154; genus RGIG2094. The sequence continues at coordinate 90,369 of JAZNOU010000021.1, forward strand.
TTTATAGGATTGTAAGTAAAATAAAGCGACGGAGTTTTAATATAAGGCAACACCGGTTCTGCGGGAATTCTCAGATACTTAACATTTATTTTTTCCTCTTTGATAACTCTAACAATCGCCTTAAACACACCCGGAATCATATGTGTGTGCTGGTGACTGTCAATCAACAACTCAGTTTTTACAGAAAAGTTATCTCTCCACAATAAAACCTGAGATTTAACCTCCTCGTAAACCTGAGCTTCAAACTTTCTCTTATTAAAAATACTATGCAAAAATAATCCACCAAACGAATGTTTAAAACTCCCGTCTTCATTTGCCAGCAAATTAATATTTTTTGCTTGCGAAATGCATTTTCCCTCAACCAGATTAATATGAAGGGAGATCTCAACATTTTTAGAAGAACACAATTCATCTAACCCAGTTGTATCAAAATTTGGAAATACACTGACTTTATTCAAAGCACCATCATTAACGCATCTTGTTATTCTCTTTGACGATATATCACATAAGCCATAATCATCAGCGCATATATATATCACCTTCTACTCACTCTCCACCCCGAGTTTTATAACTATCGTATTATCAACAACTTTAATACTGTCTTTTGCCGGCCAGATTGGCATATCCTCAACTTTCCTGTTTTTCATTAAAGCTTTTTTATTATCTCCGCTTAAAAATTTATAATTCTTTCCGCAATAATCGTTTAAAGCACTGCACAACACACTCTGGCTTACTGTTTCATCATCAGCACGAATTATGTACCCATCTGTTATTCCTGTAATATCAGGTGGCAAATTTGCACTGTATTCTTTACTGTTTTCAAGTGCCCCTACAACCATAATTTTCTCGCACTTATCCGAATTTGGAATTTGTTCTATTCTGTCAGCTATACGTATTAAAACACCATACGACCTTTCATAAGCCATCTGCGCCTTATGATAACTTACATTCGATATAATCACCTGATTAAAAATCAAAACAACAGAGATTATCACAATTGCCCATGATTTAATGCAAGAGCACTCTTCTCCTCGTTCGTATAGGATTATAAAAAACAGGTAGAAAACAGAATAGCCCATTAGCATTAAATTATGGTAATCAATCTGCGCATTGATAAATGCCAATATCCCTGCTCCAATTAAAAGCATAAATCCCATAGCAATCAAAATAAAAAATTTAATCGGCGTTTTGTAAATTTTATTTATAAATATGTACTTAATATAATGTAACAGTGTAAATATAAAAATAACAATATTAATAAAGGTAAATACGTTCAACCCATCTGAGAATTGAAAGAAACAATTAACAAAAGTTTCCTTGATAATGTACAAAGAACCTGCTAAGTCTATATTTGATAATGTTAAAGAAGAACTAAGTCCTTGATAGTCAAGTAATCCAACCTGGTAAATTACAAGTAAAATTTTCAATATAATGTAGTATAAAACCATTCCCGCAAGTCCAGATAAAAATATGCTGATGCCTCTTTTAAAAATGTCTTTGGTCGACATATTGTGATAAATTACCCTATCAATCAAATCAATCATAACAAGCATTACTGTTACTGTTATGTACGCCTGATAAATTCCTGCTGATAAAGCAATCATAATCGCAGATAAAACGTAACGCGGTTTTTCCTTTGTTAAACACATCGCAGCAACTGTTGAAAGCAAAAATGCAACGCTGTAACCATCAGCCACATAATTATACATAAGAACAGATGTAACTGTAGGAAACGAAACGATTACTGCACCTATAATAAAAGCTGTCACATTTTTCTGCACGTTAAGTATTTTACATATACAAGCAGTACTTAAAGCATGAAAAATAATTGTTACTATCCCATTAAAAAAGGGCAAATCATAAAACGAACTAAATGAACACACAACGGGTAAAAACCATCTGCCAAGGGCAATCATATTTTGCGAATCGTATCTGAAAACAAGCGAATCCCAATTAGGCAACCAATTTGTGATTTTATAAAAGTGTGCAAACAATCCCACAATTATAGCCGCAAAAAAACAAACCTTCCATTGAGGCTGAATATATGTATTAAGTTTTTTTAATGTTTTTTCAGGCATTCTTACCACCCCGTACATCGTTAATGTTAATCAACTTAATATTTTTTTACTTTTCCTTAGATTCAAGAAATATTTTTCGTGTAATAAAATTATAAACAGGAACAATTACCATAGCAATAATTTTCACCGTCAGATAATATATGGACATTAAGTTAATACCAACCCAAAGCACAAGCTGATTAATACATAATCCGCCAATGCTTAATACAACAAAAATTAAAAACTCGTTAACTCTGCTTTTTTCTTTACCTTTAAAAACAAAAGTCATACTTAAAATATAATTTACTGTTACCGAAACACAAAAAGAAATCATTGAAGAAAAAAGCACATTAATGTGCAATAATTCTTTTAGTATTATAAGTATTCCTACATCAACAACCGCGGCAATACCACCTACAATTGCAAATTTGAATAATTGCGATATAAGTTGATTGTTTATTTTCTTCAAAATTTATTCTCCCAACAATAATTCGCTAACATTACGAAACCTCGACTACGCACCCAAAACGGCACTAAAAAAATATCCCGATGCAGACAGAGACATCTGCATCGGGTGTCATTAAAGCAACTTGCTCTGCATTTCTTTTTATTGCAAAATATATCCAAGATTTCTAAGTAACATAATAACATATATATAATTACATTGTCAACATATTTAGAAATCATATAATATAAATTACAGAAAAAATGCGAATATTACCAAGAAATTCGGGGAAAATAGTGTTGACAAAGAAAAATTTTTTTGCTATACTATTTGTGTTGGAGACTCAGCTTTTGTGGAAAGTCTGAAAGGGAGAATACGCCGTGGACTGAAAGCGTATTTGAGATGAGTAGTAAGTTTGGGAACACTCCAATTTAAGTTATTTTAATATTTATAAAAGCGGACACAGCTTAGTGTCAATGCGGGTGGCACCGCGGGTTAAACTTTTGTTTACTCGTCCCGGGAATATTCTTATATTCCCGGGATTTTTTATTTTTAGTAGGAGGAAAATATCATGTACAGAACTCTATTTTGTAACGACATACGTGATGAGCACATCGGCAAAACTGTTGAACTTGCAGGTTGGGTTGATGTTGTGCGTGACCACGGTGGCGTTATATTTATCGACCTTCGTGACTACACAGGTGTAACTCAGGTTGTTGTTCACGATGAATCTCTTTTAAAAGATGTTAACCGTGAAACTGTTATCACCGTTAGCGGCACAGTTGAAAAACGTGCTTTAGAAACAGTTAACGAAAAAATTGACACAGGTAATGTTGAACTTGTGGCAAATACTCTTAAGGTGCTTGGAAAAAGTCAAAACATGCTTCCTTTTGACGTTCGTGCATCAAGATTAAGCAAGGATGAATTAAGACTTAAATATCGTTATCTTGACCTTCGTAATCCAAAAAACCATGATAATCTTGTTAAACGTTCACAGATTATCCGCCACTTAAGAAACAAAATGGAAGACAAGGGTTTCTTAGATATGCAAACACCTATCCTTACTGCATCATCACCTGAAGGTGCAAGAGACTTTTTGGTGCCAAGCCGTAAGCATCCGGGAAAATTCTATGCTCTTCCTCAGGCACCACAGCAGTTTAAACAGCTTTTAATGGTGTCAGGTTTTGACAGATATTTTCAGATTGCACCATGCTTCAGGGATGAAGACGCACGTGCTGACCGTTCACCCGGTGAATTTTATCAGCTCGACTTTGAAATGGCATTTGCAACACAAGAAGAAGTTTTAGATGTTTGTGAAGATGTAATTTACGACACTTTCAAAACATTCTCAGATAAAAAGATTTCTCCAAAGCCATTCAGACGTATCACTTATGCAGATGCAATGATGACATACGGTTCAGATAAGCCTGATTTAAGAAACCCGCTTATTATTTGTGATCTTACAGAATTTTTCTCGACTGTTGGCTTCCCTGCTTTTAAAGGAAAACCTGTCCGTGGTATTGTTGCAAACTGCTTTGGAAAATCTAAAAAATTCTTTGAAGATTCTCTTAAGTTTGCTACTTCACCTGAGGTTGGTCTTGGCGGTCTTGGTTATATCACACTTAAAGACGGCGTGTTCGCAGGTCCTATTGCCAAATTCTTAACAGATGATAAAAAAGCTGAAATCATTTCTCTTACAGGCGTAAAAGAAAATGAAACCCTGTTCTTTATTTGTGATGAAAAGAAAAACGATACTGAGAAAAAAGCAGGTTTAATCAGAACGTGGCTTGCAAAAAAGGAACAGCTTGATCTTATAAATGAAGATGCATTTGAATTCTGTTTTGTTGTTGACTTCCCAATGTATGAAATTGATGAAGAAACAGGCGAAACAATCTTTACTCACAACCCATTCTCTATGCCTCAGGGCGGAATGGACGCTCTTTTAAACAAAGAGCCTACTGAAGTATTAGCATATCAGTACGACCTTGTTGGTAACGGTATAGAACTTGCATCAGGTGCTGTTCGTAACCACGATATAGATGTTATGAGAAAGGCATTTGAAATTGCAGGTTATCCTGAAGAAGAACTCAAAAAACGTTTCAATGCTCTTTATACAGCATTCCAGTATGGTGCTCCTCCTCATGCAGGTATGGCACCTGGCATTGACCGTATGGTTATGCTTCTTACTGATGAAGAAAAAATTCTTGATGTTATCGCATTCCCTCTTAATGGTAATGCTCAGGACTTACTCTTAGGTGCTCCAAGCGAAGTTACAAATCAACAGCTTGAAGATGTTCACCTTTTAGGCAGTGGCAGTGCTTTAGCACAACGTGCTGCATCAACAGGTGCAAATAAAGCATCTTCTGGCAAACGTTCTACTTTTTCAAACGCTCAGCAGCTTAATCAGCTTTCTCTTACTGATGAAGAAGAGGCACTTGTTCAGGGTATTTTCGGAAACATGAATGAAAAAGAACAGATTTTAGCAAAAACTAACACAGATGATGTTGAACCAATGGTACACGTTATGCCAATGACCAATGTATTGCGTGAAGACGTTCGCAATCAGCCGTTTTCAAGAGAAAGCCTTTTAGAAGGCGCTCCTGAACGCAACGATGACAGTTGGCAAGTACCAAGACTTGTAAAGTGAGGTGTTTAAAATGAATTTCTATGCTACAAAAATTGGTGATGGAAACATTGCTATTGACGACACAATTCTTGTAAAAGATGTTGAAGCAACTGCAGGTTCTAAAATTTTAAGCGGTTTCAAACCTCTCTTTAGTGCAGAAGCTGTTACAAGACTTGAAAACAAAGGTTATAAAATTTCAGGAAAATCTCACGTTGGTGAGTTTGGTCTTGATTTAGTCGGTGAATTTTCTTACCTTTCAGAAAAAGAAGACACTTTAAAAGGTGCTGCAGCAGAATTAGTTGCAAAAGGCGAAGTTAAAGCCGCTTTAGGCGTTGATATGAACGGCGCTCCAAGACGTGCAGCTGCAATTTCAGGTGTTTCATTCTTAAAACCTACCTACGGTACAGTTTCACGTTATGGTGTTATTTCTTGTGCTGCATCTGGTGAACAGGTTGGCGTTTATGCAAAAAACACATCTGAAGTTAAAGAAATCATGGATGTAATTGCAGGTCACGATGACAAAGATGGCACAAGCTTAAGAAATGAAACTTACGACTATACAATTTCTTCTGCATCAGGCAAAAAAGTTGCTTTAATAAAAGAACTTTTTGAAAAAGCAGATAATGAAACAAAAAAAGAAATTGAAAAAAGCATTGATGTGCTTAAAGCTCAGGGTGTTTCAGTTGAAGAAATTTCATTTGATATTTTTGATACCGCAAACACTGCTTGGCAGATTCTTATGACTGCAGAAACATGCAACAACGTATCTCGTTATGATGGTGTTAAATACGGCCACAGAGCAAAAGAATATAAAAACATTGATGAACTTTATGTTAATTCAAGAACTGAAGGATTTAATTTCCTTACAAAAGCAGTAATTTTATACGGTTCTGATGTTCTTTCAAAAAATCGTTATAAAGATTGCTATGATAAATCTTTAAAAGTTCGTAGAGTTATTGCTGAGAGATTTGAAGCTTTAATGAAAGAATATGATGCAGTTTTAACACCTGTATCAAGCAAAACTTCATACGAAAAATATGATATTAAAGATGCATTTATGAAAGTGTTTGAAGAAAGTGTATTCACTTCTCTTGCAAACCTCATCGGCGTTCCGGCGCTTGCTTGCAAAAACGTTCAGTTTGTTGGAAAACACTTCTCAGAAAGCACACTTTTAAGCCTTGCAAACGCTTTGGAAAAGGAGGACAAATAATATGAACTACGAAATAGTTATTGGTCTTGAAACACACGTTGAACTTGACACAAACTCTAAAATTTTCTGTTCATGCGGTGGTCATTCATCAGCAAATGAGCCAAACGATTGCGTTTGTCCTGCTTGCAGTGGTATGCCGGGTATGCTCCCTGTTATGAACAAAAGAGTTGTTGAACTTGCAGCAACTGCAGGTCTTATGCTGGGCTGTAACATTAACAAATATACAACATTTGACAAAAAGAACTACTACTACCCTGACCTCCCTTGTGCCTATCAGATTACTCAGATTAACCATCCGATCTGCACAGATGGTTTGGTAACTTTAAAAACATCTTTGGGTCCAAGAGATATCCGTATTAAACAGATTCACATGGAAGAAGATGCAGGTAAACTTGTGCATATGGGAAATTCTTCATATGTAGATTTCAACAGAACAAGCGTTCCTTTAATTGAAATTGTTACTCAGCCTGATTTCAGAAGTGCTGAAGAAGTTGTAAACTATCTTAACAAATTAAAATCAATGTTCATCCTTGGCGGAATTTCAGAATGTGAAGAAGGCGCAATGCGTTGCGATGTTAACATTTCTGTTCGTCCTGAAGGAAGCGAAGAATTTGGCGTTCGTACAGAAATCAAAAACATGAGTTCATTCGAAGCAATTGAAAAAGCAATCAAATATGAAGCACAGCGTCATATTGATGCTTTGGAATTTGAAACTGAAGAACTCGTTCAGGAAACAAGACGTTTTGATGATGTAAGCGGAAAAACATTTGCTATGAGAAATAAAGAAACAGAAGCAGATTACCGCTACTTCCCTGATGCAAACCTTATGCCTATTATCATCGATGATGAATGGCTTGAACAGATTAAGGCTAATAAGCCTGCCGCTGTTGATGAAAAAGCAGAAGATTATCGCGCTGCAGGAATTTCCGACAAAGAAATTGATATGCTCATTTCAAACAACAAATTAAGTACACTCTTAGATGATGTTGTTAAAATGGGTTGTAACGCAAAAGATGCTGCAGGTTGGATTCTTACAGACTGTGCAGGTATTTTAAGAAAAGACGGCAAGACATTAAGCGAGCTTAATGTTACTGCAGAAAAACTTTCAACCATTATTAAAATGGTAGATGATGGTAAGATCAACAGAAATGCAGGTAAGAAAATCTTAATCGCAGTTGTTGAAAGCGATGTTGATCCAGTTGCTTACTGCAAAGAAAATGGTCTTGACAAAAAGTTTGATTCATCAGCAATTGAATCCGTTATTGAAAAAGTTATTGCTGATAATGCACAGGCTGTTGAAGACTTTAAAAATGGTAAAGTTAAAGCGCTTCAGGCTCTCTTTGGTGCTTGTATGAAAGAACTTAAGGGTGCAGGTGACCCACAGATTATCAAAACTCTTCTTGAAGAAAAATTAAAATAACAAAACTTGTTTGGCGGAAGTAAAATTTTACTTCCGCCAAATTACAGGAGAAAATATGAAAAATATTTTGCTTATATTAGTGGGCGGAACAATTTGCACTTCCATTAACAAAGATGGTACTTTATCAGTAAGCGAAAATGCAGGTGCTTTAATCAAAGCTAATTTTGAAAACTCTGATTCACCCTATGCTAAAAATGTTAACATTGATTTAACAGAAAATTTATTTATTTTAAGCGAAAATATGACTGTTGACAAATGGAATGCCATTATACAAACATATGTTAATTATACAAGCAAAAAAAAATACGATGGTATTATTTTTGCTCATGGAACTGACACACTCGCCTATTCATCCGCACTTTTTTCAATGCTCTTAAGCACAACGGATATTCCTGTGTTTTTTGTATCTTCTAATAGAAGACTTGATGCAAAAGATTCTAACGGAAATGAAAACTTTAAAGCTGCAGTTGAATTGATTGCAAAAGGCATTACTCCAAACGTGTATGTAACTTACAAAAATCCATCAGATAACAGAATGTATTTGCACCTAGGTTCAAGACTTGAACAATGCAAAAACTATTCCGATGACTTTTACAGCTGTGGTATGCTTGATATAACTGATATTTGTGATGAAAACTATAAGGTTTACTTAAGCCAAATAGAAACTATGTATCCAAAGGAAAATACTAAATCATTTATATCCATATATGATTGTCCAAAACTTTCAGAATGCATATTACTAATCCAGCCATACGTTGGCATCAACTACAGTGTGTATGATTACTCAAACTTTCGTGCTGTTTTGCATAGCACCTTCCATTCAGGAACTGCTTGTGCAGAACAAAACAGCAAAAATTCAGTTCTTCATTTGATTAAAGTTTGCAGCAAATTGGAAAAAGATATAGATACCTACATTTCTCCGTCAAAATTAAACGGAGAAATATATGAAACCGTAAGTACTATAGCCCATTCAAAAATAGTATTTTTATATGGTTACACATTAGAAACCGCTTATGCAAAACTTTTGATTGCTTATTCCCTCTTTGACAGCAATGAAAAAAGGTCAGAATTTATTAAAACTGAATGCAATTATGAAATAATATATAAGGAATGATAAAATGACAGAAAAATTATACTATGCTGACGCCTACTTAAAAAAATTTGAAGCTACAGTTTTAGCTTGCAAAAAAAACGGCGATTTTTACGATATAATTTTAGATAAAACCGCTTTCTGTCCTGAAGGTGGCGGTCAGGGTGCCGATACCGGAATTATAAACGGAATAAAAATCATTGATGTTCAAGAATGTGGTGAAGAAATTGTTCACAAAGCAGAATCTGCAATAAACGTAGATGAAAAAGTATCAGGCGAAATTGATTGGGATTTAAGATATTCTAAAATGCAAAGTCATTCAGGTGAACATATTGTATCAGGAATTGTTCATTCAATGTTTGGTTATACAAACTCAGGGTTTCACATGAACGAATCAACTATGACAGTAGATTTCAGTGGTCCGCTTTCATTGGAAGATATTGAAAAAGTTGAACTTGAATGCAACAAAGCAATTTATAAAAATGCGGTAATCTCTTCCTCTTTCCCATCTAAAGAAGATGCTGAAAACTTAAGTTTCAGAAGCAAGCTTGATATAGACAGCGGCTTAAGATTAATTACTATTGACGGAATTGACTGTTGTGCTTGTTGTGCACCGCACGTTAAGCAAACAGGTGAAATAGGAATTATAAAAATTCTGGAATTTGCTCCACACAGACAAGGCACAAGAGTAGAAATGACTGCAGGTATTAATGCACTTAAAGATTATCTTCGTTTAAGCGAATCAAACAAGGCGCTGATGAAATTATTATCAACTCCGAGATATGAAGTTAAAGATGCAGTTATTAAGCAAAATGAGGCGTTAAATGAGTTTAAAACATTAAATCAGAATATGTCAAAAAGACTTGCTCTTGCTGAACTTAAAACAATATCTGTTGGAAACAATTTATACTCAATTTCAAAAGATTTAAGTTATGATGATTTAAGACATTGTGCTAACACAATAATTGAAAATGGAACTCCCCTTTGTGTTTTATTTTCAAAGTCAACAGAAACAGATTATTTTTATGTTGTAAGTTCTGATTTAGATGTGTCTGACATTGTAAAAACAATTAATACCACACTAAATGGTAAAGGTGGCGGCAGAGGAAATTACGCACAAGGAAAAGTTACCGTTGAAAACGAATCAATGCTTATTGAAGCAATTGAAAACATTTTAAAATAAGAACCAGACCCGATATTGCCATTAAAGATTGCTGTCGGTACCCCAAAACCTTGTTGTATTCACAACAACAATAAATATCCACCCGCATAGCGGGTGGTTTTTCATTTTCGGGCATAGCCCTAATGCTACTGGCGACGCACAAGTGCGTTTTTTATTGGCCTGCCAGCCATGCAACTGCTACTTACTACCCATAAATGGGTCCCGCGGGTCGAACATGCTTAACTGGTCACTTTCCT
>JAZNOU010000022.1:0-2423 GCA_045589295.1 Clostridia bacterium
CAATGTTGTCAACTTAATATAAAAAAAACACTTGACAAAGTCATTAAAAAATGTTGCCCCGCAATTGATTATAGACTAATTGATTGCGAGGTACTATTATGAGTTATTTAAATGTTGTAAAAAATATTTTTGTTGAATTACAAAAGCAAGTAAACCATCGTTCCCTAAAGGAAAAATACTTTTCATGTAAAGATACTTCTTTTACCAGAAGGAGAAGCATGCCGTTATCAGAGTTGGTTGCTTTTCTGTTGCAACGTTCCACAAACGGATTAGATATTAAGTTAGATAAGTGGTTTTCTAAATGGATGCCGGAGGGAACCTCACCTGTATCACGTCAAGCAATATCAAAAGCAAGACAGTTATTACCTGAAGAGATTTTTCATGATTTTTTAAGACTTTCAGCCAGAACATTTGTAGATAATTCCGGCCTTAAGAAGGAGTGGAATGGTTATCAAGTATATGCAATAGATGGAACAGACTTGCAACTTCCAACAACGGATGAAACTTTAAAAGATTTTGGATGCATAAAATCACACTTTAATACTCGAATGGCCGGAGCAAGTGCTTCGTTGCTATACGACGTGTTGAATGACGTAATTCTTGATGGAATCATAGCTCCATATAAAACGAGTGAACGAAGTATGGCAGAAAGACTATTAGAGGATTCTATAACTGAAAAAATGAAGAAAAATAGCATTATAGTGTTTGACAGAGGATATCCATCATATGAATTTCTTGGTTTTTTATTTAATAATAACATTAAGTTCGTTATACGCGTAAAAGAACAAATGAGTAGACTAAGAAGCAACACTGAAGACGGTGAAGTCTATAGAAAATGCAGGAATAAATGTCGAACAATCAGAACAATACAGGTAGAACTTGAAAATGGAACAAAAGAATACTTGATCAGTAATATATCACCAGAGGAAATAAGTCATGAACAATTTAGAGAGTTATATTTCCTACGTTGGGGAATTGAAGGAAAATATAAAGAAATCAAGAGTTGTTTCGAAATAGAAAACTTTAGTGGTAAAAAAAGTATATGCATAAAGCAAGATTTTTATATAAATCTGTTTTTGACCAATATATGTAGTCTGATAAAACAAGAAATTGATGAAGAATTACAGAATGATGAACAGGCAACGAAACCATATCAAACAAGAAAAAGTTTCTTGATATATAGAGTAAATAGTATAATAAGTGGTTTGGTTCTAAAAAAAATAGGGATAGTAGAAGAAATAATAAATCTGATTGAATGTTGCAAAAAGAAACGTTCACAGATACGGCCCAATCGTAAATGTGAACGCAACCTTAATTTAAATCGGCGTAAATACAGCATTAACTATAAGTGTTGTATTTAATAAAACCGAAATGAAACAAATAGAGTATAACATAAAAAGTCAAAAAATGATAGTCGCACTTTGTCAAGTACTTTTTAAAGTCTAAGTTGACAACATTGGATGCACACTCGCGCAAGGAAGATGTTGCTACCGCAACCGCGCCAGACGCGAGAGTCCGTTTGCGGACTCTTTGTTCTTATTCTTTAAACAACTACTCTTCTATTTCATATTGCATCATTTCATATCTCAATTTACTGCCAACCATAATTTCAACAGGTAATAAAGCTCTTGCAACTAACTTTAAATCTTCGGAATCAATATCCGTTCTTCTTAAATGCGCATAATCTCCATCAATACTATCAACAACATAAAATCTGGTTTCCATTCCATCATCCCTTTCAAAAATTCCCCGAAACAAATAGGTTTCGGGGAAATCATATTTCAAAACATATTAACTTAACTGTGCCTGTGCAACTGTAATTGCAATAACACCTACGATATCTTCTGCAGAGCATCCTCTGGATAAATCGTTAACAGGTTTTGCAATACCCTGTAAAATAGGTCCGTATGCATCAGCTTTCGCAAGTCTTTGTACAATCTTATATGAAATGTTTCCTGAATCAAGATTCGGGAAAATAAGTACATTTGCTTTGCCTGCAACATCACTGTTAGGAGCCTTAGAAGCAGCAACAGAAGGAACAATAGCAGCATCAAGCTGGAATTCACCATCTACTGTAATATTCGGATATGTTTCCTTGGCAATTCTGGTTGCTTCAACCATTTTATCAACTAATGCATGCTTTGCACTTCCAACAGTGGAATGTGATAACATTGCACAAACTGCTTTCTCACCAACCAATGCTTCAAAACTTTCTGCTGAAGAAGCTGCAATTGCTGCAAGCTCTTCGGGATTAGGATCCTGATTCAAACCACTGTCTGCAAAAATAAATGTACCATTTGCACCAAATTCACAATTGGGAACATCCATAATAAAGAATGCAGAAACAAGTTTACATCCTGCCTTCGTTTTCAAAATCTGAAGAGAAGGTCTTAATGTATCTGCTGTTGAGTGACAAGCACCGG